>DIFE01000096.1 GCA_002418985.1 Deltaproteobacteria bacterium UBA5756
GACACCTTCGGTTGATGTAGTCAATCGTAGTCAATGTAGTCAATTCGATGAAAACGTAAACCGTTGGTAAATGGTGGGCCGTCAAGGATTCGAACCTTGGACCAATTGATTAAGAGTCAACTGCTCTACCGGACTGAGCTAACGGCCCCTGAGATCGTTTTTATAACATACACGGGGGTTATGTGCAATACCAATTTCATTATTTTCACCTCGCGTAGAATCGTTCCGGTTTCTCTAAAACGCAGTCGTGCCGGTATCTTGCGCGGTACAGGAAGCACCTCGATAATATGCGTTTGATAAGTGAGTTCTCATCGCTTTCTTATCGCGATCGTCGGAGACCAGTCGTCATAGGGGCTGCAATGCCGTCTCTGGGACTCACGGTACTACATGCCTCCCCCGGTAGCTTGCTCCCGAGGCTGAATTTTAGGTTCGTAAAACTCGAATATTCGTACGATGGGCGGTCCTTTCAGCATACCGCCCGCGACTTCCTGAAGTTTCGGCCACAAACTTGCTGTGGCAGCCTCGGCGTCCCCCTTTGATTCCCACAGGCTTAGAGCGCCGCACTCACCGGTTTCGTAGTCATTGAAGAACGTTGCGCCTTTAAATCCTTTCATGGTTTTGTAAATGGGGGCAAACGTATCGGCCACCATCTCCGCCGTTGAACGCATCCCAGGTCCAAAATTCACCACGATCAGTCGCGTATACATGGGTGCACCCCCTTTCTTTCATTGGAAATAGCGGAACCCACCCGCATCTCATGCCTCGTCTCATACCTTGTCCCAATATGGCGAAAAATCCGGGGAGGCGAGCATCCCGGCCGGCATGGGCATCTTCCATCATCTCCTTCGCATACGATCTGTGTCTACTCCAAGTATAGCACCGCACCCGGCTTTGACCGATGAGGTATCCGGCGATGTCATAAGGGGCCCAGTCCGTCGATGGCCCGGCGCAGGGTCTGCGCGCTTTCCATCAGGGCCGATCGTTCCAGGTCGTTAAGGGGCAGCGGCAGACTTGCCAGCACGCCCTGACCGCCCAGGATATGGGGCCGTGAAAGAGTTACGTCGGAGATGCCTTCGCAATCGGACATGAAAGTGCTGACGGTAAGTATTGCCCTGTGATCGTGGAGAATCACATCGATAATATGGGCGAGCGCACTGCCGATCCCGTAGTAGGTCGCTCCTTTGCCGGAGATGATATGGTATGCGGCCCGTCTGACGTCATCGCCCATTTTCTCTTTCTGAGACTCGTCAAGTTTCTTTCCGAGAAGACGGCAAATCTCATCGATTGTCAATCCCGCTACCCTTGCGAGCGACCAGGCCATTACTTCCGAGTCGCCATGTTCTCCAATGACGTAGGCATGGACATAATTGCTGTCAATATCGAGAAACTGGCCGAGAAGCGTCCTGAAACGGGCTGTATCGAGGACCGTGCCAGTCCCGATCACCCGTGACGAAGGTACACCCAATCCTTCGGCTATCCGGCTTGCAACATGAGTCATCACATCCACGGGATTCGTGGTGATCACCAGGACCGAACCGGGCGCATGTTCAAGTATCGCCGGGATAACATCCCGAAATATGGCCGCATTATCAGCCGCCAGGTCAAGGCGCGACTGTCCATCCAGCCTGCTTCTTCCGGCCGCCACAATGACGGCGGAGCTGCCTTCGAGATCGGCATAATCGCCCTGCCGTATAACAACGGAATGTCCGAAGGGAACGGCGTGGAGAATGTCGGCGGCTTCCGCCTGTGCACGCGTCGTATTCTTGTCGACGAGGATGATCTCCGTCCCAAAACCTTTCATGACGATTGTGTAAGCTGCGGTCGAGCCTACAAGGCCTGCGCCGATAATCCCTATCTTCATCGTCCCGCCCCCTCCATCCATGCTTTGCTTTCCATGATCAATATCGAAAGACAGCTGCCGGCGACGACAGTCCGGGTACCGATCCGGGTGCAATATCATAGATAGCGCCGCCCTTCAGGTATGTGTACGCGCAGGCAAGGTCCAGAAGGTCTTCGTCATCCCCCGAACGGCTTTCGTGCAGGTCGACTTTGCGATTGACCGGGTCAAACCTCCCCCATTGAGGCACCCGGGGCGACACAAGAAGGGAATCGACACGCCCGCCGAATGCTTCGGGCAGAATGGTTTCGATGTCGTTTGCGGTCCGGCCTGTACCGGCGAGATTGAGATACGAATCGATTGCTTCGTCACGGGCGGCAAGAAAATGAGAACCCATGACCCCGACTGCCCTCTCGTGAAGCTCGGCATCAGTCCGATCCTCGGGATTGATCGCGAGGTTCTCGCTGGCGAGATAGGGATAACTGTTTGCCTTTTTGTAGATTCCGAAAAGGTGATCGAGGCCGGCGAAGAGAAGCGGTGCCTTTTCCTGTCCTATTACACCGGCGACCCCATGGTCGACCATCTTGAAGTATTGCAGGATGTTGCTTTTCTTATCATCGATTCCCCCGCCCTGACCATGAAATACGGCGATGCCTCTCCCTCCCGATTGAGGCGCATTCGTGTGATATTGAAGCTGCTTCTGCTGTTCATTGTACTGCATGGCCTCCTCGAAATTTTTCGGCACCTTATCCATGACAAGTTCGTTCATGCTGTAACGGGAACATTGAAAAAACCGCGCCCCGTTGAGACCCAGCGCAAGCATGAAAAAGCGGCTGTCATTGTAGACGAGACCGAGCACGGGCTTTAGATGGAAACGGCCCGACACCGTGACGTTCTCATCAAACCTGAGGGGGAGGCGAAAATAAAAAAGGTCCCTCCCCGACATGAAGGCGCAAAAACCCTCACTCTGAAAGAATGACCAGAATTGATTATTGTTGACGAGCGGCTTTATGCAGGACAAGAAGTCCTCCACCTGCCCGGAACGCAGGTGTTTTGCGTTGAGCAGCTCCTCGGCTTTGCGAACAAGGTTTTTGAAACGAATCTGGTTCTGTCTCTTTTCAGGACCCGTCCGGAAAGCCGGCATGTAAAGAGAAACGCACAGTTCGTCTCTGTACTCCATCAAAACGCTCAGTTGCTCTTTCGAAAGAATATCCATGAAGACCCACCTCTCTTTATAATAATGTACCTGTACCCCACGCACGGGCAGATAACGGACCGACGCCCAGCATGTTCAGGGATGCAAGGGTGGTGCCAGCGTCCAAAAGGCTATAAAACCGCATAGTTCACATATTTGAAGTACATCGAATCCCCAGCGGTGGGGTATTATGCCACAAAGAAGATGGTTTCGGCGAAACTTGAAACTATCTGTGTTTTGACCTATCCTTATTTCATGCATACGCCTCTGAAGTTTTCCATCATGACCTACAATGTGCACAGCTGCATCGGTAATGACGGAAAAAACATGCCGCTGAGGATAGCACAGATAATTGCAGGGCTCCATCCCGATATTGTGGCGTTGCAGGAACTGGATGTCGGTCTTAGCCGTACGGGATGCGTTGACCAGGCACGCATGATAGCCTGTGAACTGGATATGAACTTTCATTTTCATCCCAGCCTCTATATTCAGAAAGGGCGGTACGGCAATGCCATCCTGAGCCGCTATCCCATCCGACCCGTCAAGACCGGAGGCCTTCCTTCGCGTCGGAAAGAACCCCGCAGAGGGGCCCTCTGGGTTGAAGTCGACATCGACGGCCATAGCATACAGGTCATCAACACCCACCTTGGACTCACACCGGTCCGGCGCCGGACTCAATCAGCCGTGCTCTTAGGCCCCGACTGGCTTGGCAATGCGCGGTGCCGTCCCCCGATCGTGCTGTGCGGCGACATGAATGCCACTCCAGGATCCTACGTTCATCATGACTTTTCGCAAAAGCTGGCCGATGCCCAGCTCTCTCTTCCGGGAAATCACCGGCCCAGGAGGACCTGGCCCAGCATCACTCCGTTTCTTCGGCTCGACCATGTTTTCCTTTCACGGGAAATCGTGGTGAGAAACTGCAAGGTTCCCCGCTCCATGAATGCAAAAATGGCGTCGGACCATCTTCCGCTGCTTGTGGAAGTGCAATTGCCGGACGGGAAGATTTAAGTCCGCCTGATAGCACGAAATGAGGCCCGCATCATGTGCGGGATCTACCGGAACTGTTCGACTTTGGAATAAACGATCGTGTCATCGGGGCCGGACAACGAACCTTTATTCATCCCGAAGCACAACGAAGAAAGTGGTACCCAACCTGTCGATCATCATGAGCACGCCTATTTCCGGTTCTGCTTTTTTGAGGACCGCCAGGTAGTCTTTATCGTCTTTGACACGCCTGCCATTAACAAGGACAACTACGTCATCGGCCATCAAGGATGCGGCATGGGCGGGGGAACCCATCTCCACCCGGGTTATAACCACGCCTTCAAGGTCGGGGCGCCCCACCTTTTGCGCGATCCCGGGTGTTATTGTCCTGACTGCAAGCCCAAAGGGCCTCCTTTCTTCAGAGGTGGTCACTCTAATACGGCCGGACTGAAATTTTTCCTCATCCGTGGTGGTGATCGCGGCTGTAAAACCTTTGCCGTTGCGGATCCCTTCCACGTCCACAGTTTGCCCTATCCTTTTCTCCTGGATCGTGTTGATCACAAACTGTGTGTTGGCCGCCTGTTTTCCCTCAACTGCAACAATGACGTCGCCCGGCTTCAACCCGGCCATGTCTGCGGGACCCTTTTTCACGACCTGCCTCACCAGCGCCCCCGGGCCCTTGAGGCCGAAGTATCTCTTGAGGTCCGGAGTAAGGTCCTGGAGCCCCAACCCCACCCATGAACGCAAGACCTTTCCCTGTTCGATCAAGTCATGGACCACCCTTTTTACGAGATTGATGGGGATTGCGAAGCCGATACCCTGACCCGGCCGGACCACGATGGAGTTAATCCCTATCACCTCCCCCTTTATATTCACCAGGGGACCTCCGCTGTTTCCTGGATTGATCGAGGCATCAGTCTGGATGAGTTCACCCAGTGAGCTCATCCCGAAACCGGGGCGGCTTTTCGCGCTGATTACTCCCAGGGTCACACTTTTCTCGAAACCATAAGGGGAGCCTATTGCTATCGCCCATTCGCCCGGTTCTATTCGCTCCGAATCCCCAAGTCGCGGCACCTTGAGCCCGTCGGCCTTGATCCGCACGAGGGCGAGGTCCGTCTTGCTGTCGCTGCCGGCAACCTTTCCATCAAAGACGCTCCCATCGTGGAGTTGGACAACCACCCTGATCGCATCTGCTACAACATGATAGTTTGTCAGCACATATCCGTCCGAGGTCACGATCAGTCCTGAAGCCTCGCGTATTCCCGTACGTTTTCCCGGCGATGTCTTGCGTCTTAGCAGTTCCTCAAGAAACTGCCGCAGATTCTCTTCGTCAATACCCTCTTCCCCGTCGGGCAATTGCAGTCCCTCCAGTACCCTCTCAGCGCGTATCGATACAACTGACGGCCCCACATCCCGCACAACGGCAACGAAGGAATTCTCTTCGGCCGCCGGGCCGGCGGGCGGCGTGATTGTCTGCGGACCGTCAACATTTGCCCACGCGCATCCGGCTCCCTGGGCTGCAACGTACAGAAAAAATACGAGAATAAGCTTGCAGACCACCTGACATGCCGGATATCTCTTCACAATACAATCCTTACAGGAAAATTATTTTTCCATCAACCGAACGTCTCTTGACTTTATCATGCCCCTTACCAACAAAACCAAGGGCCTCGAGCCCGCTGAGTACTCTACGGGCGCCGTCGGTGACGGACGTATGAGCTGAATCTATACGAACCTCCGGAGAGGAGGGTTTTTCGTAGGGGATGCCCGCGCCGGGCAAGCTTCTGATCTCGCCGCTGTCGGCTTTTTTCCAGAGTCCTTTAGGATCACGGGCACGGCAGAGCGCTTCAGGACAGTCAACGAAGACCTCGGCGAATTTTTCGATGTGCAGGCGGGCCGTTGCACGGTAAAACCGTCGAGGCGCAGTGGCGGATATCACGACATTGACCCCGCTTTCTGTAAGATGCTCGGCAAGATAGACCACGACGCCGTAGAACCAGTCCCTCTCTTCGTCCGTGTAGACAGGGCGCGGTGTCAGCACTCGTCTGAGTTCATCGGAATCGAAAAGCACCACGGTAACGCCGCGCTCCGATAACATCTCGCACATCTTTTCCGCCATCACCGTTTTCCCCGACGACGGCAACCCCGTGAACCATACCGCGAATCCTGATTTTGCTGCCGGGTTCATCGTCCGTTCCTCCTCCTGCTAAGCGATATAGTCATTGACCCTATTGTAGTCAAAGCGTTTTGTCTTCAATATCCTGTGAATGAAATTGAAAAGCTTCCGTCTCACATCATCAGAAATGTCCGGGTACCACAAGGGACTCGCAAGCACCAGCGCCCGCCAGGCAAACCATGGCTGCACCACGCTTTGAATCCCGTCGTCGGGACGGAAGGCTAGATAGCTTTTCCAGAAGAGATCATGAAGCTCCCTCAGGGGGCCTTCAAGACGGCCATACCGCTGCAATGAGAAAAAAAGATAATTGATTGCCATACAGCTCACGTCATCCGCGGCTTCACCCCAAGGGCCTCTGCTTCGGTCAAGGACCCAGAAAAGATCTTCCTTCTCGAAAACGATATTGAAAGGATGGAAATCCCCGTGGACCTGGCAGAGGCGGCCCGGAACACTTTTCAGGCGCCAGCGCCACGCGTTTGCCGTCTCTTCGATGGAACGTAATTCCTTGTCGGTGATCGTCTCGGCATCGGGCTGGTAGCTGTCCGTCAGGCCCATGATGCCCTCTCCATGGCCAACGAGGTCTCTGAGCCTGCGTATCCACAAACGGGGTTCATCAAGCCGCAACTGATGTATCTGTGCCAGATAGGAGGCCAGTTTCTCAACCCGTCGGCGATCAAGTCCGCCAAGGGTGCCTCCGTCGCGAATGCGCATCAGATCGTGTGCGTAGGGCACACCGCGCCGAAACCCCGTCACAAGGACCAGTTCCCTGGCATGACCCAGGGACACCATACTCCCGTTGTCCTCAAGGGCAACCATATCAACGGCGGGAACATGGCGGGGCAGGACATTGAAGGTCTGATAGTCGAGCCAAACAGCCGCTGCCCTGTCGTCTTCCCGTTCCCTGCCAAACGCGTTGGGGCGAATCCGATGGAATACCAGGCGCTTCCTCTTGCCGCCGATAACACACAGGACAAGAATCGGGCGGCCATAACCGAATTTCTTCATCTCCTGGTCGGCGGCCGTTTTTCCCGATAGTTCCCGAACGTTTATTATCCGCACCCGCTCGAAAAACCGTTCGGAAAGATACCGGCTTATTTCACTTTCATTGATCTCCATTCACAGTCTCGCTTGGCAGTAAAGCAACATTGATGCCACCCGGGCAGGCCGTCCTTGAATGCATGGTATCACAGGATATTATGATCCGCGTCCTCTTGTTATGCCTGGCCGTATCTGCCTCACTTGGGGCACTATGCCACAGGACCTGTCGGTTTCCCTCCCATGCTTTCAGCACGAACGACAGCGGTCTTCCTGTAGAGCCGGCCGAGGGGCTTTAGATGACCGAGAACAGCTGGAAATCCTCCTGGATAACCTAATTCCTTATACGAAATCTCTCCTGGATTTAAGGCCTTCGCCGGAATCACGGAGAATGAAAGGTTTCTGTCGGGGAAACGAAAAGGAAACAAAAAAGGCTGGGGGGTACGGCCCGCTGCAGCGTATTATCACTACCCGCGGTGCCGCCCCCTTCCGATAGAGGCTGATTGTTATATCCCGGGCCGATTGTTCCGGCCCGGCCCATTCACGAAAACATCCCTGTCATCACGCAGGGCTTGCGTCAACGGATCAGTGTCATTATATCTATGCCCTTAGCCGCCTTCTTGAGCAAGCGACGGTTGTAGAGCACCACGTCATCGATTACTTCTCCGCATTTTATGCAACGCCACACCCAGATATGGGCACACATGCCATAGAATCTTTCATGTACCAGAAATGCGTTACACCGGGGGCATTTGTGTGTCTCCTGCACATCGAATTTGCTCTTGGGTATTCTTCTACTCGTCGTACCGATTTTCCTTGCCATATTTCCTCCCTGTTCTCTTGCATCCGTCAATTCGCGGGCACCCTCCGGCGGGGACGTGTCCCCGGTGAGGCAGTTCGGACCCAAATTGCAATTTGCACGCCATCGGACCTGCAGCCGTGTTCAGGATAGCATAGAACGACCCGCAGCAAGGGAACAGGATATCAGGCCCGGCTTCGAGCTCGGGATTCACCTGGGGCATAGCGCCCCGATAGGCAGGCTTTCTGCCCCATCGGTTTACCGTCTGTCTTGTGATGGATTATTCGGATTTGAGCTTTCGGTAGAGGGTTTTTCTGTCGATACCCAGGATTTCCGCCGCGCGCGACCGGTTCCCCCTTACCTCGGCAAGTACCTCGCGGACATATTCCTTCTCCAGGTCCTCAAGGGTACGGGCCTTCCCAACGGCGCGTTCCAGAAACGAATTACCCACCGCCTTGGTCATAAGTACCGGCAGGTCGTCGGGGATAACAGTCTCGCCCCGGCATAGAGTTACGGCCCTCTGGATCACGTTTTCCAACTCCCTTACGTTTCCCGGCCATGAGTAATCCATAAAGATCTTCATCGCTTCCGTGGAAACATGGGATACCTTCTTTTTGAGATCCTTGTTGAATGTGTTCAGAAAGTGCATGACGAGGAGAGGAATATCTTCCTTTCTTTCCCGCAAAGGCGGAAGATCGATATCGATCACTCTTAAGCGGTAATAGAGGTCACTTCTGAAGAGTCCCTCATCTATACGTGTCTGGATATCACGGTTTGAAGTGGAAATGACGCGGACGTCCGTCGGGTAGGAGGTCGTGCCGCCCAGCGGACGCACCTCCCTTTCTTCGATGACCCTCAATATCTTGGCCTGGAGCGATGGAGGCATTTCAGTCACCTCATCCAGAAATAATGTCCCCCCGGAGGCGCCGACAACAAGCCCCTCCTTATCGGTCTTTGCGTCGGTAAAGGCACCCTTCCTGTACCCGAAAAGCTCGCTCTCCAGCAAGTTCTCTGGAATGGCGGCGCAGTTCACGGCGATGAAAGGCCCGTTCTTTCTGGCACCATTGTAATGAATGGCTTTTGCCACGAGCTCTTTTCCCGTGCCGCTCTCGCCCGTTACGAGAACGTTGCTCGATGTATCGCAGACCATCTCGATGAGCTGATAAATCCTTTGCATGAGAGGGCTTTTCCCGATCATTTTATGGAAGCTGTAACGGGATTCCAGTTTTCTTCTCAGGCCTATCACTTCTTTTCGCAGGAATTTTGTTTCGAGGGCCTTCTCGACGGCCAGAACCAGTTCGCTCATGTCGCCGCTTTTCGTTATGAAATCGTAGGCGCCCATCTTCATGGCCTGCACCGCCGAATCGATGGACCCAAAAGCGGTAATCAGGATAACCGGGGTTGTCGGGGCCACTCTTTTTGTCTCTTCGAGAAGCTGCAAACCATCCTTGCCGGCCATCCTGAGGTCGGTAAGGATAACATCGAAATCCACCTGATTTATAAGCTGCGATGCCGTCGTGCTGTTGCTGGCCACCGTGACGTCAAAACCTTCCGAGGTGAGTGTATCGCTCAACAACTGGCACCATCTCACCTCGTCATCGATTACGAGCAATTTGCGGGAACGGTCCTTCATGTGATCACCTCTCCGATTGCAGGGGGAAGATTATTGAGCGGTCGCCTCCCCCGGGGTGTCGACCTCATGCATCTCTTCAACCATTGTACCGGATTACGGTGAAATGGTAAAGAGACGACTGGGGCATAAAACCGCTTTCAGGGGCAAAAAGTCCCCGATCTTATCGTCTGATAAAGCGGAGAATGGGCCGCTGAATCCTGTTATTTCAACGGAAAGACCAATGGTACAGGTTTTGCTTCTCAAGGGACGTACGTGCATCGGTCATGCTATGAATTTGCCGGGAGCCAGGCCGCTTCCCGGCGGCAAAAAAAGGAGGGAACCCATGAAGAAGTCTGTTTGCTTCACCATCTTTGCAATGTTCTTGCTTTTTGCTTTTGCAGCTCTGCCCATGTCCGCTGAAGCCGCCGGCATGAAGACGATGACGGGCAAGGTGATTGGAGTCGATCAGGGCGGAAAGGGCATTTCGATCTCATCCATGGCCGGCGGAAAGGAGATTGTGGCCGGCGCCATCGTCGATGATTCGACACAGGTGACGGTGAAGGGCAAAAAGGCAGGCCTGATGGACATCAAGGAAGGTGACACGGTTACGCTGGTATATACCCTTGAA
The DNA here is from genome assembly GCA_002418985.1 of Deltaproteobacteria bacterium UBA5756. GTDB lineage: Bacteria > Desulfobacterota > Syntrophorhabdia > Syntrophorhabdales > Syntrophorhabdaceae > Delta-02. Next base: position 10,267 of record DIFE01000096.1, read on the forward strand.
AAGGGCGATCTCTACGCAAAGAAGGTCATGAAGAAGTAGAACCGGGTTTACCGCCCCGGATCGAAAGATCCGGGGTTTTCCTTTCCTTAATCGGGCAGGGTGAAATAGAATGTAGCCCCCTGTCCCGGCTGGCTCTCCGCCCAGATGCGGCCGCCATGACGGTGAACAATCCTTTTCACAGTGGCAAGGCCTATTCCGGTACCTTTATATTCATTTTCACTGTGAAAGCGAGCAAAGGGTTCGAACAACCTTCTTCTGGCCCGGTCCATATCGAAACCGCAGCCATTGTCGCGGACAAAGACAACGAGACCCCCTTTGGCCTGATGGGACCCAAGCTCTAAAATGGCTTCCCCGTCGTTATTGGCCGTAAACTTGTAAGAATTTCCTATCAGATTTTCCATGACAATCTTCAGCAGGTTATAGTCTCCCGGCACTTTCAGATGTTCCTCGGTGATCAATTTCAGGGTCCTGCCGGGATAAAGGCCCCGAAAATACTGCTCCAACGACCGGGACATCTCGGCCAGGTCTACCATTGTCCGATTTATTTCTCCCTTGGAGATCTTGAAGAGCCTCAGCAGATCACGGACGAGAAACAACGCATTCTGACTCGTTTCGCGGATATATTCCACGTACTCATGGCTTTTTTCCTCGAACCCTTCAGGCGGCAGTTCAAGCAGTCGTCGGCTGAAGCCGTTGATCACGATGAGCGGGGATTTGAGATCATGGGTCACGGACTGCATGAATCCCTCAAGCTCCTTGTTGGTATCTTCGACCAGAAGCAGGTTCTTGGCCAATTCCGTGTTCAGGGTCTTTATGGATTCCTCCGACCTTTTCATTTCCGTGATATCCACGAAGCTCGCCACTGCCCCCACTATTTCGCCTCCGATCACCAGAGGCGTGGTATTTGCCAGGATCGTAATGTGCTGCCCGTCGGGCCGCACCAAGACCATTTCTTCGCCCTTGATTGTTTCGCCGTTAATCAGAGAGCGGTTCAAGGGCAGTTCTTCATAAGAATAGGCCTCATTGCCGTCGGGTTTCAAAAGGTTGAATTGGTCGATATTATCGACCATCTCGAATCCGGAAGCAGGCCTGTGGCCAAAAAAGGTTTGTGCCTTTCGGTTTACATACGCTATCCGGCCTTCTTTCCCTTCCACGACGATCACTCCGGCGGGGATGACGTTGAGAATCGTCTCGAGACGCTGTTTTTCCAGAAGCACCCTCGTCTCCGACAACCGCAATTCTTCCTGCGCCTTGTTAAGGCCCATCAGTATGTCCCTGAGATTGCGGTTCTGGGCGCGCAAGCTTTCAGTGCGTTTTCGGACCATTGCGTCCAGGCCCTTGTTGAGTCGTTGGAGTTCCTTTTCCTTGCGTTTCAGGCCGGATATATCGCCCACGGAGCCTATCCACCCAATCCGGTTGCCCGAGTTGTCATAGAAGGCCGAGTACATGATGAGAGCATCGAAACGCGTACCGTCCCGCCTCTGGAGATTGAGCTCGAAAGAACCTGAAGTCTTTTTCCCTTTGCGGATCTTCAAGAATATCTTCCTTGCCTTCCTCACTTCGTCGTGAGGCCAGTAAACATAAGGGAACCTCATGCCGAGAAGCTCTTCGCTGCTCCAACCCACTATCCTGCAGAAGGCGGGGTTGACATATAACTGCTTTCCCTGATCGTCAATGGCCCCGATACCTATACTCAGAGACCGGCTGATCGCCTCGCGGAAAGAGTGCTCTGCCTGGATGTCTGCTTCGTTGCGCTTCAACCGGGTGATATCGCAAAGAATACCCAGAACCGTGCCGATCTTTCCATCGGTACCGGCTTCGGGAACGAGACGCACGTGCAGGTACCCCGGGCTTCCGGCCCTGTCGCAGGCCACTTCGGTCTCCTGAGGTTCACGGGTTCTGAATGCCTTTCGCACCAGCCGTTTTACCCGGGCAATCATCTCCTGCGGCAGAAAAGCCCAATCATCGAGAGACGCGTCGAGGAGCGCCTCCCTGCGGAGACCGGAAAGATCATGCATGACCGGATTTGTGAATACATGTCTGAAATCGTGATCGAGTCGGAAGATTCCGTCGGGTACGTTCTCCCCGAAGGTCTTCAACACCGCGGCCGGTCCGGCCCAATGCCGGGCTGAATCGTTGACGTCGAGGCTCATGAAGGCCGCCCTGACGGTGCCGGGTAAACCCTTTTTCTTTTTCGTTCGGCAACTTCTGGCAATGGTACTGACGAGGCTCCCATCCTCCTTCATGAGGGTCAACTCGCAGAGCTTTTCGTCGCCTGAAGTGGTAAGCTCCTCCATATACAGGCTGAAGGCCGCTTCAGATTCTTTTGTGAGAAACCGGGAGAAGGGAACGCCGGTAAGGGATTCCTTTTTCGCGCCGAGCAGACCGGACATACAGGCATTGGCCTCGACGACAATCCCCTCCGGGTCGAAAACAACCAATCCCACAGGCGCTTCATCGAAAAGCCTCTGCCAGCCGCCCTCATTTTCGTGCTCCGCCTTTTCAGCCTTGGAGATACCGTATGTCCGTACCGACACATCGGTGGGCGGCGATTCCTCGCGAGACACGTCCTTTCGTCCGGACGCACCTGAGCGAATTACATCAGGCCCGTTTTCGTCTTGTTTCATAGGACCTCCGTCATTGAAAAAACCCGCTCTGTCCGTTCTATCGAATACTCCGAACGTGACTCCAGAGAAGACAAGATAAGAATCAATTGTGGTAATTATACATCATAATGGTGCAAATGTCGTCTCATGCGGCATCCTTTCTTCTGGAAAATGGGGCTAAAAGGAACAGCGAAGGGGCAATTAATCCCATATAGTATCAGGGTAAAATGCGGGCGTCGCATCCATATCATTAGCTATTTCTGTGTGTTAGGCATATCAGGAGATCAGGCACGAATCTTGCTTCGAGAAACTGATCCAAGATGAGGTATTACAGAATGAATCGATCCTGGGGGTAAGCGTTGTGAACCACGAGAAAACGATTTTGATCATAGATGACGACGAATATTTCGTTAGACTTCTCTCCGACGAACTCAACGACGAAGGGTACGCAACCAAACATGCGGCAAACGGGGCAGAGGCGATCCTGATTCTCAAGCACCTGAAACCCAGCCTTATCATACTCGATATCGTCATGCCCGTTATGGACGGCATGGAGGTATTGGGACCGATCGTACGAAGGTACGAGGATGTACCAGTCATCCTGCACTCTTCCTATGAGGATTTCAGAAAGGATTTCAAGAGTTGGGCGGCAGATGCCTACCTCGTCAAGTCATCCGATTTTGTGGAATTGAAGGGAACGATCCGCCGGCTTCTCGGCGTCAACAATAGACGAAAACAGGCCCGCGTGCTCGACTCGCGAACGTGATACCGCAGAGCTCGTCTCCAGACTGGCATTTCACCGAAACTTCAGCATCCGCAAACCCCTTCGGCCAATCGCATTTTCCATCGCGCCCGCCTCTTTGCACACCCTTTCCACGCCGGTAAAAACCTTATCTCAGATAATAAAAATAACGTTGACTATCGTGCATTCCCTGTGTTAGAAGAAAAGAGCCGCAAGCGGGACATTAATGACTCTTCAAGACAGTAAAAAAGATATCTACAGGACACTCCTGAACTACAGTGCCCTAGGTCTTGAAATGGGTTTTTGCGTTGTCATCGGCCTTGTGGCTGGTTTTTACGCTGATAAGTATTTGGGCACGTATCCCTATCTTACGTTTGTTTTTATGGTTTTTGGAATGATCGCCGCTTTTCGGGCGGTTTATCGGGCATACAAAAGGCTGAAAAAGGAAGACGATGAGGGAGATTACCGTAACCCAGGTTGAACGTTGCAACATTGCGATTCTCGTGCTCGGCTCCATCGCGATCGCCGTTATCGTCCGAGACATCACAGCTTTCTTCAGTTTTGCCGTTGCCAGCGCCATCGTTATTCTCAATTTCAGACTCCTTAAGCGAATCATAGGTCGGCTTATCCTGAAGCAGGAGATTGGCAAGAAGGATCTTTTTCTTACGCTTCCGGCAAAGTTCCTCCTTCTTCTAGGAATCCTCACGGTTGTTGTGATCTATGGGAATATCAAGCCCTTCTATTTTCTCATGGGTCTCTCAACGGTTTTTGCATCAATCCTGGCAAGTCAATTATTGCCGGTTTTCACTTCCAGCTCACAAAGGAGACAAGATAATGGGGCATGAAGCTTTTACCTGGGCATCATACATACCTTTTCTCAAAACGCTCCCGCCGCATGTATCGAATGCCATCATCGTTTCGATCTTCCTTCTTCTTATCGTATTAGTCGGCTACAGACAGGTGAAAAGACTGGAAGACCAGATCGTTCCCGATGAAAAGCTCACCTTCAGAAACCTCGTCGAAATGATAGTCGAGGCTCTGACCAATTTCGTCAACGAGAACATGGGAGAACGAGGGCCGAAATTCATGCTCGTAATCGGTACGCTGGCCCTTTTCATCCTCTTTAACAACCTCTCCGGTCTCATCCCCGGTTTTCTTCCGGCAACGGACAATGTCAATACAACCTTCGCCTGTTCACTTACCGTCTTTGTCCTCACCCATTATTACGGCTTGAGGGAGCACGGGATAAAATACCTGAGGCAATTCGTCTTCATCAGCGATATGATGCCCTGGTACGCCAACGCTATCCTGAGCATTCTCATGTGCCCCATTGAACTCATCAGCCACATCGCAAGACCGATGTCCCTGGGAATAAGGCTCTTCGGCAACATAACGGGTGACCACCTCGTTACCGCCATATTCTTCGCCCTGGTTCCACTTTTGATTCCCGTCATCTTTATGTTCCTGGGTCTCTTCGTTGCCTTTGTCCAGACATTCGTCTTTACGCTGCTTTCAATGGTCTATTTTGCAGGTGCTGTTTCCCATGAACATTAATAATAACGATGTAAGAATACAAAAAAGAAAGGAGTGAATAGTGATGAAAAAGGTTGTTTCTATTTTGATGCTCAGCGGTTTGATCCTCGTTCTTTCCTGCGGCTTTGTACTTGCGGCTGAAGAAGCTGCAAAGGCCCCCCTCGATTCAAACGTAAAAGCCATGCTCGCGATCGGCGCCGGTGCCGCAATCGGTATTGCCGCCCTTGGTGGCGCATTGGGCCAGGGTAAGGCTGCGGCGGCAGCCCTTGAAGGCATTGCCAGGAACCCGGGCGCATCAGGAAAAATCTTTGCCCCGATGATCATCGGTCTTGCCCTCATCGAATCACTGGTCATCTACGCTCTGGTTATCGCATTCATTTTTGTAGGCAAACTTTAAAAAATCGCTACAGGGGTGGTTTTCCCGCAAAACCACCCCTGTACTTTAAGCCAGCCAATCAGGATCTGCGGAGTGAATCCGGTTTCCGCAGTCACAAATCAGAACCCCACCATCCCGGTAGAGTTTAAGTGAGTTTTGCGGGATAGTTTTTCCTCCTGGCTTTAAAAATCCTCTTCCTCGAAGACCGCCCTCTCATAGCGTTTGAGTCTCATGCTTATGTAAAAACCCCTAACTCTTCACCTTCAGGAGCCTCCACGTGTACGCTTCTGTTGACTGAGAACAGTGTAGGCTATAGGTCGAATAAGCCCTTAGGACCTATTTCTTGCGACTCTGAAACCTGAAACCGGGAACCTTAAAATCAATTCCCGTCATTCCAACCCAGCTGTGGCACATAGCACGGACGCAGGGGATCAACCAGTATATGGCGATGGACCGGCTTGAAGAAGAAACCGCCAAGAGTCTGAAGGCATAATCGGATCTATGGGTTTACGGAAAGTGTGAGAGATTCCTGACACTGTCAGGCACACGTATTCCGGGCACCATGGAAGGTTGAGAGAAACAGTTGGACTCCCTTTGGATAGTTATTCCTTGCCAGAAGCACCTCCGACATTCCGGGCAGGTACAGGCCGGGATGTCGGAGGTGTATACACGAATGTGTGATAGGGGCGTGACAAACGTGATGCGGTTGAGCTTTGAGATAGGAAAAAGGTCCGGGGACCATATTCAGAAAAGGGAGCGGCGCATGGGTCCGGTGAAAGGGGGGCTGACGTCCCGTATGGTGAAACCTTTACCCCTGGTCCAGTCAAAAAAAGGTCCCGCTTTCGTTGCCGGAAGCGGGACCTTGTACTCTCTATGTAGAATTAAGAGGTTATTTCTTTTCTTCCTTCTTATCCTCTTTCTTCTCGTCCTTCTTTGCTTTGTCCTTCTTTGCCGGTTTCTTTTCTTTTTCAGGCGCTACGGCGTCCTTCTTGTCGGCTTTTGCCTTCTTGGCGCCCGATATCTTGACCAATGTCATGGCACCCTTTTTGTACTGCACGGCAACCTTATCGCCCACGGTCACCTGATCCAGGTTTTTGTAGCCTTTCAGTTTGGCATCGCTCACGTCAAATGCTACGACATCTTTGCCACGCTGAACGCTGATGGTCTTGAACACTGAATCGGTCACCGCTACTTTGCCGACAAAGCCAGCCATTGGTTTCGGTTTTGGTTTCTCTGCCGCTTTTTCAGGCTCTTTTGCCTCTGCCGGTTTCTCTTCCGTAGCGGGGGCGGGTTTCTCTACAGCAGGTTTCTCAGGAGCCGCTTTCGCTTTTTCAGGAGCCTTTGCCTTTTCCTGGGCAAAACCGGTACCGACGAATGCAATGCTGACAAGCAAGACAAGTGCAAACAATAAAACCTTTTTCATAACCCCTTCCTCCTAGATTGGTGTTTTAGAATATTATGATTTATCTTTAAACCTTTGCAGTCGCCATGTCAAGAGCTTTTCTGCCCGGATCTGTTCGTGCAGATGCTTTTTTTGGCCTGTCCTGCTGTGAGGATTTATCGGCAGGGCGTGATATATCTTTAGTCATCACTGAACATGTTATGCTTTTTTTAACACGAGACGGATTAAACCCTGAAGCGGCATCAAACGGGAGCGGACACAACACAATTCTTGCTCCCGATCTTGCAGCGGTCCGAGCGGTTCCACCCCCCCTGAAATTGTCTTTTTGACACCGCTTTAAAAGCACATTAAACTAATACCACTATGAAGCGTTTCAGACTGGTCAGCGATTATGAGGCAAGGGGAGACCAGCCCCAGGCCATCGATAAGATCGCAGGCAATATCGACCGGGGCGTACCCCACCAGGTACTCCTCGGCGTCACCGGCTCGGGCAAGACCTTCACCATGGCGAATGTCATCGAACGTGTGAACAGACCCGCGCTCATTATCTCCCACAACAAGACCCTGGCCGCACAGCTCTATTCGGAATTCAAGACCCTCTTTCCGGAAAACGAGGTCCACTTCTTCGTCAGCTATTACGATTATTATCAGCCCGAGGCCTACATTCCCTCATCGGACACCTTCATCGAAAAAGATTCCTCCATCAATGAGGAAATCGACAGGATGAGGCTGCTCGCAACGAATGCCCTCTTCGAAAGGGAAGACATAATAATAGTTGCCAGCGTTTCCTGTATCTATGGTCTCGGCTCTCCGGAGACGTATTACGGAATGCTCCTCAATGTTGAAGAAGGACAGGCAATGGAACGTCAGGCTATCCTCAGGAAACTCATTCAATGTCAGTACGAGCGCAATGACATCGATTTTTATCGGGGTAGATTCCGCGTCCGCGGCGGCACCATCGATGTATTCCCTCCGTATGAAGAAGACAGGGCCTTCCGGATCATCCACGACGAAGGCCGGATCGAGTCCATTTACAGTATCGATCCCCTCACGGGCAGGGTTCTCGAGCGATTCAGAGGGCTGATGATCTTCCCCACCACCCATTACGTCATGCCCCGCGAAACTATAGAGCGCGCCATCGCAACCATTGACGAAGAACTTGTCACTCACCTGGACTTTTTACGGTCTCACAATAAACTCCTCGAGGCACAGCGGGTTGAAATGCGGACTAGGTACGATCTCGAGATGCTCGCCGAGCTTGGTTACTGTTCGGGTGTCGAGAATTATTCGCGGCATTTTACGGGCAGGGCGCCGGGGGAACCCCCGCCCACACTCATGGACTACCTCCCTGCCGACGCACTTGTCATGATAGACGAGAGCCACGTATCCATACCCCAGCTCGCTGCCATGTATCGGGGGGACCGGTCCCGCAAGACTACCCTCGTCGAACACGGTTTTCGTCTTCCATCGGCTCTTGATAACCGGCCTCTCACCTTTGAAGAATTCGAGGCAAGAGAAAAACAGGTTGTCTACATCTCGGCGACGCCTGCGAAGTATGAGATGGCAAAGTCACAGGGACACGTGGCGGAGCAGATCATCAGGCCGACGGGGCTCATGGACCCAGAAATCATTCTCAAGCCGGCCAGGGACCAGGTCGAGACCCTTATTGTCGAGATCAGGCGGACGACAGAACTCAAGGAGCGTGTCCTCGTCACGACGCTTACCAAGCGGTTTGCGGAAGATCTCACCGATTTTCTTCTCGACAAGGGAATCAGGACCAAGTATCTCCATTCCGACGTGGACACGCTTGAGAGGGTTGCCATCGTGAGAGATCTGCGATTGGGTAAATTCGATGTCCTTGTGGGCGTCAACCTTTTGAGAGAGGGTCTCGATCTTCCGGAGGTGTCCCTCGTTGCCATTCTTGACGCTGATAAAGAAGGCTTCCTGCGCTCCCAAACCTCGCTTATACAAACCTGCGGCCGTGCCGCCCGTAACCTCAATGGCAAGGTTATCATGTTCGCCGATACGGTGACGGAATCGATGCGCCGGGCCATGGACGAGACGCAACGCAGGCGGGCCGTTCAGGAGGAATATAACCAACGCAGCGGGATCACCCCGGAAGGTATCCGGAAATCTATTACCAACGTGCTCTCGTCCGTTTACGAGAAGGATTACTACGAGGTGCCCGTCGATGGTCTGGATGCAAAGATGCTCAAGCCGAAACAGCTCTCCAAAATGGTCAAGAGACTGAAAAAAGAGATAGCCGACGCTGCAAAAAAATGGGATTTCGAAAAAGCAGCCCAGCTCCGCGACAGGCTCCTGACGCTTGAAAAGACGGAGCTTACCCTGTGATTCCCCAGATGAGCATCGATGGCTTGCCGGAATCTCCAGGGGTCTACCTCTTCAAGGACAGCGACGACGATATCATTTACATAGGCAAGGCGAAAAACATCCGCGACCGGGTCAGGAGCTATTTCCGCAGCGACGTCAAAGACCTGAAAACGAAGGTGCTCGTCGAGACTATCCACCTCATAGATTTTGTCCTCACGGCAAATGAAAAAGAGGCCTTTCTCCTCGAAAACAACCTCATCAAGCAGCACGCCCCGAAATACAACATCATGCTCAAGGATGACAAGTCCTATGTGTCGCTGAAGCTCACCCTCCAGGATGACTACCCTGCCCTCTTTGCAACACGCAAGATCGTCGACGACGGCTCCGTCTACTTCGGTCCTTACCCCCACGGCCGGGATGTCAGGGACATTCTGAAGCTTCTGGAACGTTTCTATCCCATCAGGAAATGCAAGGAGACGGTATTTCGGAAAAGGAAGCGGGCCTGTATGCTCTACGAGCTCGGTAAATGTCCGGGACCGTGCGTCATGCCCGTGGACGCAGCCGAATATGCCGGTACCATTGAGGAAGTAAGGGATTTTCTGTCCGGCAAAAACGAGAAAATACTCAAGGGCATCGAACACCGCATAGCAAAAAAGATCGCTTCGTGGGATTTCGAAACCGCACAGGTTCTCAAGGAACGCCATCAGGCCATCAGGGCGATGACCGAGAAGCAGCACGTCCACGAGCATTTCGGCAAGAACCGTGACGTATGGGCCTTTTCGGAAGGCTCCCGGACTGTCTCGCTCGTCGTTCTCACCTTCCGCGCCGGCGTCCTTCTGTCGCGTCGTCTTTACAAGGAACGATTTTATGGAGAAAACGCCGGGGAAACGATAATGACCTTCCTCTTCCAATACTACAGTTCGCGGCCCGTTCCCGACGAGATCATTCTTTCGGAAGAAATGGAGGATAGTGATGTCCTCGAAAAACATCTGAGTGGAAAAAAGAAAGGCGTCGTCAGAATCATGGGCCCGGCTCACAGGGGTGTGAAAGATATCGTGCGCCTGGCGGTGGAAAACCTCCATGAAACCGAGATTCTGCCCCTCGACCAGGCCTTTCGGGACGCATTGCGCCTGAGAATCGCCCCCGAAAGGATTGAAATATACGACATCTCTCATATCCACGGGCAGAACCCGACGGGCGCCATGACCGTGTTCAGGAATTTCAAGCCCGCAAAGGACCAGTACAGGGTCTTTCATATCCGCGGGGAGGATACGATGGATGACGTCGCGATGCTCACCGAGGTGCTGAGCCGAAGGGTCAACAACGCCGCGCTGGGACCGCTGCCGGACCTCTTCATAATAGACGGAGGCAAAGGCCAGCTGGCGGCAGCGCACAAGGTCCTCAAAGCAAACCATGTCGACAGGGACATCATCTCCATAGCAAAAGGGGAACGCAGAAAAAGAATGGACGATATTATCTATGCGCCGGCAAGAAAGAATCCTCTCGTCCTTCCCAGGGCATCCGCCGTCTTTAAGGAAATTGTAACAATGCGCGACGAAGCCCACCGCTTCGCCGTAGCCTCCCACAGAAGGTGGAGAAAGAAAGAGAATTTGAAAGGCAGGTAATGGGTCACCGCTGTCCAGGATAATCCGTTTCCCAAGATGCGTTCCTTATAAAACAATGATTCAGGACAGGTAAATCCCGCACTTCTAAACCAGGTTGCCTTATCCGGCAGTCGTTGATTCTCTCTTATGCT
>DIFE01000113.1:0-4360 GCA_002418985.1 Deltaproteobacteria bacterium UBA5756
GGGTTTCCGGATGGAAACTAACTATAAGTTACAAGACTGATTGAGAGAACGGGTCCACGTGAGACATACAATATGCACTATTACGATGCGCGCTAATATTGCAATGTGCACTATTAAGGGGTCACCTGAAACAGGATTCGCTGATAACGCTGAAGATATTGTTGACGCGCTCCGATGGCGGCAGGGCTTCGCCGATCATCTCAAGGTAACGGCGTTCCCTGACGCGGTCCAGCGTTGGCTGAAAATTGATGTCAAAAACCCACCCTATCTGGAGCAATTTGAAGTCATTCAGGTTCCTCATGTGTTCAATGTTCACTATCCTTTTATTGATCAGATTATCATACACCTCATCCGAGAATCCCGGCGTATCGGGAAGGTCAAGCTCAATAGCGCCGTTGCGCTGCGCCTCTTTCCGGGAATAGTAGTCTGTGACCACCTTCCATATGTCCAGCTTGTCGGCATCGCGAAGCAGCCTGGAGAAGAACAGGCACGTTTCGGATTCATCGGGCGGAAGCGAAGCCCTATTGTGGTATCGTACAGACCTCACGATCAGATCGCGTATCGCATCTTCAAATCGATCCAGTATCCCGGACCTCATGATTATTGCTACGCCTAGTTCAGCATGGTTCTCCGATTTTCTGTCCAGGAATGTGTGATAACGGGCGTATTGCTCGAAACGGCCTATATCGTGGAGCATGGCGATAATCTCGGCCAGGCGCAGTTCGCTATCATTCAATCCAAGTTGGGTTCCGAGGGATGATATCTCCGCGCACACGCGCAAGGTGTGCCATCTTTTCATATCAATGTTTTGCTGCTTTTCCGGTTCGCGGTGCTGAAATGTGCGAACGTAATCTGTAAACCACTCCTTCAGTTCCTTTACCCTTTCGCTGCCGACCGCTATCTTCATTTCTCTTCTTCCCCTTGTTGTCTATTATATTGCCTGACCCTACGGGGTTTCAGGGTTTGCCCCACAGAGGGTCGTTGCCGAACTTGTCGAACCACCATTCCTCGACGGAGAGGTATCTCCTGACCTCTTCGCGGGCAAAGGAATACTTGTAATTCTCGCAGTAGACGGTAATGATCTCGTAGGCGGCGATGATCTTTCGCGTCATTTCTTCGCTTTTTTCCTTGTTTTCCTGGTACTTGTCCGGGTGCCACAGGCTGACGAGCCTTCTGTAGTTGGACTTGATCTCATCCATCGATGCCCGTTCAGGCAATTCCAGGAGTTCCCTGGCTTCAAGGATGTCCTTATACTTCATGAGCGATCCTCCTCCCCGTCAATCTTTGCCGGCCCGGACGACCGCGAACAATCCCTCTTCGTGGCCGGTTCTCACTGCTTCGTTGGGACCGGACGGCCCTCGGCCCGGCATCGTAGACAAACCGGTTCACTTCAAACCACTCGTCGTACTGTCTTGTGCTGCTCCGATAGGTATCGCCGTTAGCCATGTGCTTTAAAACATCAACTCCGTTGGAAACAATATGCGAGGGCGAACATCAGGGCGAGACCGATGGCGAAGAACATGAAATGCAACATCGCTCTTGGAAGGCTTGCCTGTGCCTTGATCTCCGGTATGAGGTCCGATGCGGCGATGTAGACGAAGCTGCCTGCCCCGAAGAGCACCAGCCCTGAGACGTCAAAACTCCGTGACGCGACCCATGCGATCAGCGCTCCCAGGGGAAAAGTCAGTGCCGAGAATAGATTCCACAGGAGGGCGCGGCGTTTGGGCCAGCCACCGTGAACGAGGACACCAAAATCACCCAGTTCCTGCGGGATTTCATGGGCAGCCGCCGCGACCCATGCGATCACGCCGGCCTTTGGAGAGATAAGGAAGGTGCTGCCTATTCCCAATCCTCCCAGAAAGTTGTGGACCGCGTCACCGATAAGGATCAGGTAGGTTAAGGGTTTTTTTGTCTCCCCAGGCTTCGAATGGGAATGATGCCAGTGAAGAAACTGCTCCAGCGCGAGAAATGCCGAGAAACCGCCCATGAGCCACAATGCCGCGCTGAGCGGGGAAAGGAACTTGCTGCCTTCCGGGATCATGTGAAAGAAACCGCCCCCAAGCAATGTGCCGGAAGCGAGAGCGACCAGGGGCAGAAGCATGTACTCCAGGGTCACCGGTCGAAGCAGGGTGGTCAAACCACCCACCAGAGCTATGGCGCTCATCAAGAACCCGCCCCCGACAATGAACAAGAAAGCGTCCACTTCATCAACCCTCGTTTTTCCGCCCAAACCAGTTTGCCGCGCGCGACAGAATAGAAACAGACTAAATGCTACTTCACACGATCCTTTCCTGTCAACACGGCCCTCAATGTGGTAACGTCAAGTGTTTTGTGTCAGCACGAAGGTCTCTGCTATTTACAGCGGCAGGCAACAACGGAATACTGTCGACTTGCATGGATACCATGCATTAATACCATTCAATTTAGCAGCCATGCGGGACGGAGTCTTTACGGCCTGCAAGGTCGTACCCAGATCAGCTTTTTTTGCCGTGTTTCTTCAGCGCGTTGTCCAGGTCATCGCAGAAGATGTCGCGCATCTCTTTGGGTTCCACCACTTCGACGTGTGGCATCCATTGATAGATCCAGTTGCGGATACCCAGGATCCCGTTCACCCTGAATGTCACCTCAATACCTCCGTCGGCCAGTTCGCGCGCCTGTTGGCTGGCGTGCCAGGTTTTTCTGAGGATCAGCGGCTTGTAAATTTCATCGAATCTCAGGACCACATCGACAGGCTCGCCGTCGATAAAGGCACCGAAGGCACCGGATAATTCTTCTTCCGCGGTAAGGTGGGCGGGCACGAAATGCCTGTCCTGAATGGACAACGACACGATCCGGTCGAGGGCGAAAGTCCGTACGGCTTTGTCCGCATGGTAGAATCCCCTGAAGTACCAGATGCCGTTCCGAAAGAACAGGTAGTAGGGATCGACCATGTTCACTGAGGCTTTCTTCGCGCCAAAGGCCTTATAGGTTAATTCCATTTTCTGGAAGTTGATAATTGCCCGGTGGATGGGAGCGAGATACTGCTCCGTACCGGTTGGAACTGTCTCCGGTGAAAGGACGATGTGTTTCAGGTCCGGCGGATGAGCAACGGCAAGCTTTTCCTCGATGCTGCCAAGACTTTTTTCCATCCCGGGACCAAAGCTGCCCAGCATTTTTCTGGCAAGGGAGAAAGCGAGCGCCTCTTCCAGGGAGATGTTGGGCTTCTTTAAAGTATAGCCCCCTGTGAACGCATAGGTCTTGTTGTCGCGGTCATAATCGATCGGGAAACCGGCTGTTATGAGCGTCCTGATGTACCGGTGGACCGTTCGCTTGCTGACCTCAAGCTCTTCCCGCAGGGATTCCGCGGTGACCTTCGTCCCGCTGTCGAGCTTATTGAGAATGATTACCAGTGAATCGAACTTATAGGACACGAATACCCCCTTTTATAGCCCCATGATATCATGCCTGACTGACAGCGTTATGTCACGTTAATTCACTGTGCGACGACGCCGGGATGGCTCGTTGAGTAATTTTCCTATCCTGTCACACTTTGAAGGTGTTGACCGTTCAATGCGGTTGGTTGTAATATCAGATCAGAAGTACATCAACACATCACTTTTTAGGAGGTCGTTATGACTACCGTCATTGAGTATCTGAAAACAAATCCTGTTTTTCATATTGCCACCGTTGATGGCACAAGGGCCCGGGTCCGCCCCTTCGGTTTCAGCATGAAAAGAAACGGGGCACTGTATTTCTGTACGAACAAAACAAAAAACGTGTACAAGCAGCTGTCCCAGAACCCTGAAATTGAGATTTCCGATATGGGAAATGACGGGACATGGCTGAGGGTACGGGGACGGATCGCGTTTGACGACACCAGGGAGGCCAAGGTCCAGGCATTCGCGGAGTCCGCGAATCTTCTCAAAGTCTATCCGAAAGGGGCAGACGACGAGACATTCGTGACGTTTTATTTCACCGAGGCCGTGGCAACCCTGTACTCTTTCACGGCGCCGCCGAAAGACATACCCCTGGTTTAGGGAAGATTCTCGTTGTCGAGACACCCGGGGAGGCACGGGGTCGAATCATTACGGCCTGTTGCCCAAATCCCCCCTTCCTAAAAGATTTGTCTCACGTTTATCCCGTAACAAACGGGGCAGGGGGTTCGCTGGAGGCATAGAAGAGAGCATGACGAGGAAGACAAAGACCTTCCCGGGGATTCGTGAGAATACACGAATCCCCGGGAACTTCCGATCCCGTTTTTGCAAGCGGGATAGCAAAAAACCTGATATTTCACAGAACCCGCCTCACAACGACACGGGAATACTTTACGAACATCCATAGGGTAAAGGCCCGCCAAAGGCGTGCAAAGTGCGGCCTGATC
>DIFE01000113.1:4375-6653 GCA_002418985.1 Deltaproteobacteria bacterium UBA5756
CCCATCCTCTCTTCATTGCCTCCAGAGAGGAGCGCCAGCGACAAAACGGGTCCCGTCTTCTGTTACGGGATAAACGTGAGACAGTCTTTTGCTGTCCCTCTATTTCACGTTCCGAAAGAACAGGGTGGGCCGGTTTTGGCAACAGGGCGATTATTATCGGCAAATGCCCGGGAAGTGGAATTCCCTGGGCTAACCTGTTTTCGGCTTGTTTTGAAAGGTCAATGAAAGCGCCATGTGTTGCGTTGTGGAAGGGAAGGATGCCGCCATGTCCCTGAGCTTCATGGAGTCAAGAACATCCGTCTCCAGTTCGTCCTTGAAGGGAATATATTTCCTGAGGTAGACGGCATCGAGAAGGGCCTTCTTGGGGGCGGCGCCCTCGTCGAATGATCTTACTCCCATCAGAACCTCCGTCACTATAGTATGATTGCAGTACAATACGGCTGAGTATTATACTGCAAGCTAAACAGGACAAGTCGGACCCGGGAGAAGAAGATGGCGGAGTGACTGAGAAAGAAGGGGACGGAATGGCGAAGGGAGAAGGGGTCGGAATGACGGAGAAGGCATATGGGAAGTATGCGATGGTCTGTGACTGTCCGGAGAGAGGTTGACCTTTACATTATTTTCGACAGATGTGGGATACAAATGTATAATCATTGCGGTGAAGGCAGGCACAGTCCCGGGACCGCCGCATGCTGTTAGGGCCCTATCGAATACCAGGATGACAGATGAAAATGATGAATCCTTTCGAAAGCAAGTGTTTTCCTCTTGGCCCCACCGTGTACAAAGACGGGGTGAATTTCAGTGTCTTCTCAAAAAACGCCGCCGTGGTGGAGTTGCTCCTCTTCGAACACGTTGACGATGCGGTACCGCGGCGTGTGATCGGGCTTGATCCCGAGCGTAATCGCACCTATCATTACTGGCACACCTTCATTCCCGGCCTGACAGCCGGACAGATTTACGGCTGGCGTGTTCACGGCCCATTCGAACCTGAACGGGGTTTGCGGTTCGATGCCGGCAAGGTGCTTCTCGACCCCTATGGAAAGGCGGTGGCGGTACCCGAAAATTACAGTCGCAGGGCCGCCTCGGAGCAGGGCGACAACGCGGCGGTGGCCATGAAAAGTGTGGTGGCGGACCTCGATGATTACGACTGGGAAGGCGATACGCTCCTCATGCACCCCTTCTCCGCGACGGTGATCTACGAGACGCACGTGGCGGGGCTCACGAGAAATCCCAATTCCGGGGTCGCCATCGAAAAACGCGGCACCTATGCGGGGCTGATAGAAAAGATCCCCTATCTGAAGGAACTGGGTGTCACCGCCGTCGAACTCCTGCCCGTGTTCCAGTTCGACGAGCAGGATGCGCCGGCGGGCCGGACAAATTACTGGGGTTACGCCCCCGTGTCGTTTTTCGCGCCGCACAGCCGGTACAGCTACAGGAAAGACCCTCTTGGCCCCCTGGACGAATTCCGCGACATGGTGAAGGCCCTCCACAGGGCCGGTATCGAGGTCATACTCGATGTCGTTTACAATCATTCGGCGGAAGGCAACCACATGGGTCCCACTGTCTGTTTCCGGGGCTTCGAGAACAGCGTCTATTACGTCCTCGATAATGACAGGGCATGTTTCGCGAATTACACGGGCACCGGCAACACCTTGAACGCCAACCAGCCCATCGTTCGCAGAATGATCATCGACAGCCTTCATTTCTGGGTCGAAAAGATGCACGTAGACGGCTTTCGTTTTGATCTCGCCTCCATCCTTTCCCGCGATGAATCCGGCCGGCCGATGGAGAATCCGCCTGTGTTGTGGGATATCGAGTCGGACCCTGTCCTTGCCGGGGTCAAGCTCATTGCCGAGGCATGGGATGCGGCAGGGCTCTACCAGGTAGGCAGCTTCGTCGGCGACAACTGGAAGGAATGGAACGGCAAGTTCCGGGACGACGTGCGGGCCTTTCTCAAGGGTGACAACGGCACCGTTACGCGGCTTGCCCAGCGCCTGATGGGAAGCCCCGATATCTACGGGCACGAGGAGCGGGAACCCGAAAAGAGCGTCAACTTCGTGACCTGTCATGACGGTTTTACCCTCAACGACCTCGTGTCTTATAACCGCAAGCACAACGAGGCAAACGGCGAAGACAACAAAGACGGCACAGACTACAATCTGAGCTGGAACTGCGGCATTGAAGGGCCCGGCGACGACCCTGCCGTCGAGGAACTTCGCAATCGCCAGGTCAAAAATTTTCTGACGATCACCCTCATGGCCGTAGGGACGCCGATGCT
>DIFE01000164.1 GCA_002418985.1 Deltaproteobacteria bacterium UBA5756
CGTTTGTCGGGAAGCAGGAACGAAACAAGCTTCATCCGGATTACGCGGGGGTTGTCACCCATGGCGAGCGATATGGCACCCTCCGTTATGATTTCCAGATAGAGCGCTTCATCCTGATGCTTATACTTGAGCTTGTCGGACAACGGCAGGTAGATGAGGTTCGCCATGGCGACGCCCCAGAGGGTGGCGATGAAGGCGCTTGCGATCGCGGAGGCCATATTGGAGCTGCTTTCCATGTTCCCCAGGGCGTGAATAAGGCCAAGGACGGTTCCCATGATACCCAGTGTCGGCGAGAAACCCCCGAGTTTCAGAAAAAAGTTGGCGCCGGCCTTGTGACGTTCCTCTATGTATGCCATCTCTATTTCGAGGATCTCCCTGATCTTGTTCGTCTCGAAACCGTCTATCGCCAGCTGTATCGCCTTTCTCAGAAAGGGCTCCTGGATCGCGTCAAGGTCTTTTTCAAGGCTTAAGAGCCCGTTTTTACGGGCCTTCTGGGAGAGGTCGAAGAGGAGATCGATGAGCTGGCGGGAGTCCATCTTCTTTTCGAAGAAGGCCACTTTCATAAGGTTCGGGAGGTTGATGAGCTGCTTGACCGAGGTAGTCACCGTGGCCGCCCCAAAGGTCCCGAAAATGACAAGTATCATAGCCGGCACCTGGATCAGCGCGGAGAGATGCCCCCCCTCCATGATGAAAGAGACGAGAACGGAACCGATGCCGACCAGCAGGCCAAAAACTGTTGCTATATCCATAATTCATCAACTCGTCGTTTCTTTTTTCTGACGCAGATACTGGCGCTCTTTCACAAATATATAGTTGATCAGGATGTCCCGGTCCTTCTCATTGATGACCATGAACTTCAGGGCAACCCTTTGTGGGTCTGTCTCCCCGTGATCATTTTCGACCCGAACCGCCTGGCACAGACAGGTGATCTTCGGATAGGGGAATAAAGGGACAATGAGCTTGAGTTCCACAAAATCCCCCTCCGTCAAGGGAGCATCGCACCGGAACTGGACCCCTGCGCCGCTGATATTCACCTCGGTGGTGACGGTGTTGTAGTTTTCGCTGGCGGCAGACTTCCTCAGGATCTCTATGATCGTGTCCAGTTTCCTGTTGATCATCTGCATGTAGGTGTGTAACTGATCGTTCTCGTCCCTGGGTTCACCGCTGGGTTCGAGAAAATACAACTCATGCAGCCTGTCCACAACCTGTGTCGAATTGTAGCGAATGGTGTCCTGAAGTTTCAGGAATTCTTCGTGGCCGATGCATCGGAACTCGAGGGGAATCCGGTCCTGGATCCGAAAAAACTCTCTTCTTTCACCTTCACCACTCATATCCATCCCGGATCAAATCGGCAAAAGCCTGCGCTATCGCCGGATCGAACTGGCTGCCGCTGCACCTCATGATCTCCGACGTGATCTCACTGTCTGCCATCCCCTTGCGGTACGGGCGGTCCGTGACCATGGCGTCATAAGCGTCGCAAACGGCTATTATGCGGGAACATATGGGAATATCATCACCGGCAAGGCGATCAGGATATCCCTTGCCGTCATACCGCTCATGGTGATGCCGGATGATCTTCGCCTCCTTCGCAAGGATCTCGAAACGGCTCATGATCTCTTCCCCGAAAACGGAATGGCTCTGCATCACCATATATTCCTCGTCGGAGAGCCGCTCCGGCTTGAGCAGTATCTTGTCGGGAATACCGATCTTCCCCAGATCGTGGACAGGGCAGACAACCCTGATGACATCCTTTTCGTAGTCGGTAATGCCGAGTCGCTCGCCCAGGGCAAGGCTCATGTTCGTGACCCTCTTGCAATGGCCTTCCGTATAGAGGTCCCGCTTGGTGATGGCTATGATCAGCGATTTCAGGGTGTGGAGGATGTTCTCGAAGAGACTTTCATAGAGCATCCTGTTCTCAATCTGCGTCGATGCCTTTTCGGCGATGAGGCGAAGAAAGAAGACATCGTTTTCCAGGGACTTGGCCGCTCTGCCCCCGTTGAGCTTCGATTCCGTCACGATGAACCCGATAGGCTCCCCCTGGATAAAAAGGGGAAGGTAGATCCGGTCGTCCTTAACGACATACCTTCGTGCGCCGCGCGCTTCCTCTTTGAAATCATCGGGGATGCTGATATGCTGCCAGTTGCGCTCAGGTTTGCTGCCATCCCTGGTATGTCCCGCGTAGAGTATCAATTCGTTCCCTTCGCCGTCGGGCACATAATACCCGCAGGAACTCACATCGAGAGTCTCTCCCACTATCTGGATCATCTTCTCGTAAACGTCCTCGAAAATATTGATGGAATTGAACTTGTTCGATATATGGTACATCGTGGTCAATTCTTTGATCTTCTTCTGTAATTCCCTGTTGAGATGCTCGATCTTCTTCTTATCGCCCAGGTTCTGCATGATGTTTTCTTTTTCAATGAGAAGGTTTCTCTCCCTCAAGACCCTCATCATGACAAGCATGAGCTTATCGAATTCGAAAGGCTTGAGAAGAAAATCGGAGGCACCCTTCTTCATGGCATCGATGACGAAATTCGGGTCATAGTAGCCTGTCGCCATGATGACCGCCGTGGTGGGTTTCGAGACCTTGATGGTGTCTATGAGGGTTATACCATTGATATCGGGAAGCTGGACATCGAGAATGACGATCTCCACGTCCTTCTTCTTAAGCATTTCGAGGGCTTCACTGCCGCAGGTGGCCTCATATATTTCGCAGCCGTTGAGCTCCAGGAAATCGCCGAGGACGCTTATGACTTCGGGGTTGTCGTCGACAACGAGTATTTTGGTTCCCTCGATCATCGTTCATCCCCGTACCTTCTTTGCGTACCCGATGACATCCTGTCATTCAATGAGAAGCCTCCCCTTTCTCAGTTTCTCCAGGTTCCGGATTTCGTCAACGATCTGTTCCGTATCGTTCGCCCGTTTCCCGTTAATGGGTTCGACCTTGCTCTCCGATTCATTGGGCTTCTTATTCCGATACTTTTCCATCTCATCGTAAAAACTCTGAAGGGTCTGAATGAGCTTTGCGTTCAGTTTTTTCAGTGCGATCTTCTCGCGGGCGTTCTTGACAACCACCTGAAGCTCTTCCATCCTGAAGGGCTTGACGATGTAGTCGAATGCACCCATCCTCACGGCTTCGACGGCGCTGTCCATGGATGCATAACCCGTAATGATAACGAATTCCGTGTCAGGATTCTCTTTCCTGATGGTCCTTATGAGCTCCATGCCGGAAATTTCCGGCATGTTAAGGTCGGTAACGATCAGATCGAAGGGGTCTTTACGATGACTTTCGAGGGCATCCCTGCCATTGGCCGAGCCATTGACATCGTGGCCCTCTTCTTTCAGGTACTCCTCGAGGATCTCCCTGAGTTCCTTGTTATCGTCGACAACGAGGATGCGGAAGGTTCCATCATTTCTCATCGTGTCTCTTCAACTTTTCGGTCACCTGCTCGCCGATTCTATCGTAAAGCATCTTCTTCATTCCTTCCCGTGAAATGTTCACCTCGTCCTCGCGGCTTTCCGTCTCATGCTCGTTACCAGCGCGGTTTATACGGACCTTCATGTTCTTCATGTAGGTTCGTATGACGCTGCTTATCTGGTAATCGGAAATCGTCATCTCTTTCTCCCCTGCTATGTTATCGGGCGAAAGAAAAATGGCTTAAGCTATTTTTTCATTTTTTAAGGGAGAAAAATGACGGAGCCGGCGGGAAAGGGAATGAGGGGCTGTAGGACCTCATCGCCCTCAGGTTTTGTGAATAACGATCGATCTCCGTCATCAGCTTCGTCCGCTCTTTTTCGAGCCTTTCTATGACCCGCACCTCGTTAATGTAAAACCTCCCGGCAACGTCGATGTCGAGTCCGGGGGAGCACGCCGCCAGCCGGGCACTGACCTTTTCGCGTTCCAAAAGGCCTTGTATGAATGCAGCACCGTTTTCCCGGTCAAGCGCCGCCAGGGTCATTTCCTCAAAAAGGATGATGTCCCTCTCACTGCGATTCTTCATCATGACCGTCCCTTCCCACAGACTTCCTCTTCATGAATGATTCCTTCAATTCGTACGAGTTTTTCAAAAGCATCTGCAGTTCGTTGAGCCTTTTTTCGAACGTTGTTCTTTCATCCTGCCCTTCATTCGCCCGTGCTTCTTTTTGGATTGGCCCCCGCAAGCCTGTATTCTCTTGTCCACCGATACAGGACGCGGTGAAGGGATTGAAATTATAGGTGATCCTGTTGTGGAGCAAGCCAGCGAAATCACGGATAAAACCAACCGTTTCGTCTCTCTTCCATACAAGAGCTTTGGTGAACGCTTCTCTGTCGAGTTTGAGAAGACCCTTCTCGTCCACAGTAATCCCGAAAAGACTTGTATTATCCGTGGTTGCCGCGGGCCCCTTGTGGCTCACGGCAACCCGTAGAGAATCCTTCACCATACCGTTCATTGCCTCTTTAACCGGAACCCGCATTGCCGTCTCCCGGTCCGATCCGTCAGCATCGGCCCCTTCAATTTTCACCTCGGCCGAGGCCAACCGGTTCACCGCATCGGAAAGGGCGACCATCTTTTCGACGATCCCTTCAACCTCCGTCGCAACATCGGCAGCAATCATGGAGAAATCCCCCGTCGGCTGATCAACGATCACTACAGTTGATCCGGAGAACGCTCCGGCAAGAAAAGCGGGGCCCTCCAAGCCTGAAAACCATGAGGGCTGCAGCGCTTCGAGACCTTTTGTTTGGGCCCGTAGTAAGACCTGCTTCCCGTCTCTTCCTGCCACGATCAGAGAAAGTATCTCGCTTGCCTTCTCAACAGGGTTAAATGTCAGCAAGAACATCACTGGCTCAACGGTCGCTTTGAAATTTAAGTTTATGTCTACCGGTTCACGTTCACCCGCGACATCACCGGATGACGTCACCCCGTAGTGAGGCGAGGGGCAGCCGGACCGTTCCGCCAGTTCTTTCGTGGGGCTGGCGGCTAGCATTTCTATAAGCGACGGGATCCCGCTGCCGGAAGAAGTGGTGACTTCGTCGTCGAAAAACACCACTCTCCCCGACCTCTCCTGACGTATGGCCGAAGTAGCCAGTATGTTATCCTTCCCGCCATTGACGAAAATGATGAACTTTTCCTTTGCGGCCGGGGAATCGAAGCTGTCCGTTCTCATACCCATGCCTGCACCAAGGAGTGACAGCCGGCCTGCGATATCTTTCGTGAGACCGGCGAGAGAGTTTTCGTCAGGTCCCTCGGACTGGCCTTCGGTCCAGGCAGAAGGGGCACCCTTTATTAAGAAAAGCTCACCGGACCCCGTGGTCTTTTCCAGTCCCGATGAAGCACCGCCCGGAAGGAACATAAGGGCATCTCCGGGAACTATGGCCCGAAGCTTCAGCAACCCCTGCAAAACGGGGGAAACTTTCTCCTTGTCCTCGAGAGGGACGTTACTGCCGGTGATACCCATAATCTCCGAAGCAATCTCTTCAACTGCTTTAAGGTACTTGACAACAGCCTTATCGGGAACGACGGAAAGAACAGTAACATCGCCAGGCCCAGAGTCATTCTTCGCGCGGCCTCGCGTCACCTTCTGCGCTTCACTGCCAAGCAGTTGCATAAGGGGATATCCGCCGTAAGCAATTTTCATGGCATAGTTCTCCTGCCTTTTTCTCGTTGTAGGGTTATCGGCTGAAAACCAAAGAACTTTATCCCGACCCCAAGGGGCTGATGGTGGAACCCGCGCGCAGGGCCCGCTTGTCAATTATCTGACATCGAAACATAATCCCGGGGCCTCACGTAGCTTGCGACAAACCTGCGACGGTCCTTCGAAAGGCTTTCACAACGCCGTTCTTGCCGCCGCATGGGCCTGCAAGCGCCATGGATCATGCCTAGGCAGGCATAGAACTTGCAGGTCAAGTGAAATGACATGGGTCAAAACAACCGGGGAACGATGATGGAATTCTTCCATACGCATATATCCGCAAGGTCCGTCGAACTCGCCAGCCAAACATTGAGATCGACCTGGATCAGCGAAGGCAAACTCGTACAAGCATTTGAAAGAACGCTCTCTTCCCGGCTCGGCCTAGTCAACCCCGTAGCGCTTAACAGCGGCACATCGGCATTGCACCTTGCACTCATACTTTCCGGTATCGGGCCCGGTGACGAAGTGATCCTCCCTCCCCAAACGTTCATCGCCACCGGGCTTGTAGTCCTCATGCAACACGCAACCCCTGTCTTTGCAGATATCCAGTTGGACACAGGGAACATCGATCCGGAATCCATCAAGGAAAAAATATCCGAAAAGACCAGGGCCATCATAGCCGTTCACTGGGGAGGCTATCCGTGCGACATGGATGCGATACACGATATCGCACGACATCACGACCTTTCGGTCATTGAAGATGCCGCTCACGCTCTCGGGTCGGTCTACCGGGGAAAGCCGGTGGGTTCTCTTTCGAGATTCACCGCCTTTTCCTTTCAGGCGATCAAACATGTGACCACAGGAGACGGCGGCGCCCTTTGTTGTCTCGATGAAGAGGACCACAAATGTTGCCGTGCCATAAGATGGTTCGGCATCGATCGCGAGAGTTCACCGGTATCCCTTCTCGGTGAACGGGATTATGACGTTCAGAGCGTCGGCTATAAGTATCACATGAACGATCTCGGCGCCGCTGTTGGACTTGGCAACCTGGAGGAATTCCCGAAAAACCTTGCCCGTCGGAGGGAGATGGGAGCCAGGTACCGCAAGGAACTGGAAAACGTGCCTGGCGTGACCCTTCTTTCCTATAAAGAAAGTCATCAAAGCGCCTACTGGCTCTTTACCATGCTCGTCGAACAAAGGGAGCGGTTCGTGAAAAAACTGGCAACGCGAGGCATACCGGTTTCTGTTGTCCATCAAAGAATCGACAGGAACCAGGTGTTTGGGGGTCTCACCCCGGACCTCGCCAACCAGGAACGCTTTGAAGATGCACAGATCTCCATACCACTCCATTGCGGTCTTGACGACGAAGACCTGACCCGCATCATCGAGACAATTCGGGAGGGCTGGTAAAATCGATACCTTGCTGAAGAGAATATCATACAGGGCAGCTATAACCGATGATGCCCGGGCCTTTGTCAAGCTCATGAACACTCAGTATGACCGGAAAATAGCTGTTGAATACTTCTCATGGCAATACATACACCCCTGTGAACCGACGGTGCTCACGTGCGCCTTCGACGGTGCGGACCTTATCGGGACATTCGGCCTCAAGATCAGGGTTTTGAGCAATGGGAAGGTGGCGGGGCAAGCTATTGATATGCTCGTGGCGCCCGACTACAGGGAGCGGGGCATTTTCGGAGAACTCGTACGCGCCACCCTGCGAAAGGTGAGGACACAACCGGACCTTTTGTGTGTCTTTCCCAACGAAAATGGTAGAAGGGCCCTTGTGGGGTCCCTCGGGTGGACATGCGTCGGCAGTATCGCGACCTGTTTCCTTCAGAAGAACGATGGCGAACTTCGCCGCAGCGAGACAGCCCCGACACTGTGCAAAACGCGGCGGACGGCCTTCGAGAAGAACGATCGGCACCTCCATTGGCGTTTTGACGACCATCCGCACTATCAATATCGGTACGTGCGATCCGATGAAGGGTTGGTGGTCACCAAACTTTACAAGGACCCGCTTTCGGGCAGACAGTACGGGGACATTGTCGATGCCATTTTCGACGATCCGGGCAGGCCGGGGTCATACGACCTGTTCATCCGTGCCTGCGCCGATCTCAATAAAAACGATATTGAAGGGGTCATGACCTGGGCGCTCCCCGGCAGCCCCTTAAGTGATATCGCCGTATCGCTTGGATTCAGACAGACGGCTCAGAAACGGCACTTCTGCGTAAAGATCCTGGATGATGCCTGCAGGCAGCTGGGTGTCCTGGAAAACTGGGACCTCGTTCCGGCAGACGCGGAGATCTATTAATGATCATGGGGTGATGGGACTATGAAATTACTTGTTCTGGGAGGTCATGGTTTTGTTGGAAGAAGCGTCGTCGAGGTCCTGCGGCCAACCAATCACGAGGTCATACCGGTATCCCTTCGTGACGGACTGGACCTCCTGGACTGTGAATCTACAAAAAAATACTTCCGGAAGGTCAAGCCCGACGTAACGATAAACTGCGCCGCCAGGGTGGGCAGTCTGAACCTCGTTACCCAGCAGGCGGCGGACATAGTGGACACCAACATGAGGATGCTCGTCAACATATTCCGCGCTGCCTGGGAGTGTGCGCCCGATACGCGCCTTATCAATCCCGTTGCCAACTGCGCCTTTCCCGGGCATCTCGACCGATATACCGAAGACCGTCTCTGGGAAGGTAACCTCCACCGGTCCGTTCTGTCTTACGGAAGCACAAGGCGGATGATGCTCATCCTCAGTGAGTGTTACATGATGCAATACGGTTTCAAAGCGATCAACTTCTTCGTCCCCAATATGTACGGCCCGCACGACTCGACGGACCCAAACAAGGCGCACGCCCTCAACGCGCTAATAGGAAAGGCGGTAAAGACCCATAGGGAAGCGAAAAAGGAGCTTGAGGTGTGGGGGAGCGGCATCGCTATCCGCGAGTGGCTCTATGCAAGCGACTTCGGTCGCATCGTGGCGGAAACCATAGAGAGGATCAACGACTATGGTTTTGCCGAGCCGGTCAACGTCGGGCAGAACTTCGGCCTGAGCGTCCGGGAACTAATCGAGATAATCCTCAGGCAAACTGGGTGCGCATGCAGGCTCACCTGGAACCGGGATATGCCTGACGGCGCCCCTAAGAAGGTCATGGATGACACCCGCTTCCGCAAGATATTCCCGAACTTTGAGTTCACCACCCTGAAAGAGGGCATAACAGAAACGATCCGTTATTACGAATCGATCTATCCGTACTGAACAGGACAGTTATGAAAAACTGCAAGAACATAATGCTCTACGATGGGATACACGATGTGGCAGACCTTATCTGTACACGGAACAACTGTGACACCCTCTATGTCTTCGACACGGACCAGAGCACCATAGACTACCTGTCGGCCCTTTTCAGGAACGACGCCGACGTCTTTCTCACCCTGGGCCGCCTCGACGGCGATGTCCGGGAAGTGGCCGCCGGCCCCCTCACACACATCATCGAGGGCCTGACGCCCGGCGATACGGAACTCTCGATGTCGATACTCCTTAGCGGCAATACGACGCGCAACGCAGGCGCCTTTGGATCGCTCGCGAAGAGCAGCCTTGTGCGGCGCATCGAATGGCGGGTCCCCCGGTCGCAGGACCGGCAGGAGGGAGACGACCCCGTAAGGCTTGTCGAGGGTATCGACAGGATATTTCCCGATGGCTACCGGGCAGACACAAGATGCACAACCACCCCCGGCGGCCGGCCGGTCTTTACGGTGACCACGTGGGATTTCGCCAGGCCCAAAACGGGGGAACAGAGTAAGGCATCCCGGCACAGCCGTTCCGACCACAGGCTTTTCAATGTGGTATATGCCCATCTGAGAACCGAAGACATCCATGCCGTTCACAGGGGCAATGTCTCCGTCATATGGTCGAGGTTCCCTGTGACGGGGAGCGACCTTCACCTCTATCTCAACGCCTATGGGTTCACGGGGCCTACGGACGGTCTCGATGTGCTCCTGCTGAGCGAACCGGTGATTGTCCTGCCCGGCCAGTATGATGATGACATCTGGCGACATTTCGACCACGTGATCACCCTCTACGACCACCTTCTAGAAACACGCGGCAACTTCTCAAAGAACCTCTATCCCCGGTCCGGCTTGAACGTGAGCACCAGTCACGCTGACGCGGCATCGACCACGGACCCTCGGGAGCGCCAGGAGAAATATCCCCTTGAGGAAAGAATCAACGGCATCATACTTGTCAACGGCAACAAGCATTCCCGGGTCCCGGGCGAGCTCTATTCGAAAAGGATCGAGGCGGCCCTATGGTTTCACAACAATTCAAACCTGCCCTTCCACGTATATGGCACACCCCCCTTCTTTCTTCCCAACTATCGGGGGGCAATCCCCACGGGATCAAGACTCGCTACCGTGGCACGCTACCGCTACTGCCTGTGCTTCGAGAATACGAATCATCCCGTCCTCTCATATGGTTACGTCGAAAAGATCCTGGATTGCATGGAAACAAGGACGATTCCCGTTTATCTCGGGGCCCCCAACATAGACCGGTACATCCCGGAAGACTGTTATATCGACTTTCGCCGATTCAAAGATTACGCTGAACTTGATTTGTATCTGACATCAATGTCACACGAGGAGTATCTCCAATATATCGAGAGCATCGACACCTGGGTGGCCTCGGGCGCACTGTCCCGGTACACCTGGGACAGCCTCTACGACAGGATGATAAGCTTTTACTCAGCCGCAAAAGGCATTCCACTGGCATCCCTCGCTCACAGGGACGAAGCCTGGGCCTGGGGCATGTCACCTTCCGCAGGTACGGTGAACCTTACCGAGACCGGCGGGACCCATTTCTGGAGTTTTCGCGACCTGGCATTAAAGGGATCACCACTTGTAACGGACGAGGGCCGCCGCGACGCGTTCGAACAACGGATGCCGAACACCCAAAGACTTGAACGAATACAGACACTGGCATCATCCGGATCGATCAGAGAGGCCGTTGACGAATTCTCCCGTCTTGAGTGGGAGGGCGTCGGCGACCATCACTACCAGCTAGGTCAATTGCTTCTTCAGGCGGACGATAGAGACGCGGCGAAGATCCATTTCGAAACGGCGATATCCCTTGACCCGAAACACTCCTACGCACATAACGACATCGCCGGGATCCTCTTCGCGGAGGGGAACATCGATAAATGCGTGGAACATTATCATCGGGCGGTCCTGGCCGACCTCGAAAACGACTGCGCCCTGGAGAACCTGATAAACATCCTCACAAGGCTGGGGTTTGCCCCGTATGCGCAGAGTTTTATCGACGACTGTATGAAAAGAAGCCCTGGCAGCAAAACCATAACCGACATCGCGAACCGGTACGGACTGAACCCGGCGCTTCCTGAGGCCGGGACATCGGGCCTTCCGGACAGCGCGGCAAAATGCTCCGCTGGAAGTTCGAATGAAAACAAGGACAGTGGCAACCTTTCAGATCCGCAGGAAAATCCGGATGCGGATAGCACCACCCTTTACGAGGAGATCCTCCGGGTCATAGCCGTCCAGCAGAAAGGGGACCTCGAAAGTGCGCGGGACGCGCTGCAGCCGCTCTTGAGCAGAGAACCCGGCAACGCCGACGTCCGCTACCTGAGCGCCCAACTGTTCAGCGCTGCGGGCGACGTAAAGGCGGCAATATCCGAACTTGCTGAAACGGTCCGCCTCGATCCCGGTCATTCCAACGCGCTGAACGACCTGGGGTGCATCGCTTTTCAGGAAGGAAAACACCAGGAAGCCTTTGAGGCCACGAAGAAGGCAATCATTTCCGACGGGACCAACCACAAGGCACTTCAGAACATGCTCGTCCTTCTTTGCCACCTTCGTTCACAAGGACAACCCGTGGATGTGGTGAACATAGTGAGGGGCCTCTATCCCAAGGGTTTCAGGGATATCGGGGCAAACAATGGGGCGGCAACGAAACGGGCGCTCATCATATACGCCGATGAGGCGATCCCCTGGTCACTCGCGGGCATGCTCGAACGTTTTCCCTATTTCATCGGGCACTCGATGTGGTGGGAAACCGCCGAGATGGTCAGACTCCTCAACCGTCGCGGATACATTGTCGATTACATCGGCCTCCCCCTCCAGCATCTGGTGGACACCGATTGGGACTGGGAGAGGTACGATCTCATCATAGACGGGGGTGAGAACAATCTTCTCAAGTGTCCTTCCTCACTGGGCGCGGCAAAGGTCTTCTACTCGACGGGCAAGCACTGGCTCTTCGCCAACATCGCCGAAGCGCGGCGCAACCTAATGTTCTACAGGCGCCACGGGTTTCACATACCCCTGGAACGTACACAGAAGAACAACTTCTCAGACGAGAACGCCGATTACCTCACCTATTTCGGAAACAAACCACAACTCGAGGGCTACAGCTCTAAACCGAAGAAGATACCGCTCAACATCAGTTGCACCCATATACCCCCGAACCGCGTGAAGGACATCCCTGCAGCCAGGAAAAACTACATCTGGCTTGGCGGGCAGGCCATGGTCCACAAGGGGCTCGATCTCGTCACCGAGGCCTTTGCAAGAATGCCTGAGTTTGCCCTTCACATCTGCGCCCACCTCGAGATCGAGCCGAGGTTCCTGAACTGGCTAAGGGGATACGTAAAGAAATATCCCAACATCATCTACCACGGGCCGCAGAATGTCGCTTCGACGGAATTCCAGGAGCTTGCTTGGAACTCGATAGGAACGGTCTATGTCAGCGCCGCAGAAGGAGGTCCGGGATCAGTGGCGCAGCTCCTTCATTTTGGCATCATCCCTATAGTTACATCAACAAGTAATGTACGTGCCGAAAACCTTGGCCATATAATAGACGAAAAAGAAGATCACGCCATTATTGATGGGATAATCAGGGCTGCCGGAATCATCGCCGAGACCTCCGACTCCATTCTCCTGCAGCGCTGTAAAAGGATACGGGAATTTGCCTCTGCCAATCATACCCGCGAAGCCTACTCGAAGAGCTTCAACAATCTTCTGCTGGAGGTCAATAGAGCGGCGATTAGAAAAAACGATCCGCCCCCGGCGACAGATATTTCCAGCCAAAGGATGACAACATGACGACCACCAATGCATCTTATCCAGATTTGTTTGTGGGCATAAAATTCTACGGCCACAATAGCTCTATATTTTCCGTCTTTCCGCGCGAACAGGATTGCTATGGCATGCAAACAGAAAGACTTACGCGATTTAAACACGATAGCCTGTTCCCTCTTCCCGTAATCAGGAATATGCTGCATTATAAGAACATCGACCCAGAGTCTGTCAAAACCTTGTTCGTCGGGAGTTCTTTCATTTGCCAGGGCAGCGAACATCATCCAGTGAAACTATACGAATTAGAGCAGGAATGGAGACGCCTGCTTGATGCACAATACATAAAGGACTATGAACAGAAACAGGCAAATTGTAACGCCATGCCTCTTTCTGAAATAGAACGTTTTTTGTTGAGCAACAAACATGGGAAGCAAATAATCGAGTATCAAAGAAACTACTTTGGTGAAACTCAGAATCTCAACACAATATTTCACTCCTATTTGGCAGAAATATTCCCCAATGCGGAAATCCATATCACATACCATGATCATGAATACTGCCATGCAATATCCTCATATTACACATCTCCTTACGAAGAAGCGGTTCTGGTTACTTTCGACGGATGGGGAGACGAGAGCATCTTTTCGAGGGTATATTTGGCAAAAAAGGGGGTGATCAAAGAAATTGGAAATTCAAAATCTCCGATTCGTCTTTTGCGCTTATCAAAGCATGATCCAAACATCACCCACGAATGCTCTATTGGAGGCATATATTCATATTTCACGTACTTGTTGGGATTCAGACCCGAATCTGATGAGGGCAAGGTTGAAGCTCTTGCAGCATACGGTAACTGGGACAACATATTTTACCGGGAATTAATGAGTCTGGTAAGTGTCGCAGAATCAGGGGGAATCGAAATTGATTATCACAAAACGCTCGATCTCCTAGACTTTGATCGCATGTCGAAAAGACTGAGTGCCCACAAAAGAGAAGACCTAGCGGCGGCAGTCCAAAAATTCACCGAAGACATCATTCTCAAATATATACAAATCTTTGTGGACAAGACAGGAGTGAGGAAACTCTGTCTCAGCGGGGGTGTATTTGCTAACGTGATCGTCAATCTGAGGATCTTTAAGGAAATATCAGACGAAATCTTCATCGTGCCGGCCATGGCAGACGATGGCGCGGCTCAGGGCGCAGCAATTTTAGAACTCGTTCAAAGAGGCTACAGTTACAATTCTCTCAAGTGGCTGAAAACGGAAGAAATGCCCTATTGGGGGTCATCACATACCAGGTTGGATATCGTCAAAACCCTTAAACAAAATATGCAAACAATATCCTTCAAAGATCTCCATGATAACTGGCCGGAAATTGCAGCGCAACTCATCACCGAGGGAAAAGTTGGTGGTTTATACCATGGCAGGATGGAATGGGGACCGAGAGCATTGGGAAACAGGAGCATTATTGCTGACGCCAGAAATCCCATGATCCAAGAAATACTGAATCGTGATATCAAGAACCGGCCCTACTTTCAACCGTTCTGTCCCTCAATGCTGGAAGAAGAGATGAACAGACTCTTTGACAAAGCTTATTTAAACAAACATATGACCATTGCTTTTGACATGAAAAAAGAGTTCTGGGATCAACTGCCAGGCGCGATTCACATCGATGGAACATCGAGAGTACAATTTGTCAGCAGCGAGGATAACGAGCACTACTACAGGTTGATTAAGCACGTAAAAGAATTAACCGGGTTTGGTGTTGTGATAAACACTTCGTTCAACAAGCACGGCAGGACCATAGTGGAATCCCCGGAAGACGCCCTGAAGGATTTCCTGGATTCGAATATGGATTTCCTTGTAATGGAAGGATTTCTTGTAACTAAGAACCAGGATCGTCAGTCACTCTTTTTCGGTGCGGCCAATAAGGAAATCCATACGAGTCCCATCGCCTTTACCGCAGAGACAGCCAAGATCAAAGCGATGCAAGTTTGCGAAACGTTCCATCCGGGCCGCTCCGACAGGAAGGCTATTCCTATCGTTGCCATCATCTTCAGCAAAAATCGCGCAATGCAGCTAGAATGCACAATACGGTCTTTTTTTAAATATTGCCGCGATTCTCATCTTTCGCAAGTCAAGGTTCTCTGGACGGCTTCGGGACCAACCCATGAGAAGCAATATGAATTGTCGGCAAAGGAATATCCTTTGATCGATTTTGTGAAAGAGAACGATTTTAAGAGCGACCTAATCGCTTCAATATCGCCGTGCGAATATGTATTATTCTTGGTAGATGATAATGTTTTCGTCAGCGATTTTTCTGTTGCGGAAATTTGTATGTCTATCGAAAGGAATGAAGATGCATTGGGGTTCTCGCTTCGTCTGGGAAAGAACACAACACACTGTTACATGCTCAAAAAAAAGCAGGAATTGCCCGGATTCAAGCAATCAGGCGACGGGATTTTAAAATACAATTGGACGAAGGCCGAGTATGATTTCGGATACCCGCTTGAAGTTTCAAGTTCAGTTTTTGCAGTTAAAGATATTCTGCCCTTATTGCGGGAACGCGAGTTCAGAAATCCCAATACCCTTGAATTTGTAATGGACCGAAACAAAACGCTGTTTAGTAATTCGAAAAATAATCTGCTCTGCTTCGAACAAAGCGTGGCGTTCTGCAATCCCGTCAATATGGTCCAGAATATGTGGGCGAACCGTGCCGGTTCTCGGGAAGAATACTCGCCGGAAATTCTTTCCACTATGTTCGGGAAAGGATTCAGGATTGATCTGGATAATTTTCACCACATTGTCCCTGGCTCCTGTCATCAGGAAATACCGCTAAGATTCGTAAATCTGAGGCCTCTGGCCTCCATAATTATACTCAATTACAACGGCCTCAAAGACATACAGCTTTGCCTAGATTCTATCGAAAAGAACACTCTTGAAGAACATGAGATCATTGTTGTCGACAATGCCTCGACCGATGGTTCCCTCGAATACCTCCGTTCCAGAAACGATATCATCCTTGTCCAGAATCCAACGAACATGGGCTGCCCACCTGCACGAGCCCAGGCACTGGAACTTGTCCGGGGCAAATATATCATATTCCTCGATAATGATACCATCGTAACGAGAAGCTGGCTCAAAAGATTCATCGAGCACGCCCAAACCGATGAGAAAATCGGTATGATCGGCCCCAGATCGAATTATGTTTCTGGACCTCAACTTCTCACTCCTGTTCCATATACGGACATCGAGGGACTGGAGCAGTTTGCAGAACAGCTGACCTTGCAGAACAAAGGAATGGTTTCGTCCACGCACAGACTCGTTGGTTTTTGCATGTTCATAAAACGGGATGTGGTCAACAAAATCGGCAACATAGATGCCAGTTTCGGAAAATTCGGCTTTGAGGACGACGATTACACATGGCGGGCAAACATTGCCGGCTTCAGGACTGTAATTGCCCATGACATCTTCATTCATCACGGTGGCGGCCCGCAAGGTCGGGGCGACAAGGAATACAACAGACTTCTTAATGATGCCTGGAATGTTTTCAAAGCCAAATGGGAAATGGATCCCGACATAGAATATGGCAGTCTTCTCGATCTGACGCCTATCTTGTCCCGGCCATTCGATCTGTCACGGCACTATATTGAACTCCCGAATTCTTATGACGTTACAAAACTCGCATACCTGCATGATGCACTTTCCATGTCGATTCCACAGCCCGGTGAAGCTGCTCGACAAAAAGATGTTATCGCAGGCCTATTGTCTGTGCTGATCACTGAGTCCGATTCCGGGAGCAATCTGGAACGATGTATTGAATCGCTTTGTGATTCCATCGACGGGCCATGGGAGTTGTTCGTTCTGATCAAGGAGCAGTCAAAAAAGATCATCAACCGTATAAGAAAGGCCCTGCCTGAATACGTCACTTTTTTCGCGATCGAGGCGGGAAAAGTCAATGGGTTTGCCACACGATTCAATGAAGCATTGATAAAAACAGCGGGCGAACAGATTCTGATCCTCGCGGACAACACAATCGTATTCAAAACAACAATAACTCGGATGCTTGCCTGTTTGAAGAAACAAACAAACTGCGGTATAGTCGTCCCCGTATCGAACAGGGCTATCGGAATTCAACAAATACCTAATACGCACGAAATAGAATATCGGGAGTTTCTGGAATACACGGCCCAGTTCTGCGAGCGGAACAGAGATGGTTGGTTGGAAACGTTCGAAATAGATACACTTTGCGTCCTCATCAAAGGCGAGACCGTCGACAAGGTGGGCCTTTTCGACGAGAATATCGCGATGCCTTTTTTCGCTGTCAACGATTACCGGCTCCGGTCGCTCATTAATGGTTACACGGCGGCGATTGCCCTGGATTCATGTGTATATACGGCGGCACCCCGGATGGACCGAAAACGGTCAGACCGGACGTTCCGCGAAAAATGGGACACGTACGATCCCGCAACCGACGAGGGAAAGAGACTGTCGCCCTGGGTCGCCGTGCGGGACGCCCGGGATCATTACGGCAAAGACCGTTTGAATGAATCAATTGAGGCGCTCATGGACGGCATCAAGCGTGCGCCCCACGAACGTTCAATATACCACTGTCTGGCGGATATCCTCATGGAGGAAAAACTTTACCAGCAGGCCATCGACACGATCAAGAGTATTCCGGAAGGCCCTGGAACCACGGTCCGGTCTCTGGAGATACTTGGTCATTGTTCCTTTTTCCTTGATCGCTACCAAGAAGCCGGGGATTACGCGGCAGAGATCTCAGCCCTGCCTGGCGGGACCGCTGCAGGCCTCTACCTCACGGGTCTCCTTTCTCTGAAACAAAATGACCGGAAAGGAGCCGAAGATTGTTTCCGGAGAGCGATCAAAGTCGACGGGAACCTTGCCGGCCCCCAGGTGCACCTTGGGGTCCTCATATGGCAGAAAGGCGACCACGCGGCGGCGTTCGATCTTATCGAAAAAGGATTTTTAAGATCGCCGGAAACAGGGGACTTCGCGGCCACATATCAATCGGCCGTAAGTTCCCTTAAGGAATTCGCCCGCGCCGAACAGGTTGTTCTTGAGGCCCTGCAACTCCACCCGGGGAATAGGAAACTTACGTTCCTCCACATCAACATACTGCTTGAGAGCGAAAAATACCCCGAGGCCATGGTGGCAATTCAGAAAGCGATCGAGACTTTCGGCATCGATGACGATATGCTCGCGGCGGCCCTTACGGTAAGGGAAAAACTGGGCCCCGTGACCATCAAGGAAGGAAACGGCAAAGCTTCGACACTTTCGGTATGCATGATCGTAAAGAACGAAGAGGAGCATATCGCACGCTGTCTGGCGAGCCTTGTCCCTGTCGCCGACGAGATAATCGTAGTGGACACGGGATCGACGGACAGGACCACGGACATAGCACGAGTGTTCGGCGCCATGACCTTCGATTTCGCCTGGACCGACGATTTTTCGGCGGCCAGGAATTTTTCACTGGGGCAGGCAAGCGGTCGCTGGATCCTTGTGCATGACGCCGATGAGGTCCTTTCCCCGCTCGATCACATCAGGCTCAGGAAGATCATCAATACAGGGAAGTCGGGATCTGTGGCGTACCAGCTGACCACGAGAAATTACATAACCGAGCCCGCAACGGATGGATGGACCCCGAACGACGGCTTCTACGATGAAGAAGAAGCCGGGAACGGATGGTTCCCGAGCACAAAAGTACGCCTGTTCACAAACGACAGGCGGGTACGCTTCACCAATCCGGTTCATGAAGTACTCGAACCATCAATCATTGCCGCGGGTATCGAGATCAGAGCCTGTGATATTCCCATACATCATTATGGCAAACTCCCTTCCGACAGAAACAGGGTGAAATCAGACGTATACTATCTCCTGGGAAAGAAAAAGCTGGAGGAAATGGGGAATACTCCCGCCGCTCTCAGGGAACTCGCGGTTCAAGCGGCCGAAATGGGGAAATACGCGGAAGCGATAATACACTGGCAGGAATTCATCAAGCTGGTGCCGGCAAGCGCGCTGCCTTATTTTAACATGGCAACGATCTACATGGAAATGGGACAACATGAAGAAGCGCTAAGGTCCGCAACAAAGGCCAGGGAGATCGACCCCGACTCCAAGGAGTCAGCTCTCACCTGTGCAACCGCGTCCATATGCAACGGCAACCCCGAAGAAGCGATCGCCATCCTTGAAGAGTTGCTTTATCGCGTCCCGGTCTACCCCCCCGCGGAGGTATGCCTTGCGGCAGCTTACTGCGTTGCCGGAAAGAAGGAAACGGGCGTCGATTTTTTAAAAAAGCTCCTGAAAAAGGGTTACAATTATTATCCCGCCCTTAACGGGCTTTCGAAAAAACTGATCTCTTCTCGGAATAGCCGACTTGCCTTGCGCTTATTGGAACCTATGCATCAGATTCTACCCTCCGACGGGAACACGGTCGCCCTCGTAGATGAATGCATGCAATCTTTGCGTCACATGGTTGCCGGGAATCACTCGCCGAGACCTGCATCCGGATAACACGATGCCGGCTTCTTCCACGATCGCGGTAAGACTTCAAACGGCTGAAGGATATTATCGGTCCGGGCAATTCGAAAGGGCCGAAACCGTCCTGAACGAGATCATTGCGACCCGTCCGTTGGTACCGGAGGGTCTTCACCTTCTGGGCCTTGTAATGTTTCGCAAGGGCGATCCTGAAAAAGCCCAGGGTCTTATCAGCCGGGCCGTATCCCTGGATGCGCAAAAGATCGATTTTCATGTTTCCCTGGGAAACATATACGAAACCTGCGGTCAGCCAGAGAAGGTCGAATCGATCTTGAAAGCCTCCTTTCAGGCAAACCCCTTGCGCCCCGATGCCGCTCTTAATCTCGCGGATTTCTTTGCGAGAAACGAGAGACCGCCCGAGGCGGAGGCGGTTTATCGGTATATACTGGACATCGATCCTCAATCCTACGCCGCCTGCAACAATCTTGGGAATATAGCTCAATCCAGAGGGGAGTTCGAAGAAGCAGAGGCCTTGTATCGAAAAGCGCTGGAGATCAAGCCCGGACTTGTCGAGACCATGAACAATCTCGGCATGGCCCTGATGCACGGCGGAAGTTTTCCAGAGGCAGAGGACTGGTTCCGCAAAGCCGTCTCGGGGAAGAATGACCTTGTCGAAGCGATCGACAACTGCGGGAGCGCCCTGATGGAACAAGGGAGGTACGAAGAAGCGCAAGAACAATATCTGAAGGCCCTTTCCCTGCGGCCAGGTTACGAGAGCGCCGCTTTTAATCTATCATACATAATGCTGATGAAGGGCAAATTCGTCCAGGGCATGCCACTCTATGAAAAAAGGCTCGAAAAAAAGGAATTCTCATGCCTGAAGGAAACAAGATCATTGAAGGCCCGGCAGGAGGTTCAGGGCAAGACCATCCTGGTAAGGTGCGAACAGGGCCTGGGCGACACCCCGCCGTTTGGCCCGGTTCCTGCCGCTTTTGAAAGACAAGGGCGCCCGTGTGGTCTTTGAATCACAGCCCCAACTCATGCCTCTGCTTTCCCGCTGTGAGGGCATGGACGACATTGTTCCGAGAAAAGCCGATCTCTCAGTTCCCGATGTTCTATTTGACCATTTGGTGCCCCTTCTGAGTCTCCCGCACATATTCGGTACATCAATGGAGACAATACCCGTCGGAGTCCCCTATATCCACGTCGCTGGCGACACAACAAAGAAGTGGAAAGCGGTCACCACGGAGCACCGTGGCAATGAGACCTTGATCATCGGGATAGCATGGTCGGGAAACAAGAGATATGGGGGCGACTCAGCCCGCTATATTGCTCTCAGCAGGATCTACTCCCTTTTCCTCACTCCCGGTACCTGCTTTTACAGCCTTCAGTACGGTGAGGCCGTCGAAGAAGCGAAAGAACTCCCGCCAAGGGACAACCTCATCTTCGTGACCGATGAAATTAAGGATTTCACCAATACGGCGGGATTGATGAAAAACCTCGACCTGGTCATCACGATTGACAGCGTCATCGCGCATCTGGCCGGATCGTTGGGCGTGGCGGTGTGGAACCTCTTGCCTTACGTTTCGGACTGGCGATGGCTCCTCGACCGCGAAGATTCACCATGGTACCCGACAATGCGCCTCTTCCGGCAGCCATCCATCGATGACTGGCAGGGCGTTCTCGAACGGGTCCACGCCGCCCTCGCTGAACTGCGCGACTCGCGGGCACAGCAATCGGGCTCATAGAACATTATGGCTTTTTTGGCAACTACTGTCTGTTGACTCGAAAGATGGTTACAGAGTTTACAATTGGAAGGGAAAGATTGTTTCCGGCCATCTGACCTGTTGACCCTACCTTTCCACCTATCCCTGCCTCGTTGGCCCCTCACCCGGTGAGCCCCTGAGGCCTGCCGCGAGATTCAAGTTGATATCGATAATAATGTCCAGTTTTTCCGCGATTGGCTCCCGCATGATATCGACGATCCGTTTGTCTATGAACAGGCTCAAGTTCAATATATCCGCCCGCAGCTGCCCCGGGAGGGGGTTATCCTCCTTGACGAGTTCGTCCTGAAATATGGTCCAGATCCTCTGGTTGAATACCAGGGCCTCGTCCAGCCTTTTGAAGTGGCCTTGTCCATCCCACTGTTCCCGGCAGGATTTGAGCAGGCGGGCTGCCTTGATAAGAACCGAAGCCTCAAGTTCCCTCCCCGATAAGGTCGACCCCATTACTTTCTCATAGGCACTGAACCTTGCGGACATAACCCGTTACCTCCTCTTCATATTCTATAAGTTTTCGGGCCAGTTTAAGGGCCGGATAATATTTATTCTGAAGTATTAGACTGCTGATCTCGGCGATTGTCCCGGCCGTGCTCGGTGCCGCCTCAATAACATCCTTGACGAGAGACCAGTAGATGTTATGTTTGTCCACAATGTCCCTGTTATCGACGTACATAAGTTGGATAACAAAGTAGACCCGTTTACAGGGCGTATCTGCATCCTTTTCCCTCAGGATGCCCCTGTCACGTAGCACCGGCACCTCGTTTTCTATGATGAGGTCGCATTTTGCGGTGCCGTTGACAACAACGGCACCGCCTATGATAAGCCTTTCGTGTGGTCTCAGTCTGATCTTCAGTGCCATAGTCCCTTCACTTTTTGAATATGCCCTGTGTGTCGCCAAGCGGAAAAAACGGCGGATAGCTTATCTTTGTAAGTTCGCTTCCCTTCTTCGTATCGCGAACAACAGCGTCTTTTTCGATATCCGTCGATCCTGGCGGTTTGTGAGCTACCTGTTTCTGATAAATGTTGACGTTTTGTTCCATATTTCCAATTTTATCGATTGACATCTTCCATCACCTCCCTGAGGGTGGTGAAAGGGAGAGAGTCGCGATAGACCCTCTCCCGTTTGTTACGTTAGCCGCTGCTACCGGAACAGCTGGAGAACCGACTGTGCCGCCTGCGCTGACAAGCTCAGAGCGGAAGTACTCAGTGACTGCCGCGTCTGCAACATGAGCATGTTGGCACCCTCTTCGTTGGTGTCGGCCAGTGTCAGTTTGTCTGCACCGGTCTGGAGTGTGGCAGCAATGTTCGAGATCCACTCATCCCTGGTGTTGACAATGCTCAGGTTACTGGACAGTTTGGAGGACTCGATCCTCAGCGTCGACAGTGCGTTCGTTATCTTGTCGATAGACGACTGAATGGTACTTTCTGATGACCAGGAAGCGGTCGTATCGAGACTGAGACCGCTCGCTGTCCCGTTGAAGCCCGCGACAGACAGGGTGTGGTTGTTACCGAACCGGACGGTCATGGTTTCGGCGTTGAGGAGGTTCTTCCCTTTGTAGAAGGCGTCCGCCTTAAGGTCGTCCAGCTGGCTCATCAGGGTGTTGTACTGGGTCACCTTCGCGGCGAGCTCGGTTCCGCTCTTGATCGAGGATTCCGAGTACACGGAGGACAGACCTACGTCAAAAGCGATATCTTCGTCAACCATCGTCATAGTGGAGGTCACCGCTGAAATCGTGAGGACGTTATTGGCAACCGACGCCTTCATGTCTCTTGTTTCGGTACCGCTGTTAATTGCGTTGGCGATGGCCGCGGAGATGCCGTCTGTTGTGCCGCTGGCGATGGAAAACTGTGTAGCTCCGGCCGCGACACCCGCGACTGCTTCCAGGTCGATGCCGCCGATATTGAGCGTGGTGCCCGCGCTCAGGCCGGTGACTGTGTTGATGGTCAGGGTCTGGCTGTACGAGGTCTCGCCGAGGGTCCCTTTCGCGTCTTCCGCGACGGC
The DNA here is from genome assembly GCA_002418985.1 of Deltaproteobacteria bacterium UBA5756. Taxonomy (GTDB): domain Bacteria; phylum Desulfobacterota; class Syntrophorhabdia; order Syntrophorhabdales; family Syntrophorhabdaceae; genus Delta-02. The sequence continues at coordinate 22,974 of DIFE01000164.1, forward strand.
CTTTGCTGAGTTTATCAGTGACGTAATGCCGGTGATGGCCACATCGGCCGCCTTGATCGTCTGGATCGATTCAGAGATGCCATCCTTAAATGCCAGGAGGTCGCTCGCGCGAGAGGTGTGTGACAGGGCCGTAAAAAAGTTGGTCGGGTTATCCAGGGCGGAGTTGACCTTCTTGCCTGTTGACAGCCTTTCCTGCGTTCTGTCGAGTAATTTTACGCTTGATTGGAGGGACTGAAGGTTAGCCCTCATGCCTGATGTTAAAGAAATGTCTCCCATGGTGTTTCTCCTTTTCTAGGATTTTTTCTCCCGGCGATCTCGCCGGGGCTTTTCTCTTTTCGCGCCCACTTCCCCTATCTCTGTCACCTCCCTGGTGGACACCGATTTTATCTCCATGAAACAGTTATCGAAGAGTTATAAAAAAACTTAAACAATCGACAGCGAGGGTATGGAACTTGCAACAGCATTGAGATAAAGATCTCGAAATCATTGTCTGACCATTAAAGAAGGACCCCATGAGTCAAAAAAATGACAAAACGATTACCCATATTCTGAACAGGGCCTTTAAGTTTCATACCGAGGGCGACCTTCAAAAGGCGGAAGGTCTATATCGTGAAATATTGACGCGAGATCCGGATAATTCCGATGTCTACCACCTGCTCGGCGTCATCGCCCACCAGATAGGCCAGAACGACGTTGCCCTCAGGCTCGTCGGCCATGCCATTTCTTTGAACCCCTCTGCACCTGCTTTCCACAATAACATCGCAGAAATACATCGCGCGCTGGGTCACGCCGACAATGCCATAGAACACTATCGCCATGCCGTCTCCCTTAACGATAATTATCCCGAGGCACACAACAACCTCGGTATCGCGCTGCAGGGCCTGGGTTTGCTGACTGAAGCGATCATTTCCTACCGAAAGGCGATCAGTGTCAAGCCCGATTATCCCGAGGCACACAACAACCTTGGGGTAGTACTCCAGCAGGTAAGCAATATTGAAGAGGCCATAAAATCCTACGCCAGGGCGATTACCCTCAGGCCGGACTATGTCGAGGCATACAACAACCTGGGAACGCTACTGAGAACAGTGGGCAGAGCCGAGGAGGCTGTTGAAGCGTACCATAAAGCCCTGTCCATCGATGCGAACAATGTCGATTCCTACAACAATCTTGGCGTCGCCTATAAGGAATTAAATCGTTTTGAGGATGAGTTGGGCTGTTATCGCAAGGCCCTTTCGATACAGCCCGATTTCGCTGACGGCCACTACAACCTTGGTTGCGCACTGCAGGAAGACGGTATTATGGAAGAAGCCAGAGAATGCCTGATAAGATCGTATATACTCGGGCAGAAAAACCACACCCTGGTCAAGATCGCCACAATGCTGCCCGTTATTCCACGATCCCTAACGGAGATACTCGAAACCCGGAACAGGTTCGAGGCAAGTGTCAATGAACTGGAAAAAAACGGTATAGCCCTGACGAGCCCTGCCCACGAGGTAGAACCCACCGGCTTCTATCTGTCTTACCACGGGCTCTGCAACAGGGCGCTCAATGAGAAACTCGCCGGTTTCTACGAAAAAGCCTGTCCATCGCTTCTGTTCACGTCCCCACGGATCAAGCAAGGCAATGCGGGACACAGGGGCGAGAAAATAAGGATCGGCTTTATATCAAAGTTCCTGCGAAACCACACCGTCGGGCATTATGTCAGGGGAATCATCTCCAATCTCTCGAAGGACCTCTTCGATGTCACCATCTTTCTTATCCCCCAACCGCAGGACGACGTAACCCGTTTCATCGCAGGTCACGCAACCCGGACGGTTGTCCTTCCACTACATTTCGAAAAAGCACGGGAAGAGATCGCTGACACCGAAATGGACATACTTTTCTATACCGATATCGGGATGGAGCCCTTCAGCTATTTCCTGGCGTTTGCCAGGCTCGCTCCCGTGCAATGCGTATTTTATGGTCATCCGGACACGACAGGGATCGGTAACATCGATTACTTCATCTCTCACGAAGACTGCGAGACCGAGGCAGGGGCGAGCCATTATAGCGAGAAACTGTTCCTTCTGCCGGGCAACGTTGTCTACACTTGTTTCCATAAGCCCGGGCCGGCCGCGAATTTATCAGGTCTTGCCTGCAACGGCGAGCACATTTATTTATGTCCCCAATCGCTCTTCAAAATACACCCAGATTTTGATAGAATAATCGAGGCAGTTCTTCGCGCCGACCCCAGCGGAGTACTGGTCATATTTGCGGGCCATCGTCCTTCGTGGACGCGGCTTCTTATGGAACGATTCGGTCATGCCATGTCCGATGTCACAGAACGGATCAGGGTCTTGCCACGCCAATCGTATCGCGACTTCCTATCCACCGTCGCGAGCGCCCACGTCATGCTCGATACACTCTATTTCAACGGCGGCAACACCACCTTCGACGCATTCGCCATGGGAACACCCGTCGTCACCCTCCCGAGCGAGTTCATGAGAGGACGGCAAACCTACAGCCTATACAAGCGAATGGGAATCATGGGTTGCGTCGCCGCCAACCAGGAAGAATACGCCAGGATAGCCGTCGAACTTGCCTCTGACGCCTCACTTCGCCGGGAAACAAGTGAACAGATTCTCGCCCGCAATCATCTCGTCTTCGACGATACTACAATGGTGAGGGAACTCGAAAAGTTCCTGCTTCACGTGATGCAAAAACCCCATGCCCGCATACATCGCATGGAGCCTATACAGGAGGTAAAGCATTGAAGCATAACGATATTTATCATCATCCCGTACCTTACGTCACTTTTCATGGAGTACCCGACTCGATCACCACGACCAAGGACCACATGAACCAGGACGAGACTATAGCGGAAATAAAGTTGAACGAACTGGGTTTCAGAATCGAAAAAGCGCTTCTCAAGAGCAAACCGCCTGCAGAAATAAGGGTCTTTGTCCTCGGCAGTTCCACCATATTTAATGGGATACCGCTTACGATGAGCATTCCCGGACAGATTGAAACCTGCTTTCGCAAGAACGGAATGGATAATGTTCAGGTTTACAACTTCGGCTTTGTCAGTTCTGTATCCGGCCAGGAACTTTCTCTTCTTGTCCATCTTCTATCGAGTTACGAACCCGATGTCGTGGTCGTATATAACGGTGGGAACGACGTCTGTTTGCCGACCAACTTTGATCCACGCCCGGGATTCCCCTACAACTTTTTTGCCTATGAGTCAGCAATGCGGAGAATTCGCCACGAAATCGTAAGCAATCGATTTGAATGGGTCCTTGAAGGCAACGGTTTGGACTACGATCTCGGAACGCTGAGGACGTCTTGCGGCTACGGGACCGAGGAGTGGGAGATGGATATTGCTGTAAAATACATCGAGAACACGCTAAAAATGGCGCGTTTTGCCCGAGGGTGCGGTTTCAAGCTTTTTACGTTTCTCGAGCCGATCCTTTTCTAAAAGACCCCCTTGTGGGAAAAGAGAAAGACATTCCCACCACATGCTACGGCATCGTGGGGTTTCACCACTATGTAATGAGACAATACGAAAGGATCAGACGCATGCTGGAATACCTGCAAAACACAGAAACCGACACCAGAGTCACGCTGACAGATTTGTCTTTAATCTTCCAGGGTTATGATCGTGACATCTATTGGGATTTTCGCCATGTTAACAACGAGGGTAACCGTTACATTGCCGAAAGTATCTACGCCTATTTGCAGGCCTCTCCCTGATCTGACGCAACATACCCCGTCGTATATCAGACAGTCCACACTTTGATCAAGCAAGCGGGCCCCTTGACGCGTCACGGGCTTCCATTTTTGAACCCCATTGCCTCGAAAACGGGCTGGAGTTCAAACTCCTTCAATTTCTGATGGCCAATTATGGACTAATATACCGCCGTCAACAACTCATGGACAGGATCTACCCCGACGAGCGTATCGTCAGCGAACGTACCATCGACAGCCATATCAAAAAACTCCGGAGAAAGATAGAATCCGCCAACCCCGACGCAAGCCTCATCCATGCGGTGTACTCGGTAGGGTACAAGTTCGAACCCGGGTAGGAAACAGAAGAAAAATACCTGTCTCACGTTTACCCCGTAACAAACGGGGCCCGCTTTGCCCTTCGGGCTCGCTGGAAGCATAAAAGAGAGCAAAGGGAGAAAGGCAGAAACCTTTCCCGGGAATTTGAGAATACTGAAATTCCCGGGAATCTTCGATCCCGCTGCGCGGGAAAATAAAGAACCTGATATTTCGCTCAAACCTGTCCCACAATGATGACCACCACCCTCAATATCAATAGTGAATCCCCGCCGAAGGCGTGCAAAGTGCGGCCTGATCCGTGTCTTCTCCGGATCTGGACGCAATTCTTTTAAGGCTTCCTCCCCATCCTCTATTTTATGCCTCCAGTGCAACCCCAAAAAAAAGGGGGGGGTGGAACGGGTCCCGCCTGATGCGACGCCTGATGCGGGATAAACGTGAGACTAGCTTTTGGCGGGTCTTGCTTCAGGGGATCAGGCGTTCGGGATGGGTGAAGACGTTTCCCCGATCGTCTCTTAAAGATCCGACCAGGGTGATGCCGATGGCCTCAGCCACCTGTATGGCAAGTGAGGTGGCGGCTGATACACCGGTCAGGATTTCGGCTCTCAGTCTGGCTGTCTTCATTACCATTTCATAGCTGAGCCGTGAACTCAGATGGACGATGGCCGCCTCGCGGATCTTTCCCTCCAGGAGTATCTTGCCGATGGCCTTGTCGAGGGCGTTGTGCCTGCCGACATCTTCGGCGAAAGACAAAAAGTTACCTTCTCCATCGAAAATCGAGGCCGCATGCGTACCACCCGTAGAGCGATGAGCAACCTGCCTTTCGACCATCATCCGCTGCATCGGGAAGAGTTCTGAGAAATCGACGGTTATCGTCTTCTCTATTCTCTCTATGGATCTCGTCAGGTCATCGATCATATCCGAGCCGCAAATGCCGCAGCTTGAATAACTGATGAACCGTTTTTGCTTCCCGGGAAGCGGTCCTTTCTTTCTCTTTGCTTCGCTCAAATAGATATTTATCTTGTTGGCTGAGATATCACTGCAATAATTGGCACCGTCCACGTCATCCATAGACTGGATTACACCATCAGTAAAACAAATCCCCAGAGCAAGCGGTGTCTCCTCTCCCGGCAGGCGCATCGTCATATATAGCGGCTCATTGTCGATATATATCTCAAGCGGTTCCTCCACGGCAACCGTCTCACTCACGGGGGTCTTCTCATGACGTGAATACTTCACCACAGGAACCTCAAGCACATTCGTCACCGTGAACCTCCTAGCCTAGAATATAAGAAAAGTGTCAAAGTTTCAAGACAGAAGAAAGTCGCGGGTTCCCGGTTGCAGTGAATTCCTGCACCCATGACCTATAACCCATAACCTATTACCGGCTTCTAGTTCAGGTAGTTAAGAATACTGATGGACTGCATCTTTGAGAAGGCTGCCAGGAGTGTCTGGTATGTGTTGAGGAGCACCTGGAATTCCGTGCCCAACTGGGCGGTGTCGGCGCCGGTTAGCTCTAATTGTTCTTCCTCGATGCGGTTCTTTTTCGTTGTATTGTTCTCGATGAGCATCTCCGCCTGGGTGCCTTCGAACGCGATGATGGCATTGTTCTTTACGGTCGATGAGCGGGCCGCATCGATGTAGCCGATGTTTTTGGAAACCCAGGTTGAATTCCCGGCTTCGAAGGCATCTTTGAAGTTCTTGAGGACTTCGAATATACTGAGGTCTTTTACCTGGAAGGAGTCATTTGCCGTAAGGGGGGTGTCCGCGGTGCCGAAGGCGAATTTTATGCGGTTGTTTGTTGCATTCGGCACGCCCGACCCGTCTATGAACATGCCCGCGTCATAGTCGCCTGTATCGGTAGTGCCATTACTCACCACGGAATCGGCATTGTTGAAACCGAGAACTCCCGCCGCAGTCGAACCGGCGTTCGACCAGTTGAGAGTGACGACTGCACCGGTGTTGTTCGTGATGGCGAATTTCCGCGCCGAGGCATCGTAACCGACTGAATAGCCTGCGCCGAGCTGGGTCTGGATCTGCGTTGCAAGGGCAGCTCCCGTGTATGTCCCGTTTGCGAGGGTCACCGCCGTCCCGTTTCGGTAGAATGTGTTGTTCGTCGCGTCTATGACGATGTCCCCGGTTGTGGTATCCGCTCCGCCCGTGCTGACGGACATTGCCGCGGACCATGTCGTGCCGCCGTCTGTCGAATAGGAGTACGTCGCCCGTGATGCCAGCGCTCCCGTCGTGGCTCCACCCGCAACGATCTTCACCATAAAGGCCTTTCTTCCCGTGTCGAGATCGCTCAACTCCGTTTCACCGGCGCCCACAACAGAATCGACGGCGTCGAAACCAAGCACACCGGCTGCCGTTGCGCCTGCGTTCGACCAGTTGAAGGTTACCGGACCCGCCGTATTGTTCGTAATCACAAACTTGCGCGTCGTGGAATCGAAGGCGACAGAATAATCCGCTCCGAGCCGGGTCTGTATCTCCTGCGCAAGGGTATTGCCCGTATATGTTCCAGCCGTCAGATTGACGGCCGCACCATTCACATACATCGTTCGGTTAGCCGCGGTCAAAATGTAGGCAAAACTGTCCGTGTTTGAATATATGTCCCCCTGGTACGCATTGCTGACGCTGCCGAAGGCGATCTTCGAGGTACTGTAGAGGGCTTCCCTGCCGGACAGACCGAATTTCCCCAGTTGAGATTCATCGACATAAATGCTGTTCGCATCCTCACCGCGGGCAGAGACGTTGTATGTCACCGAATAATCGTTGTTCAGTCGGAATGGTGCGCTGTCGGCCTGCTGCCCTCCGAAGATGTAGGTATTGCCCAGCTTCATATTGCCGACCGTCACGAGATGTTCGATTATTCCCTTGAGTTCCTCGACATAGGACTGGCGCAGACTCGTATCGGCCGTGCCGTAGCCGTTTGCCATCTGACTGAGCGTCGAAAGCTGGGCGTCAATGCTCGACAGGGAAGTATCATACATGCCGACGAGGGTCTTCAGGCGCTGAAGATTGTCGTTGAACTGGGCCCCCAGACTGAGCTGCGCATCATACTCGACGGACCGTGCAAAGATAAGGGGATCATCCGAAGGTGTGTTGATATTCTTTTGTGTGGCTATCTTCTTTTCAATGTCCGTGACCTGCTGGCCCACCTTGTTGATGCAGGACTGGAAAAGCCTGTATCTCATGGTTTCCGATATTCTCATCTTCCTATCTCCATAAGGGCGGTCATCAGGGTATCGGCGGTATTGATGAGGCGGGCCGCGGCCTGGTAGGCATACTGGAATTTAATAAGGTTGGACATCTCCTCATCTATCGATACACCGGAGATGCTTTCCCTCTGGTTGGATACCATATTCATAAGGTTTTGATGATATTCGGAAAGGTTCTGCGCGTTCTGCGAAAGGTTTCCGATGGTGCTGGCAATCGACGCCGTGTACGTCACATAGGTGGTTGTCGCACCTCCGATTGTCACGTCGGCACTGCCCAGATCGGCAATTGCGAGGGCTATGTCGTTGTTGGTCAAGTTTGATGCCAGGGATGTCACGGCGATATAATTCACATCCGTTTTGATCTCGTCGCTGAGATCGAGATTCGCCGCGTAATCCCGGGTCATGTTCTCGAAGAAATTGACCCCCGTCGTCCCGCCCGCATTGTAGCCCGTGCCATGGATGGCGTTTACCTCCGTCATGAGGGATTGGGCGAGGTCATTGACGTCGTCAATGAAGGTACCCAGCTGGGTGTCCCTCAGATCTACAAGGCTTTTGAGCGTTCCCCCGCTGATTTTATTTGTGATATCCACCGAGTAAACGGAATTGCCCTGCCAGTACACGTGATAGAAATTGTCCGCGCCGGTCTTTTCTGCGGAGAGTTCGTAGATGTTTCCTTTCTCGACAAGGCTCTTCCCGTCCGTCGTCATGACTGTCAACCCGCCGTTTTCGTCTTCAAAATACTGCAGGTTCAGTTTTCCCGACAGTTCCTGTAGCGCTGACAGCCTCTGGCTGGCAAAGCCTGCGGCTTCGCTTCCGCCCGCTGAGGATTCATAGGTTTTCTTATTCAACTCGGCGATGGAGGCAAGCAGATTATTGATCTCGGTAACCTGATTTGCCACGTTGTTATCGGTTTCGATCTGGAGCGTCCTCAACTCGTTGTATGTATTGCGGATGCTCTCACAGAGGTTGGTAGCCTTCGTCGCCACATCCAGACGGGCAACACCGCTCAAAGGATCGGCGGACAGGCTCTGCCAGGAATTGAAGAAGGCGGTAATGTTCGATGTAAGCTGAGAATTGTTTTCGTCGAGGACACTTTCGATTCGGGAAAAGAATTTTGCGTATGTCTTCTGTTCTTCCATGGACGTGCATTGCTTCGCGACGGAGTATTCGAGAAACTTGTCATAATAGCTCATCACCTTCTCAATTCTGACCCCGTTCCCCATGATAAGCCCGGAATCGGTCATTACGGCATCGGCTTCCGTCAGCACCGCCTCCTGGCGTGCATAGCCTTTCGTATTCACGTTTGCAATATTATTCGACAAGACCTGCAACGACGTCTGCTGGGCAAAAAGGGCGTTTCTAGCGATATTAAGGATAGAGGTGATACCCATATGCTGCCTTTCTCCGGACTAGATTACTTTTGAGAGGAGTACGGAAGAGAGGTCCTCTCTCTTTTTCCCGTAGCCCGTTCCACCGATATGGCCGATAACGTTCTCTATCGACGACCTGACATGATCGATGGAGAAGGAGAGAAGCTTCATGTTCTTGTCCATGGCAGTTTTGATCTCTTTCATCACCACGGCCAGCTTGCCGTTCAGGGATTGCATGGTCATGTCTGAGACGATGGCTTCCCTGTCCTCGGCACCCTCCAGCAGCTTTTCCTTTTCCGCTTTCAGGTATTCGAGTTTTCTCAGTATCTCTTCCTTCTTGTTGTTGCCTGCGATTATGCCATCCAGTGAAAAGGAAATGATGGCGTCGCGCTCCATCTGAAGTGCCGTCAGAAACTCCTTCAGCGTTTTCTCCTCTCTCTTCGTCATCTCGATGATGGCACCGACAACCATTACAGTAACTCGTCCAGAATATTGTTTTTGAGTATGCTTCGGGCGACGATTTCACCTCTGGCGTTGTACGTCCCGTCCTCGATTGACTGCCTGAGGCTCTCGACGCGCTCTTCCCGGATGGCAGGCTGTACCTTGGCCTTCTGTGCCAGGCGGTCGACCTCCTGCTTCCTGGATGAGAGCTCGACCCTGTCGTAGCTAGCGCCCTGGTCCTTTCTCTGTTCTACGGAAAGATCCTTCTGCGGCTTTACCTGGGAAGTCTTGACAAGGCTGTCAAGCAGGTCGGGCTTATTGCCATTTTGGATTTTCATGGTACACCTCCTCTATCGCTTACCGGTATTATCGCCGCTTCGGGAAATAACTTTAGCACTTTCCCTTTCGGAATATTTCATCAGCATTTCCTTGATTCCCACACCTTTTTCTGCAAGGAAATCGGCCACTTTTTCATAAACCATGGCCATGTATGTCTCTTCGGCATACCCCTTCTTTGTCATCTTCGTCGTTTTTTCAAGGTGCTTAAGCATGCTGTACAACATAAAGGATTCGAAATTCTGGCAGACTTTCTCCCTGTCGGCCTCGGATGAATCGGATAGATTGCGCTCCATCTTGATATCCCCCATAGAAATTGTCGGCTGCAGCCCCATCGTAACGGATTTTACACCCTCAGACATGTCGAATGATCCCCCTCCCTATATGACCTCAAGTTCTGCGTGAAGAGCCCCCGAGGCCTTGATAGTTTGCAGGATCGTTATGACATCCCGGGTCGAAATCCCGGTGGCATTGAGGGCGTTGACCAGTTCACGTATCGAGACGCCGGACTCCAGGAGATAGAACTTCCCCCGGTCTTCACGGACCTTGATCTGCGTATCGGGCGTCACCACCGTCTGACCCTGGCCAAAAGGCATCGGCTGGCTCACGCGGGCGTCCTCCTTAACCTGGACACTGATGTTGCCGTGAGATATGACGACCGTTGAAACCTGGACGTTCTCACCGATTACCACCGTTCCCGTCTTTTCATCTACAACGATCTTCGCCTGCATATCGGTCTTGATGTCGAGATTTTCCACAATGGACAGAAATTTCACGGGGTTGTCCCTCATTTCCCCCGGTATTCTGACGTTGATCGTCCCTGCGTCTTTCGCGTGGGCAGAATCACGGAAAGTCTCATTTATCCGGTCGGCCACCCTGCGGGCATTCGTAAAATCAGGCATCTTCAGGGCGATCATTATAGCCTCGCCCTTGTAGTCTTCCGACGGGACCTCGCGCTCTATGGTCGCGCCATTGGCTATCCTGCCTGCTGTCGGATGGTTTTTCTGTACCGAAGCACCCTGCCCCGATGCCAGAAAACCGCCGACAACGATGGGACCCTGCGCCATGGCGTAGACTGCGCCGTCGGCTCCCTTGAGCGGCGTTGCCACGAGGACGCCCCCTTCGATACTCTTTGCATCTCCTATCGAAGCGATGGTTACGTCGATCTTGCTGCCTATCCGGGCAAAGGGAGGCAGATTGCAGGTGACCATGACCGCGGCGACATTGTTGACCTTCGTCGATTTGGGATCGACCCTGATTCCCATGGTTTCGAGCATATTGGCAAGGGACTGGTTCGTAAAGATCGTGTTCGATTTATCCCCGGTACCGGCAAGACCGGTGACCAGTCCGTAACCGATCAGCTGATTGCTTCTAGCGCCGTTGATGTAACCCATCTCCTTGATGCGGGCCGCATCGGCCATGCCAGCCATGAACAGAAGGAAGGCAGCGATGAAGAACACCATGCATACTACTATCGTGCTCCGATGAACGCGTTCGCGATAGGTCATGTTTGTCTCCCTCAGAATGGCCATACTGCATCCACCATGCGCGCCATCCATCCCGGCCTCTGTTTTTCTCCGAGCACGCCTACGCCCGTATAGATGATCTTGGCATCGGCAATCTGGGTTGAGTACACGGAGTTATCGTAGGCCAGGTCTCTCGGCCTCACGATGCCCTGAACAAGTATCTCTTTCTTCTCATTATTGATGCTGATCTCACGCTTGCCTTCAATGGCGAGATTGCCGTTGGGAAGCACATCGACAACCCGGGCCGTGATCGTCGCCGTCAGGGAACCCCCGCGCGTCGTCTCCCCGGAACCGTCGAAATCATTTTTCGTGTTCGCGTTGATCATCTTGTCGGGAGTAATACTCGATGGATACACGTTATTTTCAAATCCGAAGAAATTGGGGATTCCGGCGGTGGTAGAAGAACTCCTCTTGGTGCTGGTGCCCGCTTTTTCCGTCGCGTTGGTCACCTCGACGATATTTACGGTGATGATGTCTCCGATGCCCCGGGCCCTGTGGTCCCCGAGAAAACTGCTATTACTGGTCACGCCGCGGTAGATCGATCCGGGAGCGGGCTGCGGGGCGGGCTTTACTGTCCTGTACGTGTTGTCTATGACAAAAGGCTCGTCCTTTATCTTGGACATGCTGGTATTCTGGCAGCCCGTGGAAAGGGCCGCGGCAATGATCGTGATCAATATAAAACCACAGGTCTTCATGACTTTACGCTCCCTAAAACTCTACTTTCACCTCGCTGCCGCTTACAACTCTGGCAGTCAGTTCTTTTCCGGAGGCGATATTTTTCACGCGTATCGTGTCGCCGATCCTGCCTTTGTCGACGGTCTTGCCTTTGGCCTGAACGACAAGTTTATCGCTTTCCGCAATTATCGTGACGACATCGCCCCTCTTGAGAACGACCCGGTCATCCAGTATCCGGTCAGTAATGAGTGTGTTTGCCGGCACGTCACGCTTGAGGACCTTCCCGATGACATCTTCCGCCGCTGCCGGATAGCCGGTGCCATTACCGTTCATATAGGTCTGGCGAACCAGGATGTCATTCAGACCTATGGTGTCGCCCTTCTGACCGGCCTGTTTCAGCATGAAAAGCTCGCGCTTTGTGAAAACCTTGAAGGGAATCTGAACGGTCCGTGTCCTGCCCGGGGAATTCTCTATTTCAACGGCACATATCCCCTCACCGCTGACGTCCGGTATACGCGAAAAGCTCAGGTTCACTATCTTCGCGTTATTCCTGAGCTGTGCAGGCATCGAATTTAGTCTCACCCGAACGGCGTCGCCTCCGGGATAGATCTGCTTTATGAAACTGATTATCCTGGTCTCCGTGCCGGATCCACCCGCGGCATACAGCCCGCGGCCGCTTCCGGCAGCTGCCAGAAGGAATAGAAGAAAGAACAATGTGATCAGACCCACATAACATGCGACCGTCATAACCGGCTCGCACGAAGTATGGCGGCTTTCAGTCCCCTCGGTCACGGCACCCATCTTATCTCCTTAGATTGTTGGTCAGCTGGAGCATTTCGTCCGCCGCCTGAATGGCCTTGGAATTGACCTCATATGCCCGCTGGCCGATGATCATGTTAATCATTTCTTGCATAACGTTTACGTTGGACATTTCAAGAAAACCCTGGAGAACCGTACCCATCCCGTTTTCTCCCGGTCTGCCCGTCGTTGGTGTTCCGCTTGCCTCGCTTTCCATGAAAAGGTTCTTCCCGACGGCGCGCAGGCCCGTGGGATTTATGAAGTTTGCGAGTTCGATACGGCCTAGCTGCTGCGGAGCCGTTTGACCCTGGATCTGAACGGTCACCGTCCCGTCGCTCTCGATGGAAATGCTCGTTGTCTTTGCCGGTATGGTAAGGTTGGGCTCGACGGTATAACCGTCGGACGTGACAATCCTGCCTTCCGCATCGGTCTTCAGGGCTCCTGCCCGTGTATAGGCCTTGTCGCCGGACGGCAGGTTGACCTGCAGGAAACCGTTGCCTTCTATGGCGAGGTCCAGCTCGTTGTCGGTCCTCTGATAGTCGCCCTGCTGGAAGACCTTCTGCACCGAGGAAAGCATCGCCCCGAGGCCTATCTGGATGCCGGTAGGAACCATGCCGCCGCCCTCGGTCCGGGCACCTTGGAGCCTTAAGGTTTGATACATGAGGTCCTGAAAATCAGCACGGCTCTTTTTGAAACCGTTTGTATTGACGTTGGCGATATTGTTGGCGATGACGTCCAGATTCGTCTGCTGCACGTTCATGCCCGTTCCCGCTGTCCATAACGCCCTAATCATGTGTTCCTCCTAGAATTTCGCCAGCTCCGTCAGTTTGCTGTTGATATCCGAAAACATCTGATCAATCTTCGTGTAGCATTCGTAGGCCCTCATCGTATGGATAAGCTCCACCATCTCGTGGACCACATTGACATTAGAGGTTTCGTACGAACCCTGCTTGATACTGTATATCTTCGGCGCTTCTCCGGCCTCAGCGCCGGAGTACGTGAAATTGCTCTTGCCCGTGGGCTTCAAGTCCTTCATATTCTTGAACTCGACAACTTTGATGATATCTACCAGGTCCTTACCGAGATACACCGAACCGTCGGTTTCGATGAGGATCTCCTTGCCGTCGGTCACGTTGATCGTAATATCGCCGCCCTTACCCTGAACGGGCTCTCCCGCCATGGTGACGAGACGGCCGGCCTTGTCGAGCATAAACTGACCGTTGCGGGTGTACTGCATCCCTGTTGCAGTGGAAACGGCAAAAAATCCGTTTCCCAGGATCGTCAAATCGAGAGGTGCTCCGCTATCGACAAGCGAGGCGTCAGAAAAATCGATATAGGTGTCGGAAAGGTTGACATAGGCATTCTTCAAGAGCGCCTGCTGACCTGAGGAGTCTTCCGTCGTCGATACCATCCCGAAAACCGGCCGCGAGGCCTTAAACCCAGCTGTAAGCGCATTGGCAATGTTGTTCGAGATGATGTCCAGCCTTTTTTCGTTTACGAATTTTCCGGCTACTGTCACAAAAAAGCTCATGCCCGGAAATAGTGCAATACATGTGCCAGAAGAGACGCCTTGAACCGTTTGAACGGACCCCCATATCCGTCATTCCGGCGAAGGCCGGAATGAGGAGAACCTGCGTCACAGCAGTAAGTGTTTTCAGCGAAAAAGGAACACGCGTGTCGTTCGCGATGTTTGCTGTAATTCCGAAGACTTGTCCCTGACTGCACGTCCTTCCTGGATTCCGGCCTTCGCCGGAATGACTAAGACCAGTGACTTCGAGAAATCTTCAATAACAACGGACGCACTCTCGCCCTCGGAGGCAGGGCATTTTTCGGTTTTGGAGGGAAATTTTTTCCGTTGGGGAAATTTTTTCAGCGAAAAACTAGTTTTCCAGCCGTGAAGATCAGATGACAGCCTTTTCGTTCATAAACCGTGAGAGCTCTTTTACGCCTTCCTTGAACGGCCTGGTATGGAATCCGCTTATCCATTTACCATTACTAAAGACATCGGAGACGACCAGGAAGGCGACGGCCCTTAAGCCCTTCGATTTACAGACGGCATAAAAGGAGGCCACCTCCATCTCCACCCCGGATATGCCGCGCGCGGTGCAGGCGTCGATCTTGTTCTGTGTTTCCCGGTAGATCGCATCGGTTGTCCATATGTCGGCGAGGTGTACACCTTCCGCCTCAGCGGCTTCCGTCCACTGATCTACCCAGTCCGCCAGGACGAAGTCGTCTTCGTCTTCCAGGTAATGGTAGGAAATGCCTTCCTCGCGCAGAGCTCTCCTGGCAAGATAGAGATCCCCCGCCTTGCTGCCGGGCGCCATACCCCCACAGTACCCCCAGAGAACGAATTCTCTGACACCGAATGCGGAAAGTTCCTCGACCAGAGCGGCGATATTCGGGCCTCCGAAAGAGGATTTTGTCACCGCCGTTGCGGTCCCCGAAAGGAGATAGATCGTCCTGAAAGGTACCCACGCCTCTAAGATGGACGCCCCCCTCAATTCGGTCAACCGCCTCAAATCCCCCCCACCAAAGGTAATAATGGCCCTGGCGGGCAGTGCAAGCTCGTGGGTTTGTTTTTTTGTAAAGGCCCGGACTATTGCCTGAGGGTCAAGAACGGCCTGCGAGGGGTCAAAGAACCTTTTCAAAAAATTTTCTCTTTAATCTCTCATAGGAGGTCAGGAGATGTTCCGAGATTACCCTGGTTTCCCCTGTGACGGCCATGAAATTCGTATCTCCGAACCAGCGCGGTACCATATGTATATGTATATGTTCCTCCAGCCCCGCCCCGGCGGCACGACCCACGTTGACGCCGATGTTGATACCTTCGACATTGAATTCTTCCTTGTAGACCGTGACCATGATTCTCACAAGGCGCATCATGTCAAGGGACTCCTCGTCGGTTAAGTCTTCAGCCAATCCGGTATGGCGGATGGGAACCACCATCACATGCCCATTTGTGTAAGGGAAACGGTTCATGATGACGAATGCCTTCCCGAGCCTGCCGACTACGAGGGACTCTTCGTCCTGCCCCTCTTCGATGCAGAGAAAGCACTTCTTTTCACCAGGCTGTTTTGTAGCTGTAATGTATTCCATTCTCCAGGGAGCCCAAACTCTATCCATGTCAATTCCTTGTGAACATATAATCTCGCCAATACTCCGGCGGCATCTTGACGCCGAGATTAAGCATAAACAGGTAAAAGCCGTTCGGCCGCGATGGTCTCTTTCTTGGATGCATCTTCACTTCGTCGGGAAGTTTGTCCCCTTTCTTCAGATTGCAGGTGATGCAGGAGGTGACGATATTCGTCCATTCGGTAACTCCGCCCCGGGACCTGGGGACGAGATGATCACAGGTGAGATGTTTCGGGTCGAACTTCTCTCCGCAATACTGACAGGTATGATCGTCCCGAAGAAAGACATTTTTGCGGGAGAATTTCACCCTGGCGTGATTGCTCCTGACGAGGGTGAGAAGGCGTATGACGGCCGGCTGCCGTATGGAAATGGAAACACCGTGGATTTCCCGGTCATATTCCTTGAGGACTTCAACTTTTCCGAGATAAACGAGCGTGATCGCCTTCTTCCACGACAAGACGCTGATGGGTTCAAAGGTTGTGTTAAGCAGGAGGGTCCGGTCCATTTAATCATTTGATAAATAACCCGTTTTGACGTCTATTGTCAAGGTTTCAAATGCTTACACACCAGCCCCGGCTTCCATCATGGCGAGGACATGGACAACCAGCTTATACCGTTCCCGTATGTCGAGGTCGAAATAGAACCGGCTGCTCATGAGAACCCTGACCACCTCTTTCAGTTTCTCCGCTTTCATAAAACCCTCCTGAAGGTGTTTATCGGACGAGAAGGGGGGAAACTAAAGAGGCGGGTTATGGGTAATGGGTTATGGGTGATAGGAAAACTCCCTATTACCTATTGCCTATTACCTATCACCTGCCACCTCCATTTTTTCTGGTCTTTCGCTATGTTCTGTGGTAAGTATGAAGGAAATACTCAAGCTGGAAGGAGTCGAGAATGCCGGTCTTCGATGAGAATGGAAATCAAATCAACAGAGACGAAGAACTCCCCAAGATGAACGATCCGGAGGAATCCGGCGGCGGCTTTCCACCACCCCCGAAAAAACAATTTCCCGTGCTTCCGGCGGTTCTGGGCATAGTCGCACTCATACTCGCCGTTGTCGCCGTTATGTTCTTTTTGAAGGCAAATACTCTGGAACAGGAAGTAGAGATCCTGAAGAAGGCGAAGACGCAGCTTGCAGCTGCGGAAACCAAGCTCCAGGACGCAGCGAAAGAAAACCAGAAGGCGAGGGCCGAACTGAGCCAGGTCAAGAACGAACTCGATGCAATGAGAGCCAGGAACCAGTCACTGGAAGACCAGCTTGCAAAAAAGAAGGCTGCGCCCCCTGCCCCAAAGAAGGCCGCGGCGCCCGATAAGAAACCTGCGCCGAAGAAACCTGTGCCGAAGAAACCGTAAGCACTACTTAAATATGAGAAGAAAGATCCGGCGATGGCCTCGCAGGTCTTCGCCGGATCTCTATAGTTTTAGTGTGAACCCAATCAAGTGGGTCTGGAATGTCGACCTTCGTGTTGCTGACACGAAAGCCGGCCGGCCCTTTACGGCCTCGGGAGATACTGTTGCGGCCGGTCTGGACGGGACTGCAAAGTTTATGTGTATCCAAACAAGGGATAATCCGTTATAATATTCGGACTTACTTTTGAAAGGATTGGGTCAATTATGAAAAAAACACTATTGATCGTTTCAGTATTGGCATTTTTGGCTGCAACCGGCCTCATTTCATTTGCGAAAGAAGGGAGCGAAGGAAAAAATATGAAAACATCCTATCCATCGATAACCGCTACAATTAAGACAAGCAAGGGTGATATAAACGTCAAACTCTTTCCCAATCAGGCGCCTCTGACCGTATTGAGCTTCGTGAACCTGTCAAAGAGGGGCTTTTATGACAACCTTACCTTCCACAGGGTTATCCCCAATTTCATGATCCAGGGAGGTTGCCCGCTGGGTACCGGCACGGGTGGACCGGGGTACCGCTTCAAGGATGAGTTCTCGCCGGATCTGAGGCACAGCAAGCCGGGGGTGCTGTCGATGGCAAACGCCGGACCGAATACGAACGGTAGCCAATTCTTTATCACCCATGTCCCCACCCCGCACCTTGATGACAGACATTCCATCTTCGGCGAGGTCGCGGGCCCCAAGGATCAGGAAGTTGTCGACAAGATCATCGTTGGAGACAAAATAAGTACGATTCTGATCCAGGGAGACTACAGCAAACTGGCCGAGGACCATAAAGAAGACCTCGATCGCTGGAACCAGGTGCTGGACAAAAAATAACCCGTTCAGATCCCTGCACTTATTGTGAAAGTTGCCTTGTACCCACGGTAATATCGTGGTATGCTTGGCTACGCCTTACTCTTCACGGTTTTTCATTCTTCCTGAAAGGAGATGCACGATATGTCTGTTGCCAGCAAGCTCGTCCTGACGAAAGGGGTCGGACAAAACAAGGAAAAACTGGTCAGCTTCGAGCTCGCACTTCGCAACGCCAAGATAGCTCCCTTTAATATCGTCAAGGTATCGAGCATCTTCCCGCCACAATGCGAGATCGTTCCTGCAAAACAAGGACTTAAAGGCCTGACGCCGGGACAGATAGTACACGCCGTCCTCGCCGAGGCCTCGACCGACGAAAATCACCGCCTGATAGCCGCTTCCGTCGGCGTTGCAATCCCAAAAGACCGTGACCGCTTCGGATATCTTTCGGAATACCACAGTCACGGGGAAGATGACAAGACTGCCGGTGACTACGCCGAAGATATCGCGGCCCAGATGCTGGCGACAATCCTCGGTCTCGAATTCGACCTCAATGAAAGCTATAACAAACGACTCGACCTGTGGAAACTGAGCGATGAGATAGTCCATACTCGCAATATCACGCAGACCAGCGTCGGGAAAAAGGGTGTCTGGACGACGGTAATCGCAGCAGGAATACTGATACCCTGAGATCCGATAACGGCATCTGCGATAACTCGCGGCCTTTGAATCAAGTATTTCGGGGATCCCGACGACCGCTATGACACCCGATCCGTGATCCCCAATCATCCCTTCAACAGACCTTACACGAGACCTGTCCCGCCTCTTTTCGGCACCGGTGTATTATAATTGAAAAATGATCCGTTACATCACTCCATCGTGGAGGTCGCCATGAAAAAGACCATTGTCATTTCAATCGTCTCGATCTGTCTTCTGGCTGCTGCTTGCGGGTATCTCTTTCCGACGAAGATCGGGGACATCCTCAAAAATCCCCGGGAATACGCCGGGAAAGAGGTGACCGTCTCCGGCGAGGTAAAGGAGGTTCTCGCCCTGATTGTCTTTAGATCTTTTGTCCTGAAAGACGAAACCGGAGAGATTGTTGTGATCACATCGAGGATCCTGCCGGCCGTCGGCCAGAAACTGAAGTTGACGGGCACCGTCAAAGAGGCTTTCTCTCTCGGCACCCGGAACCTCCTCGTGATCAGGGAGAAAGGAACACCGGAATAATGGGAATCGTCCCGGCAAGCGGCGGAAAACAGGAAAATTCCTTTAGAGATCGGGTCACGATGACGATATTTCTTTCAGGGACCGGTGATCCCGGCGCCAAAAACTAACAGGAGAGTGCATAATGAAGAAAAGAGTCACCGTGTTATCGATCGTTTTCCTCCTCATCGCCTCAGTTTCGTTCGCGGCTGACTACAAGAAAGATATCGTTGGCAGCTGGACCTACGAATGGTCCGGAGCGACTGCACAGGTAGATCACAAGGTCGACGGGAACTTCGTTCTTGTCATGAAAAACATAACCGTTAAAGGAACCTACGCAGTAGACGGCAAGAAACTCGCTCTAACAACGTCGGACGGGAAAAAGACCCTCTACACCATCGAGTCACTCGACGGAAAACAGATGACCCTGAAACGGGACAAAGACGGACGGGTTATAGTATACAAGAAAAAGTAACCGCACAAAAATCCGTCCTGTAGCGCCGTCTCTTCGTTTTCCAGCCGGTGCTACAGGACGGATTTTTCCCCTTATCCTGTCTAAGCAGACATCCGCCCGTCCACTCCCATCAACATCCACGGAATGCGTTGAGAAATATGATGTAAATCGTAAAAATGTTTTTTTCCGCAAGTCTCCCTGCTGTTTCTAACCATAATAATGACGAGCTATTACACGATGCCGACAGAGATACTTCTTGAACGCGCAGTTGTGGAATGGTAATCGATAGTTAGACTCAAGCGGGCACAGATACTGTATTCTCGTTTTTGGACAGGCGCATGTACAGAGAGTATTTCGGATTAAAGGAAACCCCTTTTTCCATTTCACCGGATCCCCACTATTTTTACATCAGTGAGGGACACAGGGAAGCTCTCGCACATCTTCTGTATGGTATAAATATCGATGGGGGATTCGTTCTTCTTACGGGTGAAGTGGGGACGGGCAAGACGACGGTATGCCGCTGCCTTCTCGAACAGATACCCGAAAATTGCCATATCGCATTTATTCTTAATCCCAAGTTATCATCAGTAGAACTTCTCGCTGCTATCTGCGATGAATTCCAGGTCTCGTATTCCAGGAGTTCGAGAAACATCAAAGACCTTGTGGATCGGCTCAATCGTTTCCTTTTTAAGATCCACGAAAAAGGGGGAAGAGCGATCCTGATCATTGAAGAGGCGCAAAACCTTACCGTGGATGTACTTGAACAGGTACGCCTGTTGACCAACCTCGAGACAAATCAGCGCAAACTCCTGCAGATCATCATGCTCGGGCAGCCGGAATTGAAAGAACTACTCTCCAGGCCTGAACTGCGCCAGCTAAACCAGAGAATCACGGCCCGATATCACCTCGGTCCTCTGGCTAAAAATGAAATTTCCGATTATGTGAATCACCGGCTGTCTGTGGCGGGACTGACCCGGGGAGAATTATTCCCTCAACCGATGATAAAGGAACTCTTCCGGCTGACGGGAGGAGTGCCGCGATTGATTAACATCATATGTGACAGGGCACTTCTGGGCACATATACACAGGGAAAAGAAAGGATCGACAAAAGAACGCTATTGCATTCCGCAATGGAGGTTTCCGGTAAACAGGCGGGTAAAGGCCGGCTGAAAAGAGTTTATCTGGGGATTCTCGGCATCGTTCTGCTCAACGTTTTAGTTGGCGGCGGCGTGCTGTACTACAGGAACAAATCAATCCCTGATCCGAAAACAAGCTCCAATATTACGCTGCCGCAAGCCGATCGACCCGGGAAGGAAAATACATCGACTGTCGGTTCGACTCGAGCACAGGAAACCGGTTTCATCAGCACTCGGGACAAGGCATACGAGACTCTTTTTCATGCGTGGCAGGCACGGTACGACGCGATGAGCAATTCGCCACCCGACAAACAGGCCCAGGCCGCGGGCCTGCACTGGTTCGAGGGAAAGGCGGACCTTAACATCCTCCGAAAGTTGAACAAGCCGGTTGTGTTGAGATTTATTGAAGCCACGGGAAAGGAGTATTACATTGCGCTCACGCGGCTCAACGGAAATATAGCCACATATACCCAGGATGGTGAGCTCAAAACGGGTGACATTAGAGAGTTAACCCAAAGATGGTCCGGCGATTATGCGCTCCTGTCGCGACTGCCCACAATGGGCGGTGACATGACACCGTCCCGGAACAGCAAAGATGATGCCCCTCGCACAAGTAAATTTGCGAAGACAGTGACGGAAAAGCTAAAAGCGTTTCAACTGGCAGCCGGGCTTAAACCGGGTGGTGGTGTCGATCCGAACGTTGTCATCACAACACACGGGAACGACCCGGTACTTCTTGACCCCGCGGGGGGTAGCTGAACATGTCGTACATTCTGGAAGCCCTTAAAAAACTCGAACAAAAGCGCCAGCAGGAAGAGACACCCAATCTTCTGACCCTGCAGAGCCGAATTACGCAGGCTCCCAGGAAACGGAGCCTGTGGCCTTACGCGATTGGCGGAATAATACTCCTGAACATTGCCGCAACATTCGTAATGCTGCGGGTCGATCTGTGGAGGCCGGCAGAAAAACGTCCAGCGGTTCAGGCACCCCCGGCATCGGCAGCCATGTCATCACTGCCCGCTGCCGTACCCGTTGCGAATAAACAGGACGAGGGGGCTGCGGCTGCAACCGGGAGCGCGCGCAGACCAAACCCGCCTGCACCTTCCGTCACAGCCGAGCGAATCACGAAAGCGGCTCCCGCCAAACCAACGCTTGCGCTGCCTTCCCTGCCCGATAAAGCAATTCCGGACCTCTCCCCACCGGCCAAACCGCCGCGGCAAAAAGGCAACGCAATGAATATACAGGAACTTCCTGACAGAATCAGGAACAGTCTGCCGGAATTGAAGATGACGGTACATTCCTATGATGAATCGCCTCAAGCACGATTTGCGATCATCAACAACAAAATGATTAAAGAGGGACAGTTCCTTGTCCCCGAGCTAAAGTTGGAACAGATAACGCCGAAAGGTGCGATCCTCAACTACAACAGTCATCGTTTCCTTCTTGGGATCAATTAGAATATCACCTGTTGCGATCATTTATTGAAGCTCACGTTCGAATGCCGGGGCGAAACAAAGTCTTAGATGCCTTTCTCAATTCCCGAAATTGCCCACCAGATCGCGTCGAGAAGGGCCTGATCGTCGACGGGCTTCCGGAAAAATGAGACAGCTCCCAGCTCGCGCGCGTGCTGACGAATATTTGCTTCGTCGCTCGCGGATACTACGATGACCGGCAAGCTGGTCTTCCCCGACGCCAGTGTTTCGAGAAGGCCAAAACCGGTAAGAACCGGCATCCGGACATCAACAATGATACAGGCGTTTTCTTTTTGCCGCGCATGCGCCAGAAATTCATCCGGCGATGGAAAGGTTTCGACATCATAGCCGGCTGAACGGAAAAGCCTGCCAAATGCCCTGCGGACAGAGTCATCGTCGTCGATCACATAGATCATATTTTTTTGATTGGGCACGGATACCTCATGAGATCCACACACTCATTTTAAGCTCATTGTCTGATACCAGAATAAGGATTGGATTGCCCGGACGTCCCTCTACTTAAGGTCCCTCAGGAGCCTCTTAAAGTCTTTTGATTCCGTGAGCAGTCTACGGGCGGCCTCGCGGAGTCTCTCAACCTCATCTGCCGTGAGTTTGAAAGAGGTCGGCAGTAATTTAAAATAGGACCGCTCTGCCTCATCCTGGATGGCATCGAATTTTACTTCGATAACGTAAAACTGGATATCGCCGCATTCCCCTGGTTCGCTCGACACCTCGCGTCCCGCGCATCGGCCGCGCCTTATTTCTTCGGCCCATCGGGGAACCGATTCTTTCAGAAGCGCCACAGTCTCTACGTTGTACCGGGAGATAGACACCGATGAATACGAATCAAGCATCGCCGCAAATGGGGGGATCGATTCCCGCCGGTCCCATTTCGTATCGATCTGTGTCTCCGCGTTGACCATGATCAGGACCACTTTGTGAATGTCGGCAAGGTTCGAAGCCTTAACAGTATTCCAGGCGTCGCCCAGCATCGTGATCCTCTCGATCATAGTCCTCAGGCCCAGATTGTCCGAGACCCCTCCGTCGACGAGGTGAAGATACGGTTTCTTCTCAGCATCGAGGAAAGGCACAATGTTATTTGCAAGATCGAACTGGCGGTCGGGAAGTGAACGCGCCTCAACAGCTTTGCGAAGGACCTCCGGCATTTCATACTGACACGAGCCGGCATAATTGCGCAATGTTATGGGGGAGAGCACTATGGGGACGGCTGACGAGGCCGCACAGGCCCGGGCCACAGAAAAGGGAGTGAGGTCGGAGCAGATCATGTCAAAGCTGTCTTGCGTAAAGGCCATCCGTGTCCCGTGGACCATATCCGTCGCGTTTATGAAGATCGTGGGGCCTTTTCGTTTGAGCATGTCCCCGAATGTGGCGCCGTCAAAAACATTTTTATCGTAATATTCAGCCATAAGGTCGCTTCGGTCGAAATAAGCGGAAGAGAGCCGTGCCCAGTTGATCGGATTGGCGAGGACGCGCAAGGCAAGTTCCCCCTGGATATTCTTTTTCAGGACTTTTTCCTCAAAATCACTGAATATGCGATCCCCGAACAGTCCGTAGTATGCCGCCGTAAAACTCCCGCCGGACACGCCGGCTATGGCGTTGACCTGATCGAGGAGGCGGGTTTTCCGGCCATCCAGTGTGATCTCCGTGTCTCTGAGCGCTTCAAGCGCCCCGTATGAGAAGGCGGCGGCCCGGGTCCCTCCGCCAGAAAAACTCAGCGATACAAAAAGTGTCCCTTTCTTATCGGGGTCGCGCACATTTTTGCCCTTGTACCCGTAATCCGGGTCGGCTTTACTGAGGGGAACATTGACCGGGTAGTGCGCGCATCCGATGAATCCTGTCATCAAAAGGAGCAAGACGGCCAGAAACCGGATCGATGAGTAAGAGCGGATGCATCTATTGTGAGAAAAGTCTGGTTTCCTGCCGTAAATATTCATTTCACACCCCATGATCAAGACTATTTTTGTAAATATCTGAAGATTCACCAAACACATCCTGTTCGATAACCAGTTCCCTTCGTGCTTCGAAAACAACCCCCGCCATGGCGTAATCGAATCCAAACAAGCGGGCCGGCAGTGTCAAGTACCACACCCCGCCGAATCCGCTTCGTCGCGAATACACGATGATCACCGTCCATTCCACCTGACAAACTCTACATGAAACGTTTGTTTCTCTACAGCCTGGAAATAGGTTCCTTTTAAGGTGTCGGTCACAGCATCATACTTCAATCTGTACAGGGAACCCGGGTAATTCACATCGCGAAGCTCGACGAAAAGGGTTATTTCCCTGTTCCTGATCTCGGCCCTGGCCCTAGCGACATTGATGGGCTTCGGGTTAAAATATGCGGCTTTCAGGTCCCCGTTTTTCCTGATGTCGCGCAATTCGAGGACATATCCGCCATCGGGCCGGACCCATCGTCCTTCCAAAGCTTGAAGGTCACCGGTCCCCGCCGCGTGGCTCAGGGGTGCTATAAGGAAACACAGGATCAACAATCCCGTGATGGCGGGCAATGCAAAAGTGCTCTTCTTCATATAGATCCTTTGATCGAATGGGTTATGCATATTCCCGGGTCTTCTGAACAATCATACATTCACCGTACTCCGACCCTGTTAACGGGCCCGCCCCGGTTCGCCGGCGCAACTCCCGGACCAGGCGCTCCTGCGCCCACTCCCGGCGCAACACCCGCTCCCGGTGCACCTACCCCCACTCCCGGTTTAACACCCACCCCAGGCGCTCCGGCGCCAACAGTGGAGCGCCTGGGCCACACCCGCGTAGCTGACCGGTGTGGCCGGGGCACCGATTACGGCTTCGGCAATGTTTACCGCGCCCCCACTCGATGCCGGCCAGATCTGGCCATTCCATATCAACCCGGCCGCGGCCAGACCAATTATGATCATACATTTGGCAATAATGTGTCTCATCGATAACCTCCTTGCTATTTGCCTTGCGGCAGTTCGTCCAGATCTATGAGGGCATCGGGATCGAGTTTCTCCGCTTTGGCCGGCGGAGTAAAGACGAATGCGCTCCCCACGGGCTCAACACCGGTTTTCCAACTCCTGATGCGCAGCGTATATTGCGGTGCGCTGTTCATTGTCTTGCTGGTGATGACTAGT
>DIFE01000039.1 GCA_002418985.1 Deltaproteobacteria bacterium UBA5756
TCCTCGCCGCCGTGGCCGCATCGGGCGCCGCGCCGACGATGGCCGCGAAACCGGGGGCCGTACCGTCCACGAACTCAACCCCCCTCTTCCTGAAGATAACGTCATTGGCTGCCCCGAGCCAGGCCGTTGTCTCCGTCGTCTCCTCGGAGTCAGCGGCATACCGGTCGGGTTCTTCAAGGTAGCGAACGGCTTCGATCATCTCCTCTGCGAAAAAGGTCGCCATACCGGCATCGAGCGCCGGTGCCAGGTAGGGCAGCGGCGTCGTTTGCCTGACAGGGGGCGGGATGAGCCTGCGGCACACATCGAGAACTCGCTCCATGTCCTTCACCCGGGCCACGGCAATCCCCGTCATCGAGTATATAATGGGGAGGTAATAGGCTGTGTTCGGAAAACCGATCTCCTGATCGGGCCCGTACTTTTCCAGGGCCTGCCGGTATTTCCCTTCGGCCTGGGCGAATATCTTCCCGGCACCTCGTATTGCCGCCGATGCTATGATCTTAGACATTCATCCACTCCTTTGCCTTTCCCGCACTCACCGTCGATCCCCTTCTCCATAGCCGTCAATCCATCGCTCTTCGCATAGCCATGTCGAAAAGGACACGCTCCCGCGCCTTGTCGATACCAAGGGCCTTGCGCTTCTTGTCTATATGGGCGATCATGAGCTGCGCCGCCTTTACCGGGTCCTGCTCGTAGGCCCACATCCCCTTGTACATCTCCTCGTATTCCCCGAAGAGATGCTCCGTAACCTTTTCACTCCCAAGCGTAGGCCAGGTGGTCCCGAAAACGGTAAAGATCCCCGAGGCAACGAAGTACTGTCCGATGGAGAGCGCCTTCTCACTCATCCATTCAGGCGCCGCACCGGCAGCAGGCAGGTCGGAAAGGTCGTCACCCAGGCCGCCTTCCTTGACCATGGCCGTGGCTGCGATGAGTATCCGCGAATTGTCGACGCAGGAACCCATGTGAAGGACCGGTGGTATTCCGATGGCCTCGCAAACCTCCGCGAGCCCGCTGCCCGCATACAGATGTGCCGCCTCGGGCGTCAACAGGCCCGCCTTGCCGCATGCCATGGCGCTACAGCCCGTCGTCAGAACGAGTACGTCGTTTTTGATGAGTTCCTTTATCATCCCAAGATGGGCGGCATCGTGCTGAGTACGCACGTTGTTGCACCCCACGACGCCCGCAACACCCCTGATCCTGCCGTTGGCGATGTTGTCATTGAGCGGCCGGTAGCTTGCGCGGAAAAGACCGCCCAGCAGATAGGTTATCGTTTCGTGACTGAAACCCGCCACCATGTCCTGTTTTTCAGCCGGGATATAAATCGCATGGCGCCTGTTGGGATAGTTCTCTATGGCCTTTGTCAGAATCTTTTTCGCCGTTTCGAGGCCCTTTTCCGGATGGAATTCGATATGTTCGGCGCCTTCTATCATGGCGCGGTCGGACGTGGTTATTAGCTTTGTGTGAAAGCATTCCGCCACGTTCGCCAATCCCTGCATCTGACACTGGACATCGACGGTCATGAGCTCGACGGCCCCCGTTACAAGGGCCAGTTCCTGCTGGAGGAAATTACCCGCGCAGGGTATCCCGTGGCGCATGAGCACCTCGTTGGCGCTGCAGCACATGCCGGCAAGGTTGATCCCCTTTGCGCCGGCCTTCTCGGCAAGCTCTTTGATGGCCGGATCACGGCTTGCCACGACAAGCATCTCCGGCAAAAGAGGCTCGTGGCCGTGGACAACGACATTGACATGGTCTTCTTTTAACACACCGAGATTGATCGAGCCGAGCACGGGTACAGGGGTCCCGAACATTATATCCTGCAGCTCCGTGGATATCATCGAACCACCCCAGCCATCGGCAAGGGCCGCCCGCGTGGCCTGCTGAAGGATGTGCCGGTAATCCTGGTCGACACCCATGTGGGTCCGGTGCATCACTTCCACGATCTCGCGGTCGATACCGCGCGGCATAACGTTGTGTTTCCTCCATATCTCCTGCCTGCGAAGAGGGGCCTTGCCCGCGTAGACGAGTTCCCCGCTCTGCTTGCCGAATTCATTCAGGGCCTTCTCGCCTAGCTCGATAGCGATGTCTTTCGTGTCGCGCTTTTCGATAGCGATGCCAAAATCAAGTGCCACCTCAAGGAGTTTTATCTCGTCCTTGATGGAAAAATCCTGCGTCTGCCCCCGGGCCGTCATCAGAAAGGTCGTGACGACTTCCCGTGCATGGTCCGAGTGGGAGGCCGAACCAGCCGCGACCTTTCTGGCAAAGTTTCTCGCCACCACCGTATCGATGGTCGCTCCGCAAACCCCCACGCGCCGCTTGTCTTCACCTTTTTTTGAGCGGGGCATCCTGCATGGCCCCATAGAGCATACCTTGCAGCAGCTCTCTTCGACGCCTATAGGACACGGCTTTATCTCATCGGCACGGGAAAAGACGGTGGAGATACCTTCATCTTGTGCCTTGCCGATAAGCTCCAGGGTCGCCTTATCGATACTTTTTTCCTTACCGTCGGCCATTGGTTCTCCTTTTACGCACAGAGCTCGCCGATCATGTCCCTGACGAGGGATACGCTGTCGGGGTGGCGCATTACGACAATGTCGGCCCCTGCAACAAGAAGCGTCATCGCGGTGACCGCCTCCATGAGCACGGAGCGTTTCTTCTCGTCACCCAGCTTCGGGTCTTCCTCTTTTGTCAGCCGTGTTTCCCGTGTCTTCCAGACCTCAGGGGCGATGTTGCAGATTATGGGGAACTGCAGCTTGGCGTCTTCCTGTGTGAGTGCCGCCATTCTGTCACGCTCCATCACCGAATAAGTGTACTCAAGACCATAGCCGAGGCCACCCGTGGTCGGATCGATAATGACCTTCTCTTCGCTGACGCCCAGGTTGCCGAGCAATATGTTGAGCTGCTTCGCAAGGTTGACGTCTATCGGGGACGATGCCATGACTACCTGCCCGTAGCCGATGGCCATGGCGCCTATCTGCTTGTAGTTTTTGTCCGATACCGGGCCGATCGCGACGTTCTTACCTTCGCAGACTTCGGCCACTCTTCTTAAGAGCTCGCTGTCCTTGTCATCGTTTGCAGTGCCCCAGACAACAAGCGGCACATCGATTGCGTCGGCCACTTTTTCTACGACCTCTACAACCTCTTCGACCGTTTTGTTCTCACCGTTGGGGTCTGCGCTTCTCAACTGGAGGACGATCATCTCGGCCCCGTAGGCTTCGATGCACTTCTTCGCCCATGCCACGGGGTCGACGATAACATCCCTGTATGGCTCCACGGCCCAGTCCTGCCATTCCTCGGGGGGGCTGTCCCAGACTTCGAAGGCAACCCTGGGTACGTTTGGCATGTCACCCTCGAAACGATAGAAGGGGTAGCATGTGGCACCACCGACCTTCACTGCCCTGGGCCCGGTACCGACTTTAACTTCCTTGATCCGTCCCGTGTATTTTATTTTAGGAATTTCAAAGGTCATCTATCTCTTCCTCCCCTGTATCGGCTGTATAGTAACGTTATCCTCAGGCTTCTTGTTTTCTCTTCTCGCTGCCGTACCAATCCGCATTGTACCAGTAGCGCATGGCCGAGCGAATAAAACCGAGTCTTTCATCGCGCGTCGCGAGTTTTTCTCGCCAGTCCCCACGCTCTTCGGGCTTGCCCTCTTCAAACGTAGGCCCAAGGACCTTCACCTTCATCCCGCCAAAGTCTTCCTTTTCGTCATATGTATACCCTTCCATGCTTCACTTCCCTTTCGCAGCCAACTGGGCTGCCTTAAGCGTATTCTGCATGAGCATGGTGATCGTCATGGGCCCCACGCCGCCCGGCACGGGCGTGATGACCGAGGCCTTCTCCTTCACGGTTTCAAAATCCACGTCCCCGCAGAGCTTTGCTTTTCCTTCGGGCGTCACACCAATCCTGTTGACACCCACGTCTATGACGACAGCACCTTCTTTGACCATGTCGGCAGTGATCGCGTTGGCCTTTCCGGCGGCGACTATGAGGATGTCAGCCTTTCGCGTATGCGCTGCCAGGTCGCGTGTCGCCGTATGGCACATGGTCACCGTCGCATTGGCGTTGGCCTCTTTCTGGACGAGCATCATCGAGATAGGTTTGCCCACGAGGTTGCTGCGTCCGACCACGACGACCTCGGCGCCCTTCGTTTCCACACCGGCCATGGCAAGAAGCTCCCTGATGCCGAAAGGGGTACAGGGATAAAAACGGGCCTCGCCTATCATGAGCCTTCCCAGGTTCATCGGGTGCAGGCCGTCCACATCCTTGTCGGGGTCTATGGCATAAAGGACGTTTGTCTCACTGATGTGCTTCGGCAGGGGCAACTGCACCAGGATGCCGTGGATCGCCGGGTCGTCGTTGTAC
This sequence comes from Deltaproteobacteria bacterium UBA5756, assembly GCA_002418985.1. Lineage (GTDB taxonomy): Bacteria > Desulfobacterota > Syntrophorhabdia > Syntrophorhabdales > Syntrophorhabdaceae > Delta-02. Next base: position 4,360 of record DIFE01000039.1, read on the forward strand.
TTCTTCACCAGTTTGATGAGCTTCTCTTCGGAAATGTCCTCGGGCTCGTCATCCTGAACAGAATAAAAACCCAGCTCTTTCGCTGTTCTCTGTTTGCCCGTGACATAACTGACCGAAGCGGGATTCGCACCGACAAGGATAGTCACGAGCCCCGGCGTGACGCCCGTCTCCTCACGAAGTTGCACGACTTCCCGTGCGATCCGTTCCCTTACCTGTCTCGCGACTTCCGTCCCGCTGATGATCTTAGCCGTCATAAACGCTCCTTCACCACAAACTCGCTCTCGATCAACTGCCCGCTGTTTTATCGAAAATAGCATAGGCATCCGAAAGGGAAACCGATTCAGGCGCCAGTTCGAATATCGTCTTTTCAGCCGCGTCGCCCCGCACGAGCGCTTCATCGTCCCTGACCGTACCTCCGATAACAACTCCTCTTTCCGCAGCAGTCTTTGCCAGCATGACTTCATCCTTTTCGTGCAAGCGATTTACGATCACAATGGTCCTGGCGATATGAAGACCCAATTCGTTTATGATCGAAAGTATCCGTGACACGGTGAGAATGCCGCGCGGTGTCGGATCCGATATCACGTAGAGGACGTCCACATCCTGCGTCACCAGCCTGCTCATGTGTTCCATGCCCGCCTCGTTGTCAACCACAACAAATGAATAGTTTCCCTTCAGGGCATCGATATACTTTTTCGCCATGCTGTTGGCCGCACAATAGCATCCGGGACCTTCGGGTCTTCCCATGACAAGGAGGTCGAAGCCCTTAGCCTCGATGACGGCCTCCTGCACCTTGTATTCCAGCCAGCTGTCCTTGCTCATGCCCGTGGGAACGTCCTGTTTAAGCTTCTCCCGGGCCTCGCCTATCGTTGAATGAACGCTCACCCCCAGGACCTCGTTGAGGTTCGAATTGGGGTCCGCGTCCACGGCAAGGACAGGCCCCGTACCCACTTTTTCAACAAGATACCTGACCAGCATCCCGCCCAGCGTCGTCTTGCCGACCCCACCCTTGCCCGCCAAAGCTATCACTCTAGGCATGGAGGCGTCCTCCTTCGGAGGCAGGTAATAGGTAAAAGATAATAGGTAATAGGTAATAGGTAAT
>DIFE01000048.1:0-29150 GCA_002418985.1 Deltaproteobacteria bacterium UBA5756
TGCGGGATTTACCTGTCCTGAATCACTGTTTTATAAGGAACGCATTTTTGGAAACGGATTATCCTGGACAGTAGTGACCCATTACCCATCACCTATTACCCGTCTTCTTTACACCCCCCGCATTTCATGCAAGCGCTCTCTTCGCCGTTGTCGTTGTAGTAACCGATCTGACCCGAGGGGCTGATGAGCCTTACCATTGTTGTGCTATCGAGACGTTCCAGGTGTTCTGCGTCAACAGGAATCTTGCCAAGGCCGCCGGGGATATCAAGGGCGTATCGCGGGACGGCCATGCCCGAGGCGTTTGACCTGAGAAAGGCCATAATCTCACGGCCTCGGTCCAATTTCACCTTGAAATGAGATGCACCCTGCACATCGTCGAGCTGAAAAAGATAATAGGGTTTTATGCCGGCTTCCACGAGAGATTCGAACAACGCAAGCAGGACATGGGGACAATCGTTGATATTTCTCAGAAGAACCGTCTGGCTCACAGGGATACCCCCTGCCCGTCGGATATCACGGACAGCTTTGAGGAATTCGTCCGTGATCTCCCGGGGGTGATTGATATGTATGATAATCCAGACAGGAGCGGCTTTCTCGATTGCCTGTATGTGGCCTTCAGACAAGCCCTCGGGATAAACCACCGGAACGCGGGTACTGAGCCTGATGATCAGGCGTTTCTTCATTGATCGCAGCCTCATGAGAATCGACTGAAGTTTACCCGCGTCCAGCATGAAGGGATCCCCGCCTGAAAGGATCACTTCACGGATATGAAGATCCTCCTCAATATGTCTGAAGGATTCTTCAAGATATGGTTCAGGATCCACTGCCTTGCCTGCGAATCGTCTGCGATTGCAGAACCGGCAATACATGGCGCATTCAGAACTTACGAGAAAAACGCAGCGATCCGGGTGCCTCTTCAGCAAGATAGGGGTAATGGAAATATCTTTCTCACCAAGGGGATCCTCCGTACCCGCTCCATTTTCTTCCAGAACGGACGGAACGGCCTGCCCCCTGATAGGACAAAGCGGGTTGGCAAAATCAATAAGATCCAGATAATGGCGGGGTATCTTAAAGGTGTGATGAGCGACAACTCTTTCAAGGGATTTCAAAATCCCCGGGGCAAACGATAAATGCGCGTCTATTTCGCTAAGGGCGAAAAGAAAAGGGAGGGTATCAGACATAGTACCCCCCTCCTCGCTTTTCGTATCCTTGTTTACTGGAGTGCCAGAAAATGGGCTCTTCTGTTCTTTGCCCAGGCTGCTTCGTTGTGACCCGGATCAACCGGTTTCTCTTTGCCATAGCTTACTGTTTCAAGAAGCCTTCCGTCTGCGCCGAGATTTACGAGGAAATTCTTCGCAGAGTCAGCTCTTTTCTGCCCGAGGACAAGGTTGTACTCGACCGTGCCTCTTTCGTCGCAATGACCTTCGACTCTGACTTTTTTGCCGGCATTCGCCTTGGCCTGAAACCATTTCATGTTTTCTTTCAGGACCGCTGCGTCTGCATCCCTGATGGCGTACTTGTCAAAATCAAAGTTAATGTCCTTAAGCGGAGCAATCGCCACGGGGACTTCAACTTTCTGTTCCGGCGGTGCAACCTTTGCGGGCGCTGCTGCCGGAGGCGGGGTCTCACCTTTCATATGCTGCCAGAAACATCCACAACCACCTAGTGAAATACCGATAAGGGCAACTAGTAAAATAAGCGACAATGATTTTATCTTCATGTTCCACCCCTTCCTTCAAAAATTAGAGGGTATACCCTTGACACCGGATATACCCTCGCATGCAACATTACTTTTTCTCCGGTGCTGGCTTTTCTGCTGCCGGTTTCGCTTCCGCGGGCTTCTCCGGTGCGGGTGCCGGTTTCTCCTCTGCAGGAGGCGGCGTCGGTTTCGCCTCTTCCTTCGGCGGTGCCGGTTTTGGAGGCTCCGCAGACGGACCACATCCGATCAATGAAAAACCTGCAAAAAAAGCGATAGCTATCATTAATACGACGAGCTTCTTCATCTATTTTCACCTCCTTTCTTATTAATCTTTGCCTATATTGAATACATATATACTAACAATCGTAATATGTAAATTAAAATTTTTCAATGATTACTTCTTTCTTGATTGAATCCACATCAGTTGTTTTACACAAACTCCCGGAAATTCCAAGCGTTGCCGCAGTGCCGCAGGCCACCCCAACTCTCAGGGCCTCTTCAAAAGAACCTGATTTGCTCATGACGGAGACGACTCCTCCCAGGAGTGAATCGCCTGCACCGAGTGAGTTGCGTACCTTTACTTTCGGCGGTCTCGCGTGGTAATCGCCATCCTTCGAAAACCCCAGGGCGCCGCGTCCTCCTATCGACACTATAATATATTCGACACTATCCCGGTAATGCTTAACAGCTTCCGCGATTTCTTTTACCTCGCTGACGCTTCCTCCCGTTAATCTGTTGAATTCGAAAATGTTCGGTTTGATCAGGAATGGTGACGCATCGACGCCTAATCTGAAAGCTTCCTGGTCCGAGTCAAGAAAGGCCTTTATATTTCTCTTTTTGAGGGCCTTGATGAGTCGCGCAAAAATACCCTCGTCCAACCCGGCAGGAACATTTCCGCTTATCACGACATCGCTGCCCGGCGGGATTTCATTGGCTTTCTCGAAGAAGGAATCCACCTCGGCCTGGCTTATTGCCGGGCTTGGGGTGCATAACAATGTCTGGATCTTCTTTTTTCGCTGATAGATGGTTATGCTGGAACGCGACTCACTGTTGATGCGGGCAAAATCACTTACAATACCCTCGCCGATCAGCATGTCGGTCAGTTCAAGACCACTGTAGCCACCCGCGAAACCCAGCGCAATACTCTCCCCGCCCAGTTCTTTTATGACCCGGGACACATCGATTCCTTTACCACCGGGCCTCTTATGCTCCTCGATAATGCAGTTGACGTCGTCGTAGACGAGCTCTTCCACCCCAACAGCCCTTTCGAGCAGGGGATCTAAGGTGACAGTGTATAACATCGATTATTGAGTTTATTGTATTAGATAAAGAAACAAATGGCTAGAAAAATTTTTATTTATCGTCGCAAAAGCTCGAATGACTTAGCTTTTGACAGTGTCGTACCAGAAATCTGTTGATTCTTTGATTGGCTGCTGGTATGTCGTATGAACGGAGACAAGGTGCACTCAACGATCAAGCCGTTGAAAATGGGCATGGTGAAAGGTCTTTCCATCGTCTATGACATGGTAAAGGTCATCGTTCCCTGCTATATCGGCATTGAATTCATGAAGCATTTTGGCCTCATCGAAATCATCAGCCGCCTTTTTCGGCCCTTCATGAAACTCTTCGGTCTGCCGGGAGAGGCCGCCCTGGGACTCATCGCCGGGTATTTCATCAATCTCTATGCTGCCATCGCTGTTCTGACGCCGCTTAACTTATCCGGCAGGCAGATCACCATCATGGCTCTTATACTCGGCATATCCCACTCACTTCCCATTGAAACGTCGGTCACCCAAAAAACAGGCGTCAGCTGGGTGGTCCTCCTTGGCGCCCGTATCGGCCTCAGCCTTATATCGGGGGTATTCGTCAATATCGTATGGACATTCTTTTCGTAGCCTTAAAGGATTCCCTGGTTCTGACCCTCAAGCTTTTCGTCATAATACTGCCTTTAACCATATCCTACGAATACCTGAAGCACCGGCAAAAAGATATCGAAAAAAGGCAATTCTCCTTTATCGGCATCTCCCATAACGGCCTTGTCCCCCTCATAACCGGCATCATAATCGGCCTCACATACGGCGCCGGCATCATCATCCATTCCATCAGGACCTCAAACATATCAAAAAAAGAGGCTTTTCTCATACTCCTCTTCCTTTCCGTCTGTCACGCCATCATCGAAGATACGCTGATCTTCGTTATAATCGGCGCCAACATCTTTGTCCTGATAGGCTTCCGTTTTGCTCTGGCAATAATCCTTACATGGCTGGTATGGAAGGTAAAGAAGACAGGTGATGGGTAATAGGTAATGGGTTATGGGAAAAACGCGTTTCCTATTACCTATGACCCATCACCTATTACCTGTCTCTTTATTTCCATTATGACTTTTTGGGGGTCAAGGGGGAGTTCCTGCTGGGTCTTGGCCGACATGTTCCGGAGCGTGATGATACCCTTTTCGATCTCGTCGTCACCGAGGATAAGGACGAAGTCGCACTTCAGATTATCGGCATAGCGCATCTGCGCTTTGAGTGACTTTGCCTCGTATGCGTACCTCAGGGTGATCCCTTCGGTGGTGAAAGCTTTCAGGAACGAGATCAGGCGGTCCCTTGCACGGTCGCCGACACAGGCAAAAAAGCATCCTCTGTCTTCCTTTTCTTTCGAGGCCGGCACGAGCATGGCCAGGCGTTCCACGCCAATGGCGAAGCCGATTCCAGCGGTGGCCGGTCCTCCCATTTCTTCGACAAGGTTGTCATATCTGCCACCGGCCATGAAGGCCTTCTGGGCTCCAAGGTCCTCCGAGGTGACCTCGAATACGGTCTTGGTATAATAATCAAGTCCCCTTACAAGACGTTTGTTGATGTCGACCTCGATGCCGAATTCTTTCACGTAGCCCTGGAAGAGCGTGAAATGATCCTTGCATTCGTCGCACAGTGAATCGAATAAAAGGGGCGAATCACCCGTAACCCTTATGCACTCTTCGTTCTTGCAATCAAAGATCCTCAGGGGATTTCTTTCGAGCCTTCTCAAGCAATCCTCGCAAAGTTCGCTCTTCCTCGTTTCAAAAAAATCGATGAGGACCTTGCGGAAGGATTCCCGGCAGGTCTTGCATCCAACGCTGTTGACCTCTATCCGGTAGCGCTCGATGCCAAGTTCGTCAAGGAGCATGTGAATCATAAAGATCAATTCGGCATCGACGATGGCCTCTTTTACCCCGAATACCTCCACGTCGATCTGGTGAAATTCCCGGTACCGACCCTTCTGCGGCCGTTCGTGGCGAAACATGGGTCCGACGGAACAGACCTTCGTCATCCTTTCCGTTGCATAAAGACCTTCCTGCAGGTAGGAACGAACCATGCCCGCCGTGGCTTCCGGCCTCATTGTCAGTGAATCGCCCCCCACGTCGGTAAAGGTGAACATCTCTTTCTCGACGATATCGGTGGTGTCCCCGATGCTCCGCACAAAAAGCTCAGTCTTCTCAAGGACGGGCAGTTCTATCTCCCGAAAGCCCAGGAGGTCGCTATACTTTCGGAAGACCCTTTCGATGCGCTTGAACTTTTCAAGTTCTTCGCCGAAGATGTCACGAAAGCCCCGAAGTGTCCTTATCTTTTCCATATAGTGCTCCAACATCCTTGCGTTCGGTCAGCCAATCATTTAGGTATCATAAAACAAACCGCAATTGGAAGTGATTTTTGCCTTTGGATCCATGGCACGCCGGTCTACGGCTCTCCCCAGAACACTCCGCAGGGCAGTGTAGGCAGTGGCTGCCGGTCTGTGGTATAGTAATGACTGAATTTCAGTCGAAGGAGGCAGGATTTCATTATGAGTGAATATACGGAAACGGTTATCGATCATTTTGAGAACCCGCGCAATTGCGGCACCATGACTAACCCTGACGGCACGGGAGAGATCGGAGACCCGTCTTGCGGGGATTTCCTCAAGGTATTCATCAGGGTGGAAAACAACATCATAACCGATATCAAGTATCAGATAAAAGGTTGTCCGGCTTCTATAGCCTGCGCCAGCATCATGACCGAACTTGCGACCTGCAAAGATCTCGACGAGGCCATGATGATCGAAAATGAAGACATCGTAAAAGCCCTGGGAGGATTACCCGAACACAAGCTTCACTGTTCGAACCTGGGCGCTTCCGGCCTCCGGGAGGCGATCATAAATCATGTCTATACATACGTAAAAAGGTAAAAAGAACTCGAAGAGCTTAAACCGATTGAGCCTTACATGTCCGGAATACGAGGTGATCTTTACGGGTCACGTCGTATTCCGGACACTTAAGGCTTGCCTTCGAAAAGGCGCGCTATCTTTTGTCCTGCCGCAGCGATCAGGCGGTCTGTCAGGCTTTCATGCCGCACCTTCAAAAGATCGTACCGTTCGATAGCCGCGCTGCACGGGGCCTCATGGTTCAAGCGGTCGTGCTCGATGGCAGTCTTCAGCTCCTGTGCGATTTCCTCATTCGATGCCGCAGCCTCTTCGCTGCCATAAACATCGCGGGCCAGAATAATGAGGGCATCAACGGCGATATCGTTGAGCTCGGCCATCGCCTTTAAACGCACGGCCTCACCATTGAGAAAGCCGAGGTATTTCAGGGCCACAAAGATGAACCCGGTCATACAGAGAAAAGACGCGCAGGAATCCAGGCTGGGATCCCCGCCCACATCGTAAATGGAACACTTCCCGTCGGTGAGAAATATACAGGGTTTCGCGTTCTCCGAGATCCACATCAGCGTCCGGTAATCCTGTCCCTTCGGTATGTCCCGGGCAAGTTCTCTCCCAAGACGGCAATCTTTTTGGCGGGGAAATGTAACCGATGCGCCGCCCCCACGCGGTATGATATCCCGTGGTGAGAAAAGGCTTTCGCAGTGCTCTGCCTGAGCCAGGGGAAAGGCCTCGAGAAGGTCCTCTTCAGGCGGTCCCTTTTCCCTTAAGGATTCGCGCAGACTCTGGAGCTTCCAGGGACCCACCGTGACCCCGTGTAATAAGAGCTTCCCGGTGAAGTGACAACAATAAGCCGGGCATGAGGTAACCGGACAGGAGGGTTTATCAAAGACGTCGTCCATTTGCCGCATCCTGTTGTCCATTTCATCCAGGATCCGGCCGAGTTCCTTGGACCGAACCTCTGTGCCTTTGACATCTCCCGGAACGACTGGGCCGGTGAATGCTTCGCTGATAATGCGCACCGACCGCCTGATCGTGTCGATGCGCTCGTAATTGCTGTCAATCGAGATCGCCTTCTTGATGTCATCATCCGCAAGGTCAGGTCTTCCGAGGGTACCAAGCAGGGTCCCGCGCTCATGGTAGTATTCCGGAATGCCCGGGGCAAGTTTGATGGCCCTTGTCATAGCTCCCACGGCACCCGCCAGATCGCCGGCATAGCTGAGCGCCCGTGCTAGCCCGTACCACGCGTAAGGCGTATCATGGATATCGATGGCCTTCTGGAAGAACACGACAGCCTCTTCGAGGTCCCCTTCCTCCGTGAGAGCGGCTCCCATGCTGTGATAGTATTTTTCCCTCAGCTCATCGGCGTCTTTGGCGTGTGTCATGGTCGTTTACCCTTCACGTGGGATATGTTACCACGCTTCGAACCACGACGCTACCGATAGCGGCCGACTCCAATAAAATGTATTGATAAAATGGCACCGTTTCATTTAGAATGGCTTCGTATGTCTTCCCAACCAGATCGAACCGCCGCGTTCCGATGGATCGTTGTAACGGTGGCGTTCGGGGCCTTTATGTCCAAGCTGGACAGCTACATCGTCAACATTTCACTGCCCACGATCGCCAGCCGTTTCAATGTCACGACCGCGAAGGTTTCCTGGGTTGTCCTTGTGTACCTTCTGGTCTCGACAAGCACGCTGCTTCTCTTCGGCAAACTCGGTGACCGCTTCGGTCTGAGAAAGATCTTTTTCCTCGGCTATCTCCTCTTCACAATCGGGTCGCTTTTGTGCGGGCTCTCTCTTTCAATGGAGATGCTCATCGCTTCCCGGTTTGTCCAGGGAGCTGGCTGCGCCATGCTCGTTGCCATTGCGTTCGCAATCATACCCAAATTCCTTCCCCATGAGATCACCGGCTGGGCGTTCGGCATCGCCGCTACCGGAGCCGCCCTGGGCATTGCCATAGGTGCGCCGGTAGGCGGGGTCATCACCGGTTTCCTTTCCTGGCGCTGGGTTTTTCTCGTCAATGTGCCCTTCGGTATATTTGCGATGTATGCCGTGAACAAATACATCCCCGATGGAAAGGAATTGAATTCGGAGAATCTCAAGAAGGCCGGTTTCGACATACTCGGGGCCGCTTTGAGCTTTGTCGGCCTGGCCCTCCTCATATACGGCCTCAACACGGGGCGGGAATTCGGCTGGACCTCGCCCAGGATAGCGGGTTGTTTCGCCGCCTCCGTCATTTCCCTTGGAGCCTTCTTTCTGCGAGAGATAAAATGCAAAGAGCCCCTGCTTGATCTCAGACTGTTTAAGAGCTTTCACTTCAGTGCGGCCGTGGCCTCCACACTTTTCGCGTATATGCTTCTGGCGGGCAACTCCTTTCTCCTTCCTTTCTATCTGGAGAAGGGTAAAGATCTTCCAACGGTGACAGTTGGTCTTATCATCATGATCTATTCGGTCATTTATATGGCCGCCGGGCCATTCGCCGGCCGAATATCCGACAAAGTACGCCCGAACCTTTTGTGTGCATTCGCCATGCTCTCGGCCGCCCTGTGTTCTTTCGTATTTGCCTTCAGTCTTGCCGCCCCGGGGCTTCTTGCCGTCGTAATATTTCTTATATGGATAGCCCTTTCCTTCGGCTTTTTCATATCACCGAACAACAACCAGGTGATGACGCTGGCGCCTGCCGACAGACAGGGCAGCGCATCCGGAGTCTTCAACACCATTAATAGTCTCGGGTTGGCGCTTGGCGTATGCTTCTTCGAAATGATCATGTCGCGATCGATGCCTGCGGCAACGGGAGCATCCTTCGCCGGCTACAGGGATGCCTATATCTTCGGAGGGATCGTCTGCATCGTGTCGCTCTTCTTCTCTTTCCTTATCGGATGGAACAAAGACAGGACCTGAACCGTCACATCGATACGCCCCAGGGGTCCTCTATCCCCACCCAGTCGCGGTACTTTTCCTCGCCTCCCCGTGCACCCCAATCGGAATCTATGGTCAGTTTTGAACTGATGCCGCCCCGGGGATGGCATATCATAACGAGACGGACCCGGTCGGGCTCGTAGGCTTCCATGATATGGCCGTACATGATGTTGATGAGCCGTTCGTAGGAGACAATGACGTCCCTGAGCTGATAGACGTACTGCTTGAGGGATTTCAATTCGATGATCTTCTTCTTCGGATAGAATGTCAGGTATAGGACGGCAAAATCCGGCTGCTCGCTGACTCCGAGGAAGGTAAACTCCGGTATCTTGATCTTGATCTCATAGGCCTCATTCGTGGGATTGGGGATCGCCTTGAGTATCGATTTATCGATGTCTTTGTAGGTCCTGACGTTTGGTCCCATATATTACCTCCTTAAATCAGTCAATTCTAGAGATTGCGGAATTGGTCCCGCACCTCTTGCGCCGCTCCGCAGGAGTAAGCTCCCTCCGGACATGAGCCCCCGAGGCATGCCGGTCCTGCATCCGCGAAGATTGCCGGTGCCGCCCATTTTGCCAGCTTGAGCATCTCTATCGCCATGGCGCGTATCTCCCATTGGGCCCGCCTGCAGCATCGCTGCATAAAAAAGTGCAGAAGTTCCCTGCCGTTCATGGTCACGATAATTCTGGTTTCAGATGCATTGGGAAGAACGAATCGGGCATCCTCGTAGGCGGATTCTCCTTCGATACCCCGCGCCTTCATCGCCAGGATCAGTTCATTGTAGAATTCCTGAATACCTTCCATGAAGAAACCGAAGCGCTCCCTGAGCACGGGATCGGCTTCGATCGACGGCGGAACAATATATCCGAATCCATCCTCCATACTGACGTATCGTTGCGACTGCTGGCTGTATGAGGCAAGCCGGTGCCTGACAAGCTGGTGAGAACAGGCCCGGGATATGCCTTCCACGGCAAACGTGAAGGAAGCATGTTCTATGGGGCTTAAGTGGCCCCTGTCGACAAGCTTCTCAATGAAGGGCTGTTGGTCCCTGGCATGTACCGTTTCTGTGATGGCATCCACATCGGATGCGCTGTAGCACAATTTGGCCGCCGCGGCCACCGTCTCTTGCGGATGGGGCGTGTGGGCGAGCAGAACAACCTTTAACTTTGATTCCACCTGATGTCTCCCCTGTCGGATCTAAATTTCTATTCCCTGCTTGCGCAGTTCCTCGGTCTTCTTTTTGGAGCACTCCTCGCAGCGGAATTCCGGCTTCGAATCGCGGCTCTTGTCATATCCTGCCGCCCTGACAATGCGATACCCCCTGGCCTGTCTTCCGCAATCGACACAAACTACCGCGTCCTTTACCTCCCACTGGACCGCGAGCAGTTCCGATGTGAAGATAAATTTATCCACCCAAAAAAATATGAGACCACCTATGAGATTGGCGATCGTCGTCGCCATGATCTTGCCCGTGCCCGAAAGCGTATAGAGAACGACGGCCAGAATGGGCGTCGAAAGCTGCCAACGGATGAGATAAAGCCCGTAACGCTTCAGGTTCACCTTAGCCATAACCCCTCCTTTCATCAACGAGTGTTACGAATTTTTCTTTAATAGCACTCTACTTCTTTTGCCCTCACCGTGTCAACCACATTTAATATAGCGTTAACAGCATCACAAAACAAGGCGACGCGCAAACATCACGGTGTCCTGAACCCGGCATACTCCGCTATTATCGCATATCGCCAGCCATAATGGGATATCGTGCATTCAAAACCATTCTCCGCGAGTATCCCCGCAAGACGTCGGGGACGATAGAAATGGGCCGGTTCTCTGAAAATCCTTTCGCCCCAGGTGATTGAAGCCCCCAATAGAGTTCCCGGATCGATCTCAAAAATGACAAGAAGACCTTTTGGTTTCAGTACCCTGGCTATCTCCCCGATCGCTTTTTGAGGCTTCCCGAAATGATGGAAGGCATCGCCGATAAACAAGGCCTCAAAGGATCCCCCTCGAAAGGGAAGCGACTCAGCCAGGCCGATTACCTTCCTGCCGAATCCCGGCGCGAACCTGAGCATGCCCGGTGCCGGATCGATCATTGTAAGCAGCAAGTCTTTTCGCACGTCATGCGCAAACCGGGAGAGTATTCCCGTTCCCGAACCGACATCGAGAACGGCGCCGGACTTCGGCACTTTTTGAAGAACCGAGAGGAACACCGCCCTGAACGAGCGGGGATATATAAAGAATGCGAAAATTTTGAAGATCAGGCCGAGCCGGTTAAAGGGTATCATCGTTCATACTATATAACATAGTCTTCTCAACTCGTGTTCAACACTGTGCGGAAAAAGAAAGCCGGAATCCATGCAAGGAGGCTTTGAAAAAAAGGACCGTCCTATGATAAAACAGGGAGACTGAAAACGGAAATATTGCGCGCACCGCAGAATAATGAGCAACCGGCACAGGGAGGAAAGCAATGTACGCACTCCAATTCGATGAGACAAAATGTCTCGACTGTCACGATCAGGATTGTCTCACGAAGTGCTGGTATGTTGAGATCGACCCTAACGGGGTACGGGAAGAGATGCTGAAGATCGCCCGTGGCGAAGATTCTTTCGTGCTCCGGGAATGCGTGACCTGTTACGGATGTGAGGAATATTGTCCAACGGGCAATCACCCCTTCTTTCTTATCGTCGAAAGACAGGAAGCGTTTGGGATCCAGCCGGTTCCCAGCCCCCTCGTGCAGAGGGCCGTCAACCTGGGCCTGCCCTTCAGAGGTGAGCCCGAGATAAAGCAAACGAACGGGCCGGTCCTGAACATGGCCGCTTTCTCCGAACTGACGCCCCTCATACAGGGAAGGCTCTTCGAGGGACTTCCCGTGATATCCACGGACGGACGGAAGATGTTCCACTACTTCTGCCAACTCATGTACCTCCACTACGGGAAAAGTTCCGTGATCAAGGAAAGACTGCCCGGTATCATCGACACCATAGCGCGGCACAAACCGACGGAGGTCATCTGCTTTCATGACGAGTGCTACGGCACTTATACCTCTTATTGCCCGGCTGTGGGCATTGACGTTCCCTTCACGCCGGTACACTTTTTCGAATATCTCTACAACCGCCTGATGGAACTGAAACACCTCATCAGACCCGTGGGCCTGAACGTTGCCTACCAGCGGCCATGCTCATCGAGGCTGTCGCCCGAAAAGCACCGTTTCGTGGGTGAGATCTTCCGGCTCATCGGGGCCAGGGAGGTTGAGAGAGAGTTTGTCGGCGAAAACGCCCTGTGCTGCGGCGGCACGATCCAGGGACAGAGAAGGCAAGGCAGTCGCAAGCGCGCAGCCGCCATCCAGGACAAAAATATCGACGATATGAAAAAAGCGGGAGCCGAGGTGTGCGTCTTCAACTGCCCCGCCTGTCTCCAGACCCTCGGAGGGATGCTCGCCCGCGAGGGCATCAGGCCCGTGTACATGAGCGATCTTTGCCGCCTCGCAATCGGCGAGACGCCAGCGGGATGGAGGTGACCGGATGGGAACCATATATCAGGAGCTTGTTGACATAGTGGATGCGGAGCATGTCTCGGACAGGCCGGAAGAACTCTACATTTATTCCTTCGATCTGGGGACGGCCGAACCGCACCGGCCTGATTACGTCGTCGCGCCACGGATGACGCAGCAGGTGCAGGAGATAATGCGCCTTGCCAACAGGGAGAAGGTCCCCGTGGTTCCCCTCGGAGGAGGCTTGTCGCTTGCCGGCCTGGCGGTTCCGCTCAAAGGTGGGATCCTTATCGACCTCAAGCGCATGGACAGTATAATAGAGGTGAACGAGAAGGCCCGGTACGCCGTTCTGGAATGCGGCGTCTCGCAGGCGCAGCTGACCTCCTACCTGGCCAGACAGCATCCCGGCCTCACACACTCGGAGCCCGGAGCGCCGCCCACCGCAACCATAGCCGGAAACGTACTCATTCATGGCCAGGGCGATCTCGCCCAACCTTACGGCTTCAATTCCGACCTGGTGAACGGCCTTGAGGTTGTCCTGCCAACTGGCGAGGTCTGCCGTTTCGGATCCTGCGCGATCGGCGTTTCGTGGTTCACCAACCACCCGCTGCCCGATATGGGCCTCTTTTTCGGATGGTGCGGGACCACGGGTATCGTTACAAAGCTGTCGATACGACTCTTTCCGGCGAAGCGGTTGAGGGGCGTGGGCCAGTTTGTCGTGGACGACGAGGAACTCGTCCCGGAGATCATGGAGAAAATAACCCGGACACAGATGGCGGAGGACGTCATAGCATACAGCCGCGCCATCCCGCCCTTCGGCATGGGCCTTCAGCATTTCACGGTAAACATCGCCGCCGACTCGGAAAAAGAGCTTGAGTTTAAACAGGAACTCATCTGGGACGATGCCCTGGGCGAATATATCAGCCGGGGGGTCGGGGGCTATCTGGGTTTTACGAGGGGCCTTGAACGCCCCCAGATATCGAAAACCTCCGACTACAAGAAAGGTGGCGGTTTTGAATACGTCGGCAGCGTCATGCCCATTGAAAAATACCCCCTGTGCTACCGCAGGGGCCGCGAGATATCCGAGAAACATGATATCCCCTACACGGTGACGGGACGATGCATCGGGGCGGGCCATTCCATGATGTTCGCGTGGACCTATGCCTTCAACAGGGCCGATCCCGAGACAATGCGGCAGGCACGCCAGGCCCTGCACGAGACCGATGACCTTGTCCTTGAACTGGGCGGCGTGATATGGAAACCCGGCACGTACGGGCAGCAGCTTATCATTGAGCGGCTCGACCCCGGCACACGGGAGCTGATGAGACGGATCAAAGCGGTCCTCGACCCCGGCGGGATCATGAACCCGGGAAACTGGGAGGGGATATAATGCCGCTGGATACTTACAAATTCCATGATCTCATTCACCGTTGCTTCAGGTGCGGCTATTGCAAATTCCCCACGAACTGGATGGACACGAACAACTGCCCTCCTTACGCCCGCTTCCGCATGGAGCCCTATTCCTGCGGCGGAAGGCTCTGGCTCACACGTGCGTGGTTGAATGAAACGCTCGATTGGTCGGAACACCTCGCCGAGATCCTCTATTCCTGCACGACATGCAGGAATTGCGAGATCAAGTGCCCCTTAAGTTTCAATGTGGACATCGTCAACATGGTGGTGGCGGCAAGGGGTGAGATGGTAGAGCAGGGGAAGGTCCCACCGGCTGTCAAAAGGTTCCTGGAGAACATCGACCTCCACGGAAACCCTTACGGCAGTGCAAAGAGCAGAAGGGGCGCATGGGCGGAAGGTGCCGCGATAGAACGATACAGCGGCCAGGAATATCTCTACTATGTGGGATGCACGGGCTCCTACGATACCAGGGCACAAAATTCCTCGAGGGCTCTGGGAGTGCTGCTCAGCAAGGCAGGCGTTTCCCTGGGAGTTCTCGGCGCTGAGGAAAACTGCGACGGCAACGAGGTCGACAAGCTCGGCGAAACGGGCCTTTTTGAAATGCTGGCCGAAGATAACATAGCGCGTTACAACGACCTCGGCGTCAAGAAGATCATTACCCTTTCACCCCATGCCTACAACGCGATGAAGAATCTCTACCCCCGGTACGGCGGCGACTTCCAAGTGTTTCACTATACACAGATACTCCTCGAACTCATCAACGAAGGAAGACTTGACGTTTCCCGAGGTTTCGACGCACAGGTAACCTACCACGACCCCTGCTTCCTGGGACGTTGGAACGGAGAGTATGAGGCCCCGAGGAAGCTTCTTGCCGCGGTTCCCTCCCTTCGATTGGTTGAGATGGAAAAAAACAGGGACGCGGCCCTGTGCTGCGGCGGCGGGGCGGGAAACTTCGAGATCGACCTCCTCGGCGGCAGCGAATCAAGCCCGGCCCGACGCAGGGTGAGAGAGGCCGCTGCAACGGGGGCGACCATCCTGGCAGTGGCATGCCCCAAATGCCTTGTCATGCTCGAAGACGCGCTCAAGGCGGAAGAACTCGAGGGAATGCTCGCGATAAGGGACATTGCGGAGATACTGGCGGAAGCCGGCGGAACAGAATGATCGTACCGGTGATACCCGTCTTTTCGCTTTCAGCGTTTGGGAATGACGAACCAAAACCTGCTGCCCTTTCCCGGAACACTCTCCACAGACAATGTTCCGTGATGGGCTTCTATGATTGCTTTCGCTATTGACAGGCCGAGTCCCGAACCTTCATTGTCACGGTTCACCCGGCAGAATGCATCGAATACACATGGCAGATCTTGCTCATGGATGCCGATCCCCGTATCCAGGACCTCGACGAGAACATGGCGAGCATCGTTGGTGACCCGTATTGTTACCGTTCCCCCCGCATTGGTGTACTTCACGGCATTGTCCAGGAGATTCGCCAGAACCCTGTCGATCATCGCGCCGTCGGCCTCTATGATCGGCAGGTCATCCTGAACGTACTCCACGGCAATCCGTATCTTTTTCTTTTCGGCCGCCAGTCTCATCATTTCAACCTGTTCGTACAGGGCCTCTTCAACATTATAAGGGCTCAGGACGGGATCGTATTTCCTTGTGTCCAGCCTGGAGAACTCGATGAATTCGGATATCATGAGCTGCAGTCTTGAAAGTGATTTCATGACGGTGGAAAGGTAGTCTCTTTGCTTGTCGCTCAGAGGACCGGCCTTTCCGGAAAACAGTCTTTGCAGGAGTCCGGAAATCCCGACGAGGGGATTTTTCATATCATGAGCAAACATGGAGAAAAGATTCTTGCGTTCCCTTTCCGTTCGCTTCTGTTCCGAGATGTCCCTGAAAAATTCCACGCCCCCTATAAAATTCCCGGATCCATCAAAGATAGGAAAAGCCGTGACAAGTGACGCGATTGATTTTCCATTCTTGGTCTTCAGCAATGTCTCCGATGCGACGAAGGGCATATGTTCCTTGAGCACGTGTGTAAATAAGGGGCACGAACCGGAATCTTTCGAACCATGAATGATCTCAAAATGGGATTTGCCGACGACATCATCCCGGGAATAACCCGTAAGATCTTGCGCCATGGAATTGAATTCCAGGACAACACCGTTTCTGTCGACAAGCGAAAAACCCATGGGAAGATTCTGGATAATCAGACCATATACGTCCCGGTCAGGCATACCAAGGGAATCAACCAGGAGCTGTTCGTAATCCTGACGCTTCATATCCATGACCACCCATCAAATTAATTACCCTTGGCCCTATCAGACCTCAACAGTCTTACCCACCGTCGCCTCGATGAAATCGGGGCCGTAAGCTTCCTTGAACAATTGGATCGCTTCGGTTCCTGTACAATGGGTGGGGGCTACCTTGCCAACCCCCATTTCCTGAAATCTCTTTATCACTGACCTGACAAGTGAAAGCGACAAGTCGAGGGTGTGGAAACCACCGAGGACCAGGTAGACCGGTTCGGGCATCTTCTCGCAGACCGACGCGAGGATATCGACAATTCCATTATGTGCGCAGCCCGTAATTACGGTGATCCCCTTTTCCGATCTCAATACGAGGGCCTGCTCGGGAATTATGCCGTACCGGCTCATCCCTTTGGCCTCCCCGCTTGTGTAGATATTTCTGTCTATCTCCATGAACGGTTTGACCATAACGACATCTGCACCGAAAGATGCAATCTTGTCCTTGAATTCCCGGCTCACGCCGGGGCAAACGTATACGGGCACGCCGGGATTGTGCGTCAGCAGGCGCCATAACCCGCCCACGTGGTCCCAGTGTTCATGGGATACTACGATCTTTTTGACCTCGTCCGGCGTCACGTTCATCGATCGCATATTGTGGAATAGGATGTCTTCGTTCTCACCCGCATCGAAAAGAACGTGACCGTCGATGAGATAAGAAACGCCCCATCCTGTAAAGTAACCCTTATCTTCTTTCTTGCTATCGAAAAGTATCCTGATCTCCATCGATCGAATTATGCCTCCTTTCCTCTTCTTCTCAAGGTATCGGCACCACTTAAGGAATTCACTTTCTTCTTCTCCGCTGAATAGACATCCACCGAGCGCAAACCCTGTCTGTCGAAGAACGCCTTTATCAATCCCATGTCATCTGCAGACAGCGGTTTTTCCATGCAGGGCCTCAAGGGTGTGTTGAGTTGGACCTCATCGGGCCCGATCGCACCTGCAATGTCCGAGATCTCCCGCGCTGAACCCTTGTTTGCGGATGTGAACATCACCTGGAGGGCGAGCCTTCCCGCAAACTCCTTCCTGAAATCAACGAGGGCCTGAATGACGCTCTGCAGGCGCACACCCTTCGCCGGCCTGTTAATCGCCGTGAAAACGTCATCCGTGGCCGCATCCAGTTTGGCTATCACAAAATCCGCGGCAAGAAGGTCCTCTCGCACATCCTTCCTGGAAATAATAGAAGAGTTCGTAATAACCGCTATCTTTTCCCCTCTGATCTTCTTCAGGGCACCGATGATGTCCCCAAGGTTCAAAGCCAGCGTGGGCTCTCCCCTGCCGGAAAGGGTCAAATAATCAATGTGAATGCCCGGTAATGACTCGATCTCTTTCATCACGTCCCCGGTACGGACAAACAAACTCCTTGTCGTGCCCTTGACGTCGTTCCTGCCAAGCTGGCAATAGGTGCAGTCGAAAGAGCAAACCTTTTCAGGCTGCGACAGGAGATCGATCCCGAGAGAGCTTCCAAGCCTCCAGGACGGCACGGGGCCGTAGATATATTTGAAATCAGCGCTTTGCATTCTTCTCCTTTATCATCTCCGCTACGATGCTTACCGCTATCTCCTGCGGGATCTCGGCATCAATGTCGATGCCTATCGGGGCATGAACACCGGAGGTGACCTTTCGATCGAAACCTTTTTCGTGCAGACGATCCAGAATGATCCTCACCTTTCGTTCACTTCCGATCATTCCGACATACTTTGTACTCCTCTTCAAAACCTCCTCGAGGACCAGCAAGTCGTACTCGTGACTCCTCGTGAGGATGACCACATATTCGTTTCCGGTAAAATCGAGAGAGGAGAAGGCATCACGGAACTCTCCTACGACGACGCTGTCTGCATCGGGAAACCTTTCGAGATTTGCGAATTCTTTTCTATCGTCTATGACGGTGACGAAAAAACCGGCTATCTTTGCAATCTTCGAGAGGTGCTGCGATACGTGGCCGGCACCGAAGATATAAAGGGGTACGATTATCCGGACGGGTTCCGCGAACGTGTTTCCGGACAGTTCCGGTTCGCGCCGGAGCAGTACGTCCATGCACCGCTCTATCGCCTTTTTGTCCACCGGGTCACCGACTACGGTTCCATTCCCCCGTATCAATGACTTTGCAAATACATCGGCGCCGAAACACGTGAACACGACCGCCGGTTCCCTGTCCTGCCGGCACCTCTTCAAAGCCTCGTAAACGTTGCGATGTCTTTCTGTCACCGGCTCAAGAAGAAGATCGACGTTGCCTCCGCAGAGCATGTCCTTGTCTTCGACCCGCGTGGCATCCATGTTGATACTGAACACCATGGTGGTGTCTTTACCCATTATTTCTCTTGCTTTAGCGCAGGCGTCCGATTCAAGTTGCCCCCCGCCCACGGTCCCGAACATCTCGCCGGCTTCGGTCACAAGCATCTTTGCACCCACGTCACGAGGGGCGGACCCCGTCCTTCTCACCACCGTCGCAAGCACTCCACCGGAGCCCTGCTCCAGATGCGTCAAAATTATACTGAAAAGGTCCATTTTACTCCTTCGTTCGGAATCGCGTCTTTTTACTTTGCCGCCTTTTTCTTTTCTAGTTCACGGATACGTTCACTGATCTGCTCCATCTGTCGCTTCAATGTTTCCAGTTCGTCCCCGCCGGCTTCCTGCATGTTCCGCACACCAACCGTTTGCTGGCCAGCGAAACCATCGCCCACGCCGCCACGTCCCATGCCCATACCACGTCCCATGCCACCACCGCGTCCCATACCGCGCCCAATGCCGGGGGCAAACCCGGCACCGGCACCCATTCCGGGGCCCGCCTGTCCCGGATAAGTTTGGCCCATTCCATAGTGGTCGGCCACATTGGGACCGCCCGCCGCCGTGAAGCTACCTTGCCGGAATTGATTGATCACGTCCCGTACACCTCCGGCACAACCCGTGACAACCTCGATCCCCGCCGCCGCGAGAACCTGGTAAGCGTTGGGCCCGCAGGCACCGGTGAAAACATGCGTCACTCCCTTCGCAGCGATCATCTGAGCCGACTGGATTCCTGCACCACCGCCCAGCGCCGCGTTCTGGTTCTCGACAGCCTCAAAACTGAGATCGTCAGTATTGATGATCAGAAAATACTGGCACCTTCCAAACCGCCCATCAATCCTTGCGTCAAGTAATGGCCCTTCTGATGTAACTGCAATAAGCATGATAAACCTCCATGATTATACCTTCCAAGCGAGAACAAGGGGGCAACGATTGCCCGTGTGAGCCGTTGCCCCATTCGTTCTGTTCCCGGCCTTCAACCTGCCGGGACGCCTGCTTGCTTTTCTTCGAGCTCTTTTAGCTGCATACGGATTCCTTCCAGCGCGTCTTCCAGATATTCCGCCTGGGCTTTCAAGGCATCCAGTTCCTGCCTGGTCGTGGCCGTCGTCGGTGCATAATATGGTCCGCCGTAAGCAAAGGAATTACCCCCTGCCGGCATGTAACCGGCCGCTCTTTGCCAGCCTGTCAGGCCAGTTGCATAAAACACATTCCTGAAGCCTCTACCGCCACCTCCACGGCCTCTACCCCAGGCCCGGTATCCCCTTCCCGCTGCAAGGTTTGCATATCCGGGGAATCCCAAGCCCGCACAAAAGCCTGCTGCACGTCCCGTCATGGGACCAAATCCGTAAGGTCCTGTTCTATCTCCACCTGGCATGTTCCTTACCTCCTTTCGTTGATATCGACCAAATAGTCTCACCGCCGTTTGAAATTACTTCCACCTTTTCCTTTCCATTGGTCCTATTCCCTCAATCACTAAGCTGCCGGTCCACCGTCGAACTCAGCTTTGCTTGAGGGCCGCGAATTCCTTTTCGATACCGTACTCTTCGACGTTTCGTATGCACTGGGCACCCAGATCTATCTTTTCGGGCATCCCGTAGGTCTTGTCGGGTTCACCTTTGGTCTCTGCTTTTTTCAATTCCCGAATTCTCTCGGGATCGAAGGAACTGCCCCTGTACGCAGTGGAATAGCAAAGGTAATAGTGCCGGCCCCGATAGACCGCACATTCTTTACAGGCCGTTCCGGAAAATGGACATACTATTTTATGCTTGGCCATACTGACACGCTCCTCTGGAAAAGTTTGCAAACCCTGCAACTCCGAAACCCGCACAAGAAACTGCCGCGCGTTCCGTCATGGGACCAAATCCGTAAGATCCTGTTCTGTCTCCACCTGGCATATTCGTTACCTCCTTTCTTTAATGTCCGTCAATAACTCACCGTTGTTTGAAATTTCTCCCGCGATGGTGCTGAAAACGATATCCATGCCGTTTCCCGCAACAACCAGGCATCAAAAAACGGCTGTCTGTCAATCTGCCCTTCAGGAAGGCATCGAGAACGGTCTCAAGATCGCCGCACATGAACCCGGCAACCCGGATACCCGCACTGATCAGGGCGGTTTCAAAAACGTGGGAGATGGCACCACATATCAGCAGTTCAATGCCTGCTTCTGCCACCTCTCTCGCCCTTCCGAAGGGATCCCGGCGCTTGAGGAGCATGCTCTTTCTTCGCACCTCACCGCCCCTGTCGATCTCTATCAGGCACAAACAGCCGGATACGTCAAAGACAGGGGATATACAGCCTTGCCAGTTTGCTATCGCTATCAACATATTATGTATATTTAGCAACATTCATACCACGATGGTCGTGTCGGGCCGGATCGAACATTGACAAGGTGTTGCGCTATTGCCGAGAAAGCGCGGGTTGATTTTAATAAGTCATTATGCAATACTAAGATGTATGTATTATTGCAATTAGCATGACTGACAGATTCAATGGCCGGGAGCCGACATGAAGGACAGGATCTTCGTAAACGAGCGGGACGTTATCCTTGATTCAATAAACGAGGGGGTTTTTACCGTTGACCTTAACTGGTCTATCACCTCCTTCAATATGGCCGCGCAGCGGATCACAGGGGTTTCGAAAGCGGACAGTATGGGGCGTCCCTGTTCCGAGGTGTTCCATGCGAATATCTGCGAGAACAACTGTGCACTGAGAAAGACCTTCGAAACGGGAAAACCCGTTGTGAACGCCACTGCCCACATTGTTAACAACAGGGGTTTCACGGTCCCCATCCGCATCTCCACAGCAATCCTGAAAGATAAAGACGGCAACACAATAGGCGGCGTTGAGACATTTCAGGACTTGAGCCAGGTCGAACAACTACGCAAAGAACTACACAGCCTCCACAGCTTTGAAGATATTGTCGGAAGAAGCCCCGAGATGATACGCCTCTTCGAAGTCCTTCCCCTCATTGCTGAAAGCAGCAGCACGGTACTGATCGAGGGACCGAGCGGCACGGGAAAAGAACTCTTCGCCCGGGCCATACACAATCTCTCGCCGCGGAGAAAGAAACGCTTTGTGGCGGTCAACTGCGCCGCGCTGCCGGATACACTCCTGGAAAGCGAGTTCTTCGGACATAAGGCCGGCGCCTTCACAGACGCAAAGAGGGACAAGATGGGAAGATTCGCACTTGCCGACGGGGGCACGATATTTCTCGATGAGATCGGCGATATATCGCCGGCTCTCCAGGTACGTTTGCTCCGCGTACTCCAGGAGCGTATCGTGGAACCCCTGGGCTCGACAGAGCCGTTGAAAGTCGACATCCGTGTTATCGCCGCCACTAATAAAGACCTGGCCAAACTTGTTGAAGAGGGAAAGTTCAGGGAAGACCTCTACTACCGGATCCGCGTCATTTATCTCCTGCTGCCCGGCCTCAGGGAAAGACGTGAGGACATCCCGCTCCTGGTGGACCATATCATTGCAAAATATAACCGTCTTCAGGCAAAGAACATCGTCGGTGTTTCATCCGACGCAATGACAAGGCTCATGGGGTACGATTTCCCGGGAAATATCCGGGAGCTAGAGAATATCATCGAACAGGCGTTCGTGCTTTGCGGCACAGATTTGATCGAACTTCATCATCTTCCCCCCGGGCTGCGCCCGGCCGCGATCTCTTCGACAGGTGATATCGGTCCCATGAACCTGAAGGCTATGGAAAAGCACCTCATAACCGAAACGTTGCGACGCTACGGCGGGAATAGAAACCGAGCGGCACGGGACCTCGGCATCGACACAAGCACACTTTACCGAAAGGTCAGGGACCTCAAGATCGAAACACCCGAAAAAGACGGACGGGGGGTTCGGAAATAATATTGCATGTTGCAATGATGGTCTATGTTTAACGGTCCGCGAATATTAAGGATCAGGCTGCTAGCACCGAACCATATCCTTTAATACCAAGAGGTTGCCCCACCCGGCCCCCTTCCCTGGAAACAATTGGCACATGAATTGCTGAGATATAGTGTACTGGTGAAAACATGAAGACGTCAATCGATTGCATCCCCTGTTTTGTGAGGCAGACCCTGCAGGCCACGCGGTTTGTCTCAGTTTACCCTTCCGTCCACGAGGGTGTGCTCCGCGAGATTCTTCGCTGCCTGGCCGGGCTTGACTTCGACCGACCACCGCCTTTAGTGGGACAGATGATACATCGAAAGCTCCGGGAACTGACGGGGAACCACGACCCCTACAAAGATATCAAAGAACGTCACAATCGCCTCGCCGTCGGACTGCTGCCGGAACTCAGGGAAAAGGTAAAGCGCAGTTCCGATCCTTTGAAAACTTCAGTCCGCCTCGCGATCACGGGAAACATCGTCGATCTTGGTGCAAAAAGCGGCCTGACAGAAGACGAGGTTCGATCGAGCATTGCCCGAACCCTTTCCGAACCGTTCCACGTCGATATCGAAGGCCTGCGCCGGGAAATCAACAGGGCATCGAGTATACTTTACCTGGCTGACAATGCGGGTGAGATTGTTTTTGACCGGCTGCTCATAGAAGAACTCCCTCTCGAGCGGGTCACCGTTGCCGTCCGGGGAGGCCCGGTAATTAACGACGCTACCATGGATGACGCATGCGCGGCAGGCCTTCATGAGATCGTAAGAGTGATAGACAACGGTTCCGACGCGCCGGGGACCATTCTGGATGACTGTAGCCTGGAATTCCAGAGGCACTTCAACGAGGCCGACCTGATAATAGCAAAAGGACAGGGCAATTACGAGACCTTAAGTGAGGAAAGCGCAAATATCTTCTTCCTTTTCAGGATCAAATGCTCGGTAGTGGCCTCGCATACGGGCTTCGAACCGGAAACAAACGTGCTTGCCGGCATCTCGAAGACAGTCCGATAAAAACCGGAGGATGATTATGTCTGATAAACTCGACAGTTTTCTGAAAGAATTGCAGGACCAGATTTACGATGAGACGCTCAGAAATTACGGGAAAAAAGCGTTCGACAGGTGGCGCGATCCGGTACACATGCGTTCAATGGAAAACCCCGACGCCCATGGCCGCATTAAAGGTTCCTGCGGTGATACGATGGAGATCTTCCTGCGTTTTGAGAAGGGAAGGGTCCGGGAGGCATCATTCCTGACGGACGGCTGCGGGCCAAGCATGATCTGCGGTTCCCTGGCGGCCGAACTTGCCCTTGGCAAAGAACCGGACGAGATTAGAAAGATCACGGCTGAGACCATTCTGGAGACTATCGGCGGTCTTCCGGAAGAGGATGTGCATTGCGCGTCGCTCGCCGCCAACACGCTCCAGGTAGCCCTCCACAATTACGACACGTGATAAAATGATCGCATCAGGAGATACACATCACCCCTGAGGACATCTTTAATCAGCGACGCTTCCACTGCGGCTTTCGTTTTTCAAAGAAAGCATTGATACCTTCATTTACATCTTCCGTGGTGCACAGGCGCGCGAGAGCACCGGTCATGTGCTCAAAGGCCTTATGGTATTCCATGTCTGCGGCGGTGTAGAATGCCTTTTTCGCGGTTTCCACCGCCAGGGGGCTTTTTGCGGCCAGCAGGGCTGCCCATTCAGCGGTCCTCAGATCAAGCTCTTCCTGGGGAACAACACGGTTTACGAGCCCCATCTGCAGGGCATCACGGGCATTTATCAGTTCTCCGAACAATAAAAGCTCGAGAGCCCGTTTTCTGCCGATACAGCGGGTAACGGGAACGACGGGGCCCACGCAATTGAGCCCTACGTTGATCGCCGTCAGGCCGAATCGTGCGTTTTCAGATACAATGGCCAGGTCCGCGGCAGCGACAAGGCCCGCCCCGATCGCCGCGGCGATTCCCTGCACCTCGGCGATGACAGGTTTTCTGAGGTCGTTCATCGTCACCATCGGGGCACCCATGAGCCCTATCCATTCGCTGTATTCCATGGCGGTCTTTCCGGGGAATTCACTGACATCGATGCCGGCACAAAACGCCTTGCCGGTGCCCTTCAGCACGATAACGCGGACATTGTCGTCGTTGTCAGCGGCGCGAAGAGCACGGTCGAGTTCCTTCGCCATGGGGGTATTGAAGGTGTTCAGGCTCTCGGGCCGGTTCAGTGTGATCTCGCAGATATGCTCATCACCGATCTTCGTAAGAATGTATTCCTTTTCCATGTAATACTCCTTTCAGTTCGCACTGCTCCTGCTTTCCATTTGACATTAATATCGAATATATATTCACTACTAATGGGACTGTCAAGCTATTTATGAAAGGGAGAGCATAACGAAACTATTTTCCAATTCCCCTTGACAAGAAATCATTCTGAATATATATTCATTATGTAGTAAATATATTTCCGAGGAAGCGAGCACAGAATGCCACGGCCAACGTGCAGAAAACGGATAGGATTTCAACCAAAGGCAGTGTTCTTTAAACCGGCGGGAATTCCCCTGGGGGTCGTTCAGGAAGTCGTGATCGGCCAGGATGAGGTGGAGGCGATGCGTCTGAAGAACCTCCTCGGATTTCCCCAGGAGGAGGCCGCGAACCTGATGGGTGTTTCCCAGCCAACCTTCCATCGCCTTATCAACGCAGCTCATCAAAAAATCACTGATGTCATAATCAACGGCAAAGCCCTCAGAATAGAAGGGGGGAACGTAACCATGCATGAAGAGATGCCCGGACCGTGCCCCTGGAAAAAACATTGGGGGCAGCGGCAGGGGTGTGTCTCCGCGGAAACCGTTGCGATGTCTCAAATGGAAAAGAAAAAATTCGTACAAGGAGGATTTCCCATGAAAATAGCCATAACGAGTGCCGATGGCACACTTGACGGAATGGTGGACGAACGTTTCGGCAGGGCAAAAAAGATTGTTGTCGTCGATTCAGACACAAACGGCCAGGAAACCGTCGATAACCTGCCAAACATGAACGCCGCTCAAGGCGCAGGAATCCAGACTGCTCAGAATGTCATTCAGTCCGGGGCACAGGCTGTTATAAGCGGTCATCTGGGGCCGAACGCGTTTCGTGTTCTCTCGGCGGCCGGCGTCGAAGTGTTCACCGCATCCGCCATGACCGTTCGTGAAGCCCTGGAAGCACACAAGAACGGAAAGCTTTCGAAACTCGCAGGGGCCGACGTCGAAGGTCACTGGTAAAAGCAAAAGGAGGCATATATCATGCCGGGCAAGAACAGAACAGGTCAATCGGGAACAGGGCCAGCCGCCGGCAAAGGCGGCGGTCAGGGCGGCGGCATGGGCCGCGGTGGCAGCGGGAACCAATCCGGTACTGGAAGAGGCAGAATGGGAGGCCAGGGGCTCGGCGCCGGCGGCGAATGCCAGTGTCCGAACTGCGGGACAAGATCGCCCCATACCCGCGGGGTACCCTGCTTTGAACAGATCTGCCCGCAATGCGGGTCAAAAATGGTGAGGGCATCGTGATAGATTTGACAGGAATGAACATCGCAATGGCAAGTGGAAAGGGCGGGACGGGCAAAACAACCGTCGCGGTCAATTTTGCCTGGTTCCTTGCCTACGCCGGACAACAGGTGCAGTACCTGGATTGCGACGTGGAAGAACCCAATGGCCATATTTTCATCAAGCCATCCATCCGGGCATCATCGACTTCAAGGGTCATGGTTCCCGTGGTGGACCAGGAAAAATGCACCTCCTGCGGGGAATGCGGGGCAAAATGCCAGTTTCACGCCATCGTCAACCTTCCCGGGGACACGCTCATTTTTCCGGGTCTGTGCCACAGCTGCGGTCTGTGCAGCGCTGTTTGCCCCACGGGGGCCATCACCGAAGGGACCCGGGATGTGGGTATTATCGAACAAGGAAGAGGGGTAAGAGATATAGAGTTCACCCACGGCATTTTGAATGTTGGCGAAGCCATGGCGGTACCCCTCATCAAAAAGGTGAAAATGGAGCGGAAGGACCAGTCCATAAATATCGTAGATGCGCCGCCGGGGACCTCGTGCCCCGTCGTAGCGACCCTCAACGGTTCCGATGCGGTCATCATGGTGACGGAGCCAACCCCCTTTGGCCTGCACGACCTCAAGATCGCCATCGATGTGGCGAAACTGCTCAATATTCCCACGGGCGTGGTCATCAACAGGGACCAGGGAGGGTACCCGCCTTTGAGCGACTACCTCGAGATGAACCACATACCGGTCCTCGCCGTGATCCCTGAAGACGCGGAGATCGCCCGCCACTATTCCCAGGGCGACATCATTCTCGAATCACTCCCCAGCTACATCGACACCTTCCTTTCTCTTGCGACGAACCTGGAAAAACTCCTGGGTACTGTCAGCAACTCTCACACCAGGAGGACTTGAGTCATGAAAGAGATCGTCGTGGTAAGCGGAAAAGGTGGAACGGGCAAAACGTCAGTGGTGGCTTCACTGGCCTGCCTCATCGAAAACAAGGCCATGGTCGACTGCGATGTCGATGCTGCAAATCTTTCCCTTGTTCTCTCCCCCCGCGTCATAGAGGAAAAGGACTTTACGGCCGGCAGCAAGGCCCGGATCATCCAGGAAAAATGCACCCAGTGCGGCATATGCCGGGACATGTGCCGGTTTGACGCCATTTCTCAAGACTATATCGTTGATCCCTTCTCCTGCGAAGGGTGCGGGGCCTGTTTCTTTTTCTGCCCCGCCTCGGCTGTGGAATTTAAGACAGGGCTGGCCGGGCGGTGCTACATATGCGACACACCGTCGGGTGATCCCTTTGTATACGCCGAACTCTTTCCCGGTGAGGAGAATTCCGGCAAACTCGTCGCCATGGTGAGAACCGAAGGAAAGGAGCGGGCAGAACAGGCCGGCCTCTCGCGCATCCTCATTGACGGCCCGCCCGGGATAGGATGCCCCGTTATCTCTTCAATAACCGGGACCTCGCTTGCGCTGATAGTCACCGAACCGACAGCCTCCGGCATTCACGACCTTGAACGGGTCGTCCAGCTGGCACGTCACTTTGAGATTCCCTCCGCGGTGATAGTCAACAAAAGCGATATCAACCAGGCCTGTACGGATTCCATAGAAAAATACTGTCTCCAAAACAACATCCCCCTTCTGGGCCGCCTCCCTTACGAGAAAATGATCTCAGAGGCACAACGCCAGGGAAAGGCCGTGGTGGAATACGCGCCCGACCTCCCGGTGAGCAAGGCAATACGTGATATATCAGAACGTATCATATCAATATACAAGGAGTAACGATCATGACAGAGTGTGGACAAACAACAGAGAACAAAGAAATGGATGACCTCCAGCTTGAGGAACGCTTAAGCAGGATAGGCCGGACTTTGATGGTCCTTTCCGGCAAGGGTGGGGTGGGTAAAAGCACGGTGGCGGTAAACCTTGCATTGAGCCTTGCGGCTCAGGGTCAGAGGGTGGGTCTTCTCGACGTCGATATCCACGGGCCGAGCATACCGAAAATGCTGGGGCTCAACGGCAAGATGCTTGGTGTGCATGAAAATGAGATCATTCCCATGGAGTACTATGGAAAACTCCACGTCGTATCCATGGGGCTTCTCCTCGAACATGACGACCAGCCCGTTGTCTGGAGAGGGCCTCTCAAGTACAACGTCATCAAGGAATTCCTCCAGAACGTCATGTGGGGGAACCTCGACTATCTCGTCATCGACGCCCCTCCCGGGACGGGAGACGAACCGCTGTCCATCGGGCAACTTATCAAGAAACGTGCCAGTGCAGTCATCGTGACGACACCGCAGCAGGTGGCAACGATCGACGTGGCGAAATGCGTCACCTTCTGCAAGCAGCTCGAGCTCCCCGTGGCGGGCATCATCGAGAACATGAGCGGATTCATCTGCCCTCACTGCGGCAAAGAGGTGGACATCTTCTCCAAGGGCGGCGGTAAGGAACTTGCCTCCCGGATGGGCGTACCATTTTTAGGCGCAGTTCCTCTCGATCCCGACATCGTCAAGAGCGGGGACAGCGGACAACCCTACGTACTCACCTACACCAACACGGAAAGCGCCAAACGTTTCGACGAAATCGTGGAAAAGATCACCGCCGAACATTCATCAGGCAATACAGATATCCCCCGGCCCCCGGCAACACAGGACAATGTAAACACCTCTGTCATACCACCCTCCAGTGGCGTGGGCCAGGGGGATATCTCTTCCCAGGGAGGAATCATGAAATTCGCCGTACCAACAAACGAAGGTAAACTCTGTATGCACTTCGGTCACTGCGAGGCCTTCGCGCTTATCGACACCGATTCGCAAGGCAAGATCGTAAACGAAGCGTATGTAACACCGCCGCCCCATGAACCAGGCCTTCTGCCCCCATGGCTTGCACAGCAGGGCGTCAACTGCATCATAGCCGGAGGCATGGGGAGCCGGGCACAACAGCTTTTCGCCGGGCAAGGCATCAAGGTTGTCACCGGTGCACAAGAGGGGGAACCCCGCGCAGCGGTGGAGAATTTTCTAAAAGGAACGCTCGTCACCGGCGCGAATACCTGCGACCATTAGAAACATATCGGGCCGAACAAACGGCATGGAGCGGATGACCGAAACGGTCATTTGCTCCATGCAGGATCAGGGCATTGCCATGAGGATACTGAAGGACATCATATCTTCAATTACTATCGATGCTCCCGTGCTGGACGTTACCAGGGGGATATACTGGACAGCGGTGGTAAGCAGGCACTGCGGTCTGGCATCGACGATGATCTATGACTGCAAAATTGAAGAAGGCAAGGAACCCTCCCGGAGACCGTACCTGCAGATGAGCGCGGCCGCGCTCGCCAGGGGGGCATTATCGGACAGCACCGCAGATTCTTCAGTGGGACTCGCCGCGATCAATTCCCTGATCGATACAGACACTGACCGATTCGTCGACCTCAACGCCGCTGATTATCTCGCGCGGCACGG
>DIFE01000048.1:29179-47027 GCA_002418985.1 Deltaproteobacteria bacterium UBA5756
GCCCGAAACCTCTGGGTGATTGAAAGACGGACGCAGTCCGGCGATCATCCCGAAGAGGAAACGGCCACCCTGCTCGGACAATCGGACATCGTCGCCATCTCCAGCACGACCCTCATCAATCACACCCTTGGCAAGATACTCGAGTTGTGCCCGGCACAGAGCACGAAAATGCTCCTCGGCCCCACAACACCCCTCACAACAGTGCTTTTCGATCACGGCATCGATGTCATATCCGGTTCCATCGTCAGCGATCGCGATACCGCTCTGACCCACATACGTCAGGGGGCAAACTTCAGGGAACTGAAACGAACGGGCTCCATCAGGCTCGTCACCCTTATAAAAGACCAGGGAGGCCACAACTTTCAATGAACGAATACACTCCAATCGTCATGGATCACTTCAACAACCCCCGCAATGTCGGCATCATAAATAATCACGACGGGGTAGGAGAGATCGGGGACCCCAATTGCGGCGATTTCCTGCGCGTCTTCATCAAAGTGGAAGACAACATCATCGTCGCCGTAAGATACCAGATCAGGGGATGCCCCGCGTCCATCGCGTGCGCGAGCATCATGACGGAACTCGCCATCGGCAAGGACCTCGACGAGGCCATGATGATCGATGACATGGACATCGTCAATGCCCTGGGAGGTCTCCCGGAATACAAGCTCCACTGCTCAAATCTCGGCGCGACAGGTCTGAAAAAGGCTATCATGAACCATCTTACCCATTACATGTCGGGCATGAAGGGGTAGAAACGGCATAAATCATAACAACCGTCGGGAGGGAAGAAGTGTCATTCGGTTTCAGAGGCAGGCATGGCCGTCGCAGCCGGGGCGGGAAACCAATCCCCGGCGGGATAGAGGGTCGCGCCCATAAGCAAACCGGTCCTCCCGGGCAATGTATATGTCCGCATTGCGGCATGATAACCGAAAAGGTTCCGGGACAACCCTGCTTCCTGACTCCCTGCCCCCGCTGCCGGGCCATGATGGCGGGACGGTTCCCGGAGGAACCGGCTCAGACGTCATGAAAAATCGCGGCACCGTGAAGACCAATCTGAGAAAAGGTCAGCGAACGGCTCTTGTCGCGTCTGTCGTCACGCTTCTGCTCGCCGGCGTGAAGACACTGGTTGGTTACGGGCTTGATTCGCCCCTTCTCGTGGCGGACGGTTTCCACACCCTTTCGGATTTCACCGTCATCTTCGCCTCATGGTTCGGGCTCTTCCTCGCCGCACGGGAAAAGACGGATCGTTTCCCCTACGGGCTCTACAAGGCCGAGACTCTCGTCAGTTTCGTCATCGGACTCTTCATAACCTGGGCCGGGATCGAAGTGTTCCTTCGGGGAGTGAAAAAGTTCGGCCCTCCCGCATCTACAGACAGTTTTCCCCTGTTACCGATCGTTGTTTCCTGCATCTCCATGATCATCGGATACTTCCTTGCCCGCAGGGAAGGCTCTGTCGGAAATGCAATCAATTCCCAATCCCTGAAAGCGATAGCCCAGGACTCCTACCTCAACATAGCGGTCTCCTTCGCAGTCCTCACCGGCATAGTGGCCGGTTATGTTTCCATACCCTACGTGGAGGGGCTGCTGCTGGTCATCATCTCCCTGCTCATCCTTAAGCTGGGCGTCGAAACCATCTGGTTCTCCCTGCTCATCCTCCTCGATGCCAATCTGGACCGTTCGCTCCAATTCGAGATTATACGAGAGATCAACGACATACCGGGCATAACCGGGGTGCGGGACGTAAAGATAAGACAGGCCGGACCTTTGAGACTCGTGGAATGCAATATCGAAAGCAACCCCCACGTGCCTCTTTACAAGGCCCACGGCGTGGCTGACAGGGTGGAGAATCACATCAAAGAAACCTTCCCCTACATCGAGTCTGTGTACGTCCACATTGAACCCGGAAAAAGAGAGGCCACCGTTGCCATTATACCCGTAAAGGATATCAATGGTCTCAACTCAAAGGTTCACGGCCATTTCGGCCGGGCACCCTATTTCGTTGTTATCCGGATAAGGGGCGACACCGTGGAAATCGAGGACTTCTATTACAACGAACACCTGGGAACTAAGGGCACTATTCATGTGGGCGTGAAGGTTATAAAAGAATTGACCCGGTATGGTCTCAATACCGTTTTTACATCCCAGATAGGCGAGATATCCTTTCACATGCTTAAGGACAGCTTCATCGATATCTACAAGGCACGTGAGAACGAGCCCGTGCGGGACGTTGTTGATCGTTTCAAACGTGGGGACATTGAGATCCTGAACGCCCCCACCCATCCGGCAGAGACCTCACAAGCCGAGCGTATGACGGGAGCAAAGGACAACGGACCATGATCTCTTGCGTCGTCTTTCCGTGCATGGGCGCCGGGGCCTGCCCAAATGCCATATGCGGTTGCCGGACCTCTGCACCTTCTCTTTACTCTGTCTGATCTTCCAGCCAGGAATAATACCCTTCCGACAAATAGATGGCCGCCAGGGGGTTGTGTCCCGTAACGCGATCTTTAACGGCAAGGACCGTCGTCGGCGCCTTGGCATATTTGAAGAAGAGAGAATCGTGGCCAACGCACAACCCTACCAGTACGTTGAACTCGGTTTTGGCGTCATTGACCACCAGTGCCTGCAGGATGGGATTGCACATGGACTCAAACTGACCCCGGTACATCTTGTCCTTGTCCTTGAGGCCGATCTCCTCCTTGGGCACCCTGCCCGCCTTACACATCACCGAAACCACATCGAAGCCTTTTCGGGTAAGGATACCCGAGACCGTTCCGGCTTCCTTTGCCAAACCGCCGCAAAAGACGAGGCCCAGTTTTTTGTACTTCATCTTCTTCGCAAACTCGCAGATCTCCAGCATTCGCGGCTTGACCGGGTGCATGAGGTAAGGCTTTTTATCCCGGTCGGCATAGCATTCTCCTTCCTGAATCGACGCCATGCGGGCAAACTCGTGGACGCCCTCCTTTTTGTATTCCCTTCGAGCCTTTTCCACCAGACCTTTTTTCAGAACAGTGGGACATCCCTTTGAACCTTTTCCATCGGGATTCGTGCAGATCCGTTCCCGGAGGGGAATATCACAAACCGCGCAGGTACTTTCCAGTTCCTTCTTCAAGCCAGGACCTCCTCTTCGTGGACAACTTCCCCCTTGATATTCGACAGGAGCCCCTGGAGAACCGGCAATACATCGGTTCTGAAGCGCCCTGCCACGAGGACGTACATAATGTCGTCGCCGATGTTAAGGTCGCCTTCATTGATCCAGACCTTCACGTCAGCTATTCCTTCATGACCTTTCGCCTCATCGATAGCCGCGGCAAGTAAGCTACGGTCATAGGTCAGACGCATTCCTTTCACCGCCGTTCCCTGTTTGGAGCTGGCCCTAACCACACCGTTGTGGACAAGCATCATTCCCAGCATGTCCGGACTGACTGATTTCCTGATCTCTTCCATCCATTCTTCAACCATGGTTCTCCTCCTATCCGGTTTTCTACCATCGATCCTGAGGAAAAGCAACCGGGACACTCCTCCCGTTGAGATCGCACCCGCAGTACGTCACCGGGCAAGATGTCTTGGTTTTCGATTCGAATATGCGTATTATATTAGGATCCGTCCCGGAAAGGCCGCACGGACCTATTCTGAGCGGGACTTTGAGGAGAATTACGCATGATAGTTGAGTATCTGCAGGCGTTGGTCATCGTTCTCGGAATTAGCGCCCTTATCGTCTTTATTCTTGGCAAACTCAGGATATCATCCGTCGTCGGATTTCTCGTAGCGGGCATCCTCATCGGACCTTCCGGATTCGACCTTGTCGGGAATGCCCATGAAATTGAACTTCTTGCCGAGATTGGCGTTGTTCTCCTCATGTTTACCATCGGCCTTGAATTCTCCCTCAAGAACCTGTTTCAGCTGAAATCGATCGTCCTGGGAGGGGGCGCCTTGCAGGTAACCCTCACGATCGCACTGGTCGCTCTCGTCAGTTATTTCTTATACGGACAGCCGTTCAGAGGAGCCCTGTTTCATGGTTTTCTCGTGGCACTGAGCAGTACGGCCATTGTCTTCAAACTCCTTCTCGACCGCGCGGAGATGAACAGCCCTTACGGACGTTTCTCGGTAGGTATCCTCATCTTCCAGGACCTCTGCGTCGTACCCTTCATGCTTCTTATCCCTGTCCTCGCAGGCAATGGCGGTGGTGGAAATATAGTTTTCACCATCATCAAGGCCTTTCTGGTCATCGCGCTAATCCTTTTTGCCTCACGGTGGCTGGTGCCTTTCATATTCAAACATGTGGTAAGCATGAAAAGTCGCGAGCTCTTTGTGATCTCCATCATAACCCTCTGCCTCGGAACGGCACTGCTCACTTCGGCGTTGGGGCTTTCCCTGGCGCTTGGTGCTTTCCTTGCCGGTATGATCATTTCTGAATCGGAGTATGCCGCACAGGCCGTCTCCGACGTCCTGCCCTTCAAGGAGAGCTTTACCGGGCTTTTCTTCATCTCCGTCGGCATGCTTCTCGACGTCGGCGTGCTCATGGGCAATGCGGGGGGTGTATCGGCCATGGTGCTGATAATCGTGCTTCTAAAGGTGGCCGTAATCACTTTCGCAAGCATGACCCTCGGGAATTCGTTGAAAAACTCTCTCACGGCGGGCCTCTACCTGTTTCAGATCGGCGAATTTTCCTTCATCCTGGCCCTTGAAGGGAAACAACAGGGGCTTTTAACGGAAAACCTGTACCAGGCGTTCCTGTCGGCCTCGATCATCACCATGATCATGACGCCTTTTCTCATCAGGGGCTCGTCGTCCATAGCGGAGTGGATGGCGAGGAAAACCCCTCTTCGTTTTATCGAAAGAAAAAAACGACGGGCGGACCGCGAGCGTTATCCCACGAGCATCAGCGACCACGTCATCATCGTCGGATTCGGCCTCAACGGGGGGAACCTGGCACGGGTGCTGCGCTCGATGAATATCCCGTATGTCGCACTGGAACTGAACAGCAGAACAGTCCGGGCGGCCAGGCGAAAAAGTGAACCCATCTATTATGGAGATGGTACGAGCGTGGAGATCATGCACAAGGTAGGGATCAGGAACGCGAGCGTCCTTGTCGTGGCGATCAGCGACGCCGCGTCAACGAGGAGGATTGTCCAGCTTGCGCGCTCCACAAATCCCGACCTTTATATTATCGCGCGTACCAAATACGTGGCAGAGGTTGAAGGACTGAAGAATCTCGGCGCCAACGACGTCATTCCGGAAGAATTCGAAACGTCGGTGGAAATATTTTCAAAAGTACTTCACCGGATGCAGGTCCCCGTGAACGATATCAGGGAACACATTGACAAGATACGGCAGGACAATTACCTCGCGCTGCGGGCGGTGAAGCTGCCCAGAAGATATCTGGTGGAGCGCGAGGACATTTTGAAGAATATAGCCATAGAGACCTACCGGATCAGGGCCGGTTCCATCGCTGATGAAAAAACTCTGAGCGACCTGGACCTCCGTTCAAAAACAGGGGTAACGGTGATAGGCATCGAACGCGCCGGAGAGGTCCACAGGATGCCTTCAGCGACGCTGCGCCTCATGGCGGACGACGTCCTGCTCTTCATCGGCAAGCGCTCGGATATAGACTGTGCAGTCGATTATCTTGGCTCAAATGAACTTGAACCCCCTCAGTTAATAAGAAAGGACACGTGAACGCATGAACCCCTTTTTGGCCGCCATTATGGGAACGCTTCTGCATTTGAAACGGAAGTGCCCTAAATGCAAACGCGAGCAGGTAGTAAAGGCAAGCGAGAAACAGAAAACAGTTATATGCAAATTCTGCGGAGCAAAGATACCACCCAAAAGAATGGATCAAGAATAGTTTCGCGTTTCGGTGGTTTCTTCTCCCCCCTTGACTTGTTATGAGCATATGCTTATAATAAATTCATGTCGCGCCCGAAGAAATGCAGATGCGTCTGCTGCAAGTTGGAGTCTCATTGTTTTAAGCCCCGAGGCATCCCTCTTAGCGGTCTCGATGAGGTCAACCTCGAGATAGATGAGCTGGAGGCGCTCCGGCTTGCGGACTACGAAGGGCTTTACCAGCAGGAAGCAGCGGCACGGATGAATGTTTCGCGGGCGACTTTCGGCAGGATAGTTGAGGCCGCGCATCGCAAGGTCGCTGACGCGATCCTTCATGGCAAGGCCCTGAAGATAGAGTAACAAGAAACGTCGGGAGGAGATTTATGAAGATATGTTTTGCGGTTTTGAAGGATGAGGGTATTGAAAGTACGGTATTCGGTCATTTTGGGTCGGCGCCCGCCTTTGTCGTGGTAAACACGGACGGAGACGATGTCTCGGCCATCGTGAATCGCGATGTCAATCATGTTCATGGGGCATGCAACCCGATACAGGCGATCGGCGGCACGAAGGTGGATGCCGTGGTGGTAGGGGGCATTGGAGCCGGCGCCCTCACGAAGCTCAACGCCGAAGGTATAAAAGTGTTCAAGGCGGTTGAGGACACTATCAAGGATAACCTTGCTCTTTTCCATCAGAACAAACTGCCCGAGCTTACCATGATCCATACATGCGCCGGGCACGCCGGCGGATGCGGCCATTCGCATTAAGGAGATAAATATGCCGATCTTTGAATATAAATGTGAAGATTGCGGAACCATCAGCGAATTTATCGTTTTTTCCGTGGATGAGGAAGTGGCTTGCAGGTCATGCAGCAGCACAAGGCTGACAAAACTGATGTCCGCCCATAATACTTCCGGGTCCTCCGGCCCGACATCGATGCCCGGTTTTGGCGGGTGTTGCGGATCACCCGGCTCGTGCGGCAGCCCGGGCGGCTGCTGTTCGGGATAACATCTCCGGTGCTGCCTGATCAGAAGGTTATAATCTCGTATCCGTTATTGATATAACGGGCCATACCGGGATGACCCGACATGTCGTCCAGCAGCCGGAGTCCCTGCTCTTCGGCCGCCTTCAACGACCCGGTTTTGTTGGAGCAGGCCCTGCATCCACCTTCGATCAACCCTCTTTCCCTAGCGCTGCGATACAATACCTCGAGTGGGTTTCCCTCTTCCACAAGCTGAGGAATGAGCTTCGTGGCAGCTCCTTCAATGACAACCTTCACGTCATGGCCGGACATTTTCATATTGAGGGCATTGAGGAGAACATGGGAAAAGCACATGGACTCACCGTTGAAGGCAAAAAGAACGAACTTCTTCATCATTGATCTCCTTACGATTATCCTGGCCTGCCGGAGCACTCTCCGGCTTCAGCTGTGCATTTCGCCAGAACCGCCTTTCAAGCCTTCCCCGTCTCTTCAATGAATTTCAGGACTTTTTCCTTTATTGCATCGCGCAGGAGGCGTGCCTTTTCCAGCTTTTCTTCAGGCGTACCCGTGAAAGAGGCCGGGTCTTCGAAACTCCAGTGGATCGTCTCAGTCCGTAACCCCGGAAAGATCGGGCACATCTCGGCGCTCGCCTCGTCGCATACGGTGATAACATACGAGAACAACTCCCCGTTCTTATACTTTTCGAAGACGCTTTTTGTTTTGTTGTGTGATATGTCGATGCCGGCCTCCTTCATCACCTCCACCGCAAGGGGATTGAGGGCGCCCGGCTCCATCCCCGCACTCTCGGCCTGATACCGGTCCCCGGCCAGAGTGTTGAGAAAGGCCTCCGCCATCTGACTTCTGGCGCTATTGTGTACGCAAACGAATAGAACTTTTATCCTCGACATTTTCACACCTCCTTCCTCCCTTTAATGCATTTCCACCGATTTTACAATCGGCACTCCCCGCCAGAGATCACCGAAACCCCTCACACGGTCCGGGGTCATTTATCAACGGCCTGTTGCCCAAACCCTCCCTTCCAAAAGGTTTGCCTCACGTTTATCCCATAACAAACGACCTTAAAAAACCTTGTCTCACGCCCGTTTTGTCGCTTGCGCTCCTCACTGGAGGCATAAAAGAGAGGATAGGAGGAAGACAAAAGACTTCCCGGGAATTTGAGAATACTGAAATTCCCGGGAATCTTCGATCCCGCTGCGCGGGAGGGTAAGGAACCATGATACTTCGCTCAAACCTGTCCCACAACGACGACCACCACCACCACCACCCGCAAACATCAATAGTGAGAATTCCCGCCGAAGGCGTGCAAAGTGCGGCCTGATCCCGTCTTTCTAGGGATCTGGACGCAATTCTCTTAAGGCTTCCTCCCATCCTCTCTTCATTGCCTCCAGTGAGGAGCGCCAGCGACAAAACGGGCGTGAGACAGTCTTTTGCTGTTCGCTTCTATTTCGCGACGTGAAAACAACCCTTTCTCGCGCGAGGCCCCTGCTTTTGTGGGCAGTGCTCGAGGCAACCCATACAGTGGATGCCGGTCCGGGTGATCGGGGAATTTTGTGGTTGAAGTCTCTTCTGGAAAAATTGTACTGTTCGAGTTAATCTATACATGCTATGGAGAGGGTCACATGAGACGATTGATTTTCTTTACCATCACATTACTGACAGCTATTGCCTTGTCTGCATGTTCCACATGCCCCGTTCCGCCGTCCGCGTCCAGAACGTACTCCTTCAATATGACCGGGGGCGAGGCTCCCAGGAACAGATAGGGCCGGTAATGGTAAACGCTACGGAATTGAATGGTTCGCGCAAAGAAGGCAGCCTCCGGTTCACCATCGAAGAGATGCGGAATCGTAGGCACATCATCACCATCATCCTTGCCTTCTGTGCCATCGGCCTTGAGATATACTACAGTATCTGCTCAGGGTCGTGCTCCTACCTGCAAGGGACCATCTTCGCGATCGATCTACAGTATGTCGGTATGGTCTATATGGCATGCGTTATTCTCCTGAGTGTCCTGAAGAAAGGCACGCTTGTTTTTCTCTTCATCTGCGCCGGTGTGGGGATCGAACTATACCTCGTCGGCTTCCAGGTGTGGTACAGCACGTACTGCGCGTACTGCCTCGGTTTCGGGGCCATCGTTTTTTTTCTCTTCCTGCTCAATTTTCAAAAGGACAGGAAGGTACCCGGGTTCATCGTGATGGGGTTGAGCCTCGTAGTGTTCCCGATCTTCTTTACAGGTTCGGTTGTCCCGACATATTCGTACTCCCTGCACGTTGATCCTGCTATATCCGTATTCCGGTCTGAGGGGTAATCGGCAATGGGTACAGTGATTAGAAGATACGTCATCGCAACGGTCAGCGCTGCCTTTCTGTTGTTGATTTTCCTGCAGGTTACGTCTGCAAAAGGCCATTGTGCCGAAACCGTCATGCCTTCTTTCGGCAACGGCAAAACCAAGGTCCGGCTGTACACGGACTATTTCTGTCCTCCCTGCAGACAGATGGAACCGGATATCGAACCTCTCCTCAAGGAACTGGTCAGAGACAGGATCATCACCCTCACCTTTGTCGACACGCCTTTCTACAGGTATTCCTCTCTTTACGTACGGTATTTCCTGTACGCCATCAATGAGAGGAAAGACCTCGAACACGCCCTCTACGCCAGACGGTCTCTCATCGAGGCGGCGAAAAAGGGACTCGACAGCGCACAAAAGCTGGAAGCTTTTCTGAATGAGAAGAAGATTACCCTCAAGCCTTTCGATCCAAAACCTGTGTTCGATTCTCTGTCCCGCCAGCTCAAAGAAGACGGGATCGACGCGACGCCGTTGTGCGTGATAGAGTCGAACGGAATAACAAGCAAGTACAGCGGAGCGGGCAACATAACCGATGCGCTCACAGCTTTACGGCCAAAACCATCGATGAAATAGAGGATACGGCTCCGACGGCAAGAAATGGTCTATAGTATATCATGAACCTCACCGGGGAAAAGCGACTGGTCTTCACCCTTCTCGTTACCCTCGCCATCATGGCTGGCGAGGTCGTAGGCGGGTTTCTGAGCAACAGTCTCGCACTGCTCAGCGACGCCGGTCACATGATAACCGATGCTCTGGCGATTGCTCTGGGCCTGGTGGCAACACGTATAAGCAAAAGGCCATCCGACAGGAGGGCAACCTTCGGTTATCATCGGGTGGGGCTCCTCGCCGCACTCATCAATGGCCTGAGCCTCCTGATCATTGCCGTCCTTATCTTCTACGAATCCTACGAAAGGTTTGTCAAGCCGCCTGACGTCGACATCCCCGTCATGCTCGCCATCGCCGCCCTCGGTCTGGCCGGAAACCTTGCCATGGTGTCTATCCTGGGACACGCTCACAAGGATCTCACGCTTAAAAGTGTGTGGCTCCACGTCCTCGGTGATACTCTTTCTTCCGTAGGAGTAATCGTATCGGGCGTGGTAATCTATTTCACCGGGTGGACATACGCCGATCCCATCGCGAGCATCCTCATAGGAGGCATCATCATCTGGGGCGGAGTGAGGCTGGTACGGGACACAATGTCCATATTTCTCAACCTGACACCCAGGGGATTCAATGTAGAGGCTCTGGCAAACAAGATCGCCGAGATGCACGACGTCATAGAAGTCCATGACGTACATCTCTGGCCCGTGGCCCACGATCGTGTTGCATTTTCAGCCCACGTGCTCGTTGATGACAAGAGTTTGAAAGAGGTTGAAACCACGAAGAAAAACATTGAAAACATGCTTAGAGATGCCGGGGTGGATCACAGCACCCTTCAGATCGAATGCAGCTGTGTGGAATGCGACAACAATCTTTTCTGTCAGATCAAAGGTAACGAACACGAAGACCCGCACAAACACTGATCGACAGCCCTGCCATAAATGATGAACAGGTGTCGGATCGATTGTCGGGGCTTTCGGTTCAGGGCCGTCGTTTGGACAACGGGTCGTCCCCGCGATTTTTCGCAAAGGGACAGTTGCAGGTCCTGTCCCTGCAACCGGTCAACCCATGGTCCTTCATCATATCATGGAAAAGACATCCTGCCGCGCTGTGGTGCCCGCCCGGCGAAACGCCCTGCTGCGCCTGATGACCCGTGCCGTAACTTCTGCTGTCATAGTGTTTAGCGTTCTTCAGATTCATTGGCCGATCCGCGTCTTTTTGGTGTCAAGTCCGGTTCACCATCCCGATACACCTGCCGATGACACATCCCGGTATCTGACAAGAGGCAACGTCCTTGAAAACATCGGCAAGATACCGGCGGCAAACTTCGGTTCTTACTTAAATCACATGAAGGTTATCGCAAAAAACGATAGCTTCTTAAGACCTCCTTCCTCCATCTTAAGAAAAATTGCAGACGACCGATAATGTAATAAGTATTATTTTTGAGAAAATCGAAATGTATGATATAGTGAAACATCCTACGAAATGGGGGTCTCAATGGGCGACAAAAACTCAATGATCCTTTATGTCATTGCATTTATAGTCATGATCGGTGGTTTTGCAATGATCTTTTTGACCCGAAGTACTACCATACTCGCCGCCGGCGCCGTACTCATCTTTATCGGGCTCTTCATCTTTCTGTTCGGCAGGGAAAAGGCAAAGAAGGTCAGGACCTGAGAGCATAAGGTAAACCGGCACAGTACTCCCAATCGGAATCATTGACAGGTCAAAGGGCTCGATAAGCCCTGTTTGGCCTCTTTTTTTGACTTCAACCCGTGGCCCCTCCTTTCCGACCCTTTTATCCGTTGTAATTCTCGGAACCACCATTGCAATAGGATTAATTGTCATCACCGGGACAAACGGAGGCACCATGAAGAAGACTGCAGGCCTCCAACAACGCGGAGGCGGAAAGCGCCAAAAACCGCGGGGTTTATAAGGTGGGACGGCAACAGCGGGAAACATTTGCATTGCAGGGCCTCCGATGATAGTGTAAAGGACACGTCAATGGATGACTCACTACGGGAACTCGAAAACGTCGAACGACTGCGGCTTACGGGCAGGGTAGACAGCATTACCTGCCGTGAGATAGAGTCACTTTTCAGGAACGCCGTCATGGCCGGCAAAAGGCTGATCATCGCCGATATGGCGGCCGTCAGCTATGTGAGCAGCGCGGGCCTGCGTGTATTCCTCTCTTTCCAGAAAGAACTGAAAAAGGCCGGTGGAGAGATCTGTCTTTTCGGTACAACCCCTGCCGTTTACTCACTATTTGAAATAAGCGGATTCACCAACATCTTTCGTTTCCTGTCATCGGAAGATGAGGTGAAGGGGTTCCTGGAGGCACCAGTCGAAAAAACGGAGATACGGGAGGTCTCGTCCGACAAGGTATTATTGCGCGTCCTTACAAGGAATCTCCCGGTCGGGTCATTTACCGTCATAGGCAGTGACGAAAAACTCTCGTCGGCCGGCTACGGTGAAGAGGATGTCAGCTCCGTGAAGGCCTCCGACATCCGGTTCGCCACCGGACTGGCTGCCCTGGGCCACCGGTTCGAAGACTACAAAGGCTATTTCGGGGAGGCTGCCGTAATCGACCGCAACATCTTCGTTTACCCTGCCCTCAAGAGATCCGCTGTCGATTTCATCATACATGCTGAAGGAGACAAAGACACGGCCTACCATTTTCTCCATGGTTTTTCGTTCCAGGGGGAATTCAATCATATCGTCTCTTTTGAACCGAAAGGCAGCCTCTTCACTCTCGACGAACTTATTGACAGCGCACAACTCGCATCTTCCTCTCCCATTATAGGGATAACAGGTATCTTTGAGAGCAAGGGCCTTTTCGGTATGCGTCTGAAGAAGATCCCGATCCGGGGGAACTCAAACCCCGGGGAAAAGGACATCTTCTCGGGGGAAAGTTTTCCGGAATGGATGGATTACTCGATTGAGACCGAGGACCTGTACAATCTGGTCGTCATCACGGGCATTGCAGTCAAAGACAGGGGCGCCGTCCAGGGACCGGCCGACAGGATCATCCCCCGTGAGGGCCGTTACCACATTCACGGTATTGTGTTCGATAAAAAACCCTTCAACAAGATCATCGACAACTTTCCCAACGAACTCAAGAGGGTCGTGACCGGAATGGAACCCCACAGGGTGCTCCACCTTCTCGGCAAGACGAGGGTCGGCCCGGGCCTTCTGGGCATCGCGGAACTTGGCGGCTAGAGATGGAACTCTGGGTAGGCGCTCTCAATCTCGGATTTCTCTACGCCTTCGTCGCCTTTGGTATTTATATAACCTTTCGCATCCATGATTTTCCCGATATCACCGTTGACGGGACGTTCACGACGGGCGCCGCAGTTACATCCGTCCTCGTCGTGGCGGGCGCCCATCCTCTTCTGGCGGTGCTGGCCTCTTTTGTCGCCTGTATGGCGGCGGGAAGCATAACGGCGCTCATCAACACCCGTCTTAACGTCAACAGCCTTCTTGCCGGTATCCTCGTAATGACCGGGCTTTATTCCATTAACCTCCACATCATGGGCCGCTCCAACATACCGCTGCTCAACACATCCGAATTCTTCACGCTCCTCAACAGCGCGAACCCCGGGTTGCCCCATGAACCCTGGACGGCGATATGCCTCACCGTCATCATGGCCGCATCCTGGCTGGCCGTCTCCTTCTTCTTCAAGACCGACCTCGGACTTTCCATGCGGGCAAGCGGCAATAACCCCATCATGGCGCGGGCAGCCGGGATCAACGTGGACCGTGTCAAGATCTTCGGCGTCGCATTCGCCAACGGCCTTGTCGGAATCTCCGGCAGTCTTGTTGCGCAGTACCAGGGTTTTGCGGACATCGGGATGGGAATCGGGACCGTCGTCACCGGGCTCGCCTCCGTCATCATCGGGGAATCGATTCTCAAGAAACATTCCATCTATGCCTGGATAGCAAGCGCGGTGATCGGTTCGGTGATCTTCCGGTTCATGATCGCCATCGCCCTTTACGCCGGCATGGACCCCGTCGATCTCAAGCTCCTTACGGCAATCTTCGTTCTCGTCACGCTCATTGTAACGGCAAAGATCGCAAAAGGCGCGGGAAAGGTGAAGAGGAAGCACCTCGTCACAGCAATGGCAGCCGCGGCTATTATCTTCGGCATCTTCGCCGGTATGAAATATGGGAACCTCACCGCCTTTATACCTCAAAAAAAGGTCAAGATCGGTATATTCCAGGTAAGCGACAACCCCATCCTCAACATCACCCGGGACGCCTTCCTTGACGAGATGAAACGTCTCGGCTACGTGGAGGGAAAAAACGCGACCTTTCTC
Organism: Deltaproteobacteria bacterium UBA5756; assembly: GCA_002418985.1. Taxonomy (GTDB): domain Bacteria; phylum Desulfobacterota; class Syntrophorhabdia; order Syntrophorhabdales; family Syntrophorhabdaceae; genus Delta-02. The sequence goes on from DIFE01000048.1 coordinate 43,266, forward strand.
ACAGAGAATGCAAATGGAGATATTGCCACGGTAAATGCCATAGTCGACAAATTCCTCCGCGACAAAGTGGACATTCTCGTTCCGATTTCCACGGCATGCACTCAGGCGGCCTCCAGGAAGGTAAAGGACCGTCCCGTCGTCTTTGCCACCGTCGCGAATCCCTTCGTCATAGAGGTCGGCAAAACGGACACGGATCACCTGCCGAACGTAACGGGTGTCTATGGCGCGGTACCCATGGACAAAACAATGGAGATCGTCAGGAAAATCCTGCCGGGGCCCATCAAGATAGGGGCGATATGGGACCCTTCGCAGGCAAACTCGGAGGTCAATGTCAACAGCCTTAAAAAAGCCCTGCGGAATTACCCGGATGTAACCTTCGCCGGCGGCAATGTCTCCAGCTCTTCCGAGGTATACCAAGTTGCCGCATCCCTCGCCCAGAGGGGTATCGACGCCTTCGTCCTGCCCACGGACAACATCGTCTATTCGGCTTTCGATTCGGTTGTCAAGGCATCGCGAGACAAAAAAGTGCCCATCATCTTCAATGACGTCGATCATCCTGAAGGCGGCGCCCTGGTGGTCTTCGGATATGCCTATGAAACGAGCGGAAAGCAGGCTGCGAACCTCGTGGACCGTATCCTCAAAGGAGAGAAGCCGGCATCGATCCCCTTTGAACGATACAGGGAAACAGTGCTCGGCATCAATCTTAAGGTTGCGAAAGAGCTGGGGCTTACCATACCCCGTGAACTCCTCGATAAGGCCACGGTGATCGTCGACGAGTCGGGCACCAGGCAGAAAAGCGGCGTCGGCTCTTCCCGGGAAGGAACGTCCTCGCCGGGCAAACGCCTCGCACTTTTTCAGTTCACCGACAACGTCATCCTGGACATCTGTGCCAAAGGCGTTCTCGACGGATTGAAAAAGAACGGTGTTCTCGACAAGCAAAAGATCGCCATCGACCACAAGATGGCCCACGGTGATTTCCCTACGGCCCAGTCGATTGCCCAGGAGATGGTAAGCAAGAACTACGACTACATCGTGACGGTATCGACGATATCCCTCCAGGTGACTGTCAATCACAACAAGAAAATCCCCCATGTCTTCGCCGCGGTGACGGACCCTCTCAAGGCCGGAGTCGCTAAAAGCTTCACCGACCACCCCGCAAACCTGACGGGGCTCGCCACTCCCCAGCCCGTGGAATCGACAGTGCGGCTGATGCGCAAAGTATTCCCGAAGGCCCGGGTCATCGGCATGATCTGGAACCCAGCGGAGGTGAACTCCGAGATCTGTACGGTGATCACGCGCGAGGCGGCAAAGAAATACGGCTTCAAGGTCGTCGAGGTCCAGATCACGGGCACCCAGGAGATAGACCAGGCCCTGCAGTCGGTGCTGGGCGACAAACCGGACATCTTCTTTACCTCCGGCGACACGACCGTCTCTTCCGTCATCCCCTCGCTGGCACAGAAGCTCCGGCAGAAAAGGATACCCTACGTCACCAACACGCCCGCCGATATCGATTCGGGCGCCTTTATCTGCCTCGGTGCCGATTATTATGACGTGGGCCTCAAGGCAGCCGATATCGCAATCCGGATAATAAACGGGGAAAAACCCGCCGCCATACCGATCGTTTCCTATGTGCCCGAACAGCTCACTCTCAATCTGTCACTTGCAAAAGAATACGGAATCACGATACCTGACGACCTCGTCAGGAAGGCGGCAAGGGTGGTGAAATAGACGATGATACGGATCAGCGATTATCACAAGACATTCAATGCCGGTACCCTTAACGAGGTCTATGCGCTTCGGGGAGTAAATCTCCATATTCAGGAAGGCGAGTTCCTGACTATCATAGGAACCAATGGTTCCGGCAAATCGACCCTTCTCAATGCCATTGCGGGAACTTTCCAGCCCGACCGCGGGACGATAGCGATAGGAGGAAAGGACATGGCCAGGAAGGCTGATTTTCAACGGGCGCGATTCATCTCCCGGGTATTCCAGAACCCTTTCATGGGTACGGCCCCGGACATGACCATTGCCGAGAACATCCACCTTGCCTTCATGAGGGGAAGACCCCGTCACCTTATCCCCGGACTCACCCGGGAGCGTCGCGACCTTTACCGCGAAGAAGTGAGAATGTTGGAGATGCAGCTCGAGGACAGACTGGGCAATACCATCGGCACCCTCTCCGGGGGCCAGAGACAGGCCCTCACCTTGCTCATGGCTGTCATGAACGAGCCGAAGGTGCTTCTGCTGGATGAACATACCGCCGCGCTCGACCCCAAATCAGCCGCACAGGTTGTAGCGCTTACCAAACGGTTCGTTGCCCGCTACAGCCTCACAACCGTTATGATCACCCACAGCATGCAGCAGGCACTTGCACTGGGCACGAGAACCATCCTCATGCACAAAGGTCAGGTTATAGAAGAAATCGCGGAAAAGGACAAAAGCCTCCTCACCGCAACGGACCTTCTCGACCGTTTCGCAGATCTGAGAAAACAGGAAAAACTCACCGCTGAGATGATCGAGGAGATGCGCAGAGAATACCTCTAGAGATCCCCCAACAACTTCACGGCTTCTCGAGGTCCGGAATGACGGGCTTGAATGTGGCCCTGAGACCCCGGAGGCTTCCCCTGATTCTCTGCGTTAAACCCCAATATCTGCTATACTTTATGGCAAGAAGCACATGCCACACGAAGGAGGTCTGTTATGTACTTCATGAATGTGTGCACATGGGAACCACAGGACGAAAAAGAGGTTGAGAAGAGGAGATCGAAATGGAAATGGCCTGCAGGGGTCAAGGTAGTCTGTGAATACGTCGACCTTCAAGGCTGCCGGTCCATTAACGTTGTCGATACCGATTCAAAAGGCCTCATCGCAAGCAGGGCCGCCTGGATTGATGTCATGGCCTTCGAGACATTCCCCGTCCTTCCTTTCGGCACGGTGGCAAAACCGTCGAAAAAAGGATAATCGGCCCTCATTGTTTCCCGTCGCCCGTTGCGGCTCCCGGCCCGGACCNNCAAACCTTGCCAAGCCTCTGACGGGGCCCGCACAAACGGGCGCCGGGTCCTCCCCGAAAAACTCTCTTGAAACTTTTCTGGAATTGTTCGTAAATAGACTTATGATATGCCTTAGCCAAAACAACAGGGAGTCTGCCATGCAACATCGGGTCTTGTTTCTTGCCATATTTACCCTGACCTTTTCCTTTCTTTTCGTCGCGGGCATCTCCATCGCCCAACAAGCCGCTGAACCCTGCACCAACACCACGTGTGGNNGGTTACAAGGCCCTACTCCAGTCGAACGGTTCATGCATGTGCGTGGCCATCGACTGCACAAATGCTGTCAACTGTCCGGAGCCTCCGAAAGTCCCGGAAGATTGCCTCAGTCTCGATGGGTGCAATCCTCCCCGGATCATTGAGCCCTGAAACCGCTTCCGGCCCCATCGAATCGAGAAGAGCTTCCCAAATGGCACACGTACTGATTACATTCCATTCACAGACAGGCAACACGGAAAGAATGGCCGGCGCCATAGCCGCCGGCGTGGCAGAGACGGATGGCTCCCGGGCNNAAAAGGGCCCTTGACACGGCGGCACAGGATATAAGGGAATGCGACGCCATCGTCTTCTGTTCGCCTGAATACTTCGGCTATATGGCAGGCGCGATGAAAGATCTCTTTGACAGAACCTACGAGGAATTGAAAGACGACCGGAGGTCTCTGAAGAAACCCTATTGCGTCGCGATAAGCGCCGGGAACGACGGGACTGGCGCACT
>DIFE01000048.1:47032-47203 GCA_002418985.1 Deltaproteobacteria bacterium UBA5756
GGGCTATCGTTTTAAAAAGGTACAGAATCCCATCATATGCAAGGGGCCGGTGACGGATGGCATACTGGCAAAATGCCACGAACTCGGCAGGACTGTAGCTGAGGGCGTCAACGCGGGCATATTTTAGAAAGCGCGCCACAATGGTAACGTCATTCCGGCTTTCTCTCTACG
>DIFE01000048.1:47366-67549 GCA_002418985.1 Deltaproteobacteria bacterium UBA5756
TTTGTGACTGTCCGGAAAGAGGTTGACCTTTATATTATTTTGGACAGGTGTGACCTATTACCCATCACCCATCACCTGTCCCTATCATCATTGCGGCTTGACAAACCGTTCAAATAACGTCATAATCCTTAACTACGGGAAATTGACCCATTTTCTTCCTGGACCGGTCACCGGGGTATCACATCGACAGCTTGGGAGCCACAAGGAAGAAGAAGAAAGGAGCTGGCATGGCCAAACGCAATCAAAATAGTTTTTTAAAAAGGCAGAAGGAGATCAAACGTCAGCAGAAAGCCCAGGAAAAGATGATGCGCAGGCAGGGCCCTAAGAAACAGGAGCCCGAAGAAGAGATTAACGAAGAGACCACCGAAGAAACCACGGAAGAGACAACAGCCGCTGCAGCAGAAGAAGCCACGAGCGAAGAACAATCCGCCACCGAAAAAGAATAGGGGCAGTTAGCCCGGATTTCAGGTTTCAGGTAAAAAGAGAATCAGGAATACTTGCATTTTCAAGTTTCAGGCGTTAAACGAGCAAAATCCGGTATCGAATCAATTCAATTAGAGCATTGTCGCTGGACATAACAAGGCTGTGAGCGATGGCCGCCTCCGGTATACCTGGTTCCTTACGATAAACAGGCTGAATTCCTACGGGGATCCGATTCAGGATCCCGGGATCGATCCGGTATCGAAATTGAGTATTTCTCCGAGTTCAATGAACTCCCGGCGCCATTGAACTGCCCCGGCTTCCTCTTGGGAGACGCCTTCCATCATCCTGACGTACACCGACCGCGCCATAGCGTAGTAGACATTCTGGATCTCCCAGAGATTCACCTCGATGGGAAGCAAGCGGGCCAGTTCCATGGTCTTCTTCATGGCGTGGATAAGGGAAATGTCAGAGGAGTTTTTCTCGAACCGTGACATCCGTTCATCAAGCTTTCGCCTTATGATCAGCTCGATCTCCACTGTATCGTAATGAAGACCCCACTTCTCCATCTCCTTTACGATTCCGCCAATATCGTTATCGTCCAGGTCATCTTGTGAAAAGGCCTTTTTGAGGTCAAAGTTGAGGGTGAACTCCGCCGCTGCCCGAAAGGCATTGGGGACGGCCATGCCTGCCTCGCGGAACAAATTCATAAGGATCCTCTCTCCTTGAAAGAGGTCTCTGTAGACAATTTCGAACTTTTCGAAGGCGCCCCTGGCGAGCAGGTTCATAATTGCACGCTGTCGATCCCTGAAAAGACTCTTGAAGGAATAATTGTGCATTCCGAAGTGATCGTCCATCAGGTGAATGACTTCGGCCAGATCGGCCCTTTCGAAGGCGTCGGTGATCTCCTGTCGCATTGTCCGAAAGGCTTCTTCGCCGCCGTACTGCCTTGCACCACCGTTGAAGGCGTGGCCTCCCATGTGGAGAACCGCGAAACTGATGTGTTCGGAATCACCGGTGATCCGCGAGACGACGAGTACCCTTCCGATGGTCAGAGTCGTGCTGCCGGCGGTTATCCTGGAATAATCCTCCTTATCCACCGAAAAACTGTATATTTCCGCGTGGTCATCGAAATCTTCCATCACGGAGGAAACGGCATAATGGACGGCCGCCTTTTTGAGGTCAATGGCGGCGGGTTTGACGAACCTGTCGAAGATCCTGGCGCCGTCCCCGTGTTCCGGGATGTTGCTTTTTGCCTTTTCGAGCAGGGACCTGAAAATATCTTCCTTGCTGTTTCCACAGACGTCCGAAATGAGTTGAATCGCCCTGCCGGCGTATTGGATGACCTGGACTGTCTCTATCCCGGAAAGCTCGTCGAAAAACCATCCGCAGCTCGTATACATGAGTAACGAATGGCGCTGGGACTCAAGAAGCTTCAGTGCGGCGATCCTTTCGTCGGCGGCAAGAACCCTTCGGCCGTGTTTCCCAAAGAAGTCGTCAACCGTTGGCTCGCTGCGATCCAGAACGATATCGATGTAGTCGTCCCGGGCCGACCAGGGATCGTTGAGATACTCAAGGGCCTTATTCGCGTATGTATCGGCCAACTCGTCCCGCAGCCAATCCAGGGCATCGCGCAAAGGGGCCCTCCATCCCTGGTTCCAACCCGGGTGCCCCCCCGAATTGCACCCGCAATCACTGCGCCAGCGCTCGATGCCATGAGCACAGCTCCACGACGTGTTTTCGTAGATCTGTACCTCGTGCCGCGCCGGAAATTTCTCCAGGAATTCACCATAATTGGTGAGCCGGGCGAGACCCTGTTCTTCAATGTGATGGAGCGCGAAGGCGAGGGCCATGTCTCCGAAACGGTGGTGGTGGCCATAGGTTTCTCCGTCCGTGGCGATGTGCATGAGTTGAGTCGAGTTTCTCTCATCGGAGAAGCCCGAGACCAGCCTCTGTGCCAGATTCTCGCCCCTGTTGAGGAGATCCTCGAATGCGACAGCCCTCGATATAGGTCCGTCGTAAAAGAAGATGGTTATACGTTGACCGGAAGGAAGCCGCAGGAGGTAGGGACGCGTAGGGTCTATGCGGCCGCCGGTAACGTCCTTCCACTTACCGATGCCCTTCTTTCGAGCCTTCCATGCCTGGTGCGGAGCGAGAATGGTGAAAAGGATCCCCGCGCTGGCCAGATATTCCAGCGTCTCCAGGTCCACGGCCGTTTCGGCGAGCCACATCCCCTCCGGGGCGCGGCCGAACCGCTTCTGGAAATCCTTGATCCCCCAGTTTATCTGGGTCCTTTTGTCGCGGGAATTGGCGAGCGGCATGATGATATGGTTGTATACCTGGGCGAGAGCGTTCCCATGACCTGAGTGCGATGCAATACTGAGCCCGTCCGCCTCGAGAATTGCTTCATAAACGGGGGGCGCGAATTCGCTCATCCATGCGAGCAGTGTCGGTCCGAAGTTGAAGCTGATCTTCGAATAGTTGCTGACGATGTCCGTGATACGGCTATCCCCGTTAACCATCCGTGCAGCCGAATTGGGCGCGTAGCATTCCGAGGTAACGCGTTCGTTCCAGTCGTGAAACGGGTAGGCGGAGTCCTGGATCTCGACAGATTCAAGCCAGGGGTTTTCTCGCGGCGGCTGGTAAAAATGGCAGTGAATGCAAATGTACCGTTCCATCATGACCTCCCTCAGCCGATCACAGGTTGCCCCGGTTCGCGGCCTCTTCGCCCCTCTCCTTACATTACTTGTCCTCTCTGATATGGACCGTTCTTTGCGGGAAGGGGATCTCCACACCTTCCCTGCGGAACCTCTCGAAGATGCGTTTGCGCAGTTCATGCTGGGCCAGGTACTGGTCCACAAATTCACCGACCTGGCAAATGAGGGTGAAATCCAGGGAGCTTTCTCCAAACCCCGGTATGAAACGGACGAAAGGCTCGGGGTTGCCAAGCAAACCCGGGATCTCTCCGACGGACCTCTTCGCCTCATCGACAAGCATCTTTTCCACCATCGCCGGATCACTTGCGTAACTGACGGAGACCGGGATCAGGAGCGAGAGTCTTTTTTCAGGGAGACAATAATTGGTAACAATGCTTTTTGACAGTTGACTGTTGGGTATTATGACCATGTTATTGGCGAGCATCCTCACCCGTGTCGTTCTCCAGGTAATATCTTCCACATAACCTTCCTGACCGGACTCCAGTTTGACGAAATCACCTATCCTGACCGACCTTTCAAGAATGATGTGGATCCCGGCGAAAAGGTTGGCAAGGGTATCCTGAAGAGCCAGGGCCACGGCAAGGCCCCCAACGCCAAGGGCGGTAAGCAGGGGTGCGATGGAAATCCCGAGCGTGTTGAGAACAATCAGGCAGCCTATGATGATGATCGTACCCTTGATGACTCCGTGCATCAGCCCTGTCGGTGGAATGGGCAGGTCGGCGCTTTGCACATAATTCGTGAAGAGCCTTCCCACAAGGTTCGCGGTTGCGATAGTTATCGACAAAATAATAAGGACATCGATAGTGAGACTTATGTACCGGGCGTATTGCCTCGGTATATCGGACATGGCCACCCCGATGGAGAGGGCAATGGCGATGCACCAGTACCACGAAGGAGTGCTCAGGGAGGCAACGACAATATTGTCCATTCTCGTTGACGTTTTGGAGCTCCAGTGCCTGAGAAGTTTGAAGACAGCGACCCTGAGCCCTGCAAGAACGACAAAGCACCCCGCTGCGACAATAGCGGGAACAAGAAAGCGTGCGTAGGCCATGAGTTTAGTCTCCTTTCATCCGCGTCTGCACGGCGAGCATGGAGCGCACCGGCGTGCCGTTTGTGATCTGCGTCGTCTCAAGACGATGATCCATCGAGACAACTAGTTCCCTGAAGCCGTCCCCGTCGACGCCTTGCAGGGGTTCTCCGCAGAGAGGCCGCAATGAAAGAGGGTTCACGGGTTTTCCCGCCACCCTTATCTCCAGGTGGAGATGAGGTCCTGTGGCGAGGCCGGTCGCGCCGACAAAACCTATGACCTCGCCTTGAGCGACTCGCGCCCTTCTCGCGATGCCTTTGCCGATGCGCGACAGATGCCCGTAATACGTGCTGTAACCGTTCCGGTGTTTTATGATGACCAGCTTTCCGTAACTTCCCCGGTATCCCGCGAAAAGGATCTCACCGTCACCCAATGCGGAAACCGGCGTTCCCGATGCTGCGGCGTAATCGATACCCTGGTGCGGCCTGTATTTCTTTAGGACAGGATGAAGGCGTCTGCCGCTATAGGACGAACTGATTCTCCTGAAATTAAGCGGGGCCTTGAGAAATGCTTTCCTGAGTGGCGTTCCCCCGGCATCGTAGTAGTTAGCCGATCCGTTGACTTCGTACCGGTAGGCCATGTATCTCCGACCGTCATTAACGAATTCGGCTGACAAAATGTCGCCGAACTTTCTGAAGGTATTCCCGACAAAAAGACCTTCGACAATCACTTTGAATGTATCCCCGTCTCTCAGGTCTGTAGTGAAATCAATATCCCAGGCAAAAATATCCGAAAGGTCAAGGGCCAGACGCAGTGCCTCCTTCTCCGGGCCCAGGGAGGCGATAAGACTATCCTTGATCATACCGCCGAAAGAAAGAAGCCTCTTTTCGTATTCAACCTTTTCAACGGTGGCGGTGAGAGAGTCTCCCTGGCGGGAAAGGTTCATGTATGTCTCGTCATCCATCCAGTACGTGAGGGAATCGAGTCTGTCCTCGTCATCTATTGTTATGGTGTAAGGGCGCCCCGAACAGAGCTCGCCGAGGTCGTAGACACCTTCCGCGGCCTTCTTTGCCCGTTGAAGATCGGCAAAGCGCAGCTTGTTGCGCGTAAAGATCCGGGAAAGCGCGTCTCCTTTGCGTACAGTGCCCGATACTACCCGAACCGCCCTGTCTTTACGCTTGACCGGCGCTTGTTTTCTCTCGCTCTGCGCGGCAAGAATCACAAGACAGGCAATAATGGCGAAGATGAGTACAGCTTTACCTGCAGTTCTTTTTCTCATAGTCTGTCACGCACGGCGGCAGCGTCCGTAAAAAAACCCGCACGCTCGCCTCTTTCAGTATAGTATAACCTATGTGAGAAACGATCTCAGGTCTGTAAGCCAGTTTACAAATGGCGCACATGGCTATCCTTGCACTGATAGTACAATCTAATTTAGTCCGCATGGTGAGTTCCGGAAGGACAAACCAGACAACCGGTCAGGCCTGAACAAAGAAGAGAGACAATTTCTCCTGCCCCCTCTTGCCAAAGGAGGAGGGTTTGTTCACCCTTTGGCAAAACAAGAGAAATATGTCTCTCCCTCTGAAACGACAACTGAAACCCAAAGCCTTGAAACTGTCTTTATTCTTGAAACGCGCAGCCTGCAGCCGGTATCTTTTCTCTCCTACCTCCTCTTATCCTTTTCCTGCTTGCGCTTCTCCTCATCACGTATCTCGCGCCGGAGCAGCTTGCCGACTTTTGATTTCGGCAGCATGTCCCGAAACTCTATGTAACCGGGGACCTTGTAGGGAGCCAGCCTGTCCCTGCACCACTTCAGAAGTTCGGTGCTTCCGATCCCTTTTGCGTCCTCTTTCAGAACGACGATCGCCTTGATCCTCTCGCCGACCTTCGGGTCGGGGATGCCGATGACGCATGCGCCGATGACTGTGGGATGGTCCTGAAGGGCTGCCTCCACCTCGGATGCGGACACCCGGTACGCCTTGTACTTGATTATGTCGGCGGTCCTCTCGACGAATTCCAACTCTCCCTTTTCATTCATCTTCACGTAATCGCCCATACGATAATAGATGTCGCCGTTCAATCTTACGTAGCAATACTCTGTTTCCTCCGGTTTGTTCAGATATTCCTTCAAAGTGTACGGGGATGTCACCAGCAGTTCTCCCAACTCACCGGGTGGAAGCTTCTCCAGCGTCTCCCTGTCGACGACTATTGACTTGCGCGTCTTGAGAGGGGTTCCGATGACGGTGGGGGAAGGTTCCTGGCTTAGGAGGCTATAGGTTACGTGCCCTATCTCCGTTGAACCGTAAACCTGGTAGAGAGGTACGGAGTACTTTTCCTGCCATGACTTGAAGACCTCGACAGGCAGGACGTCACCACCGCAGTAACAATACCTGAGGGAACTCAGGTCATACTGATCGATCCTGTCACTCTCCAGCATCATCCTGTAAAGCGCCGGGACACCCAGCATCCACTTTATCCTGTACCTCTCGATCGCGGAAAGCGTGGGGTCCACCTCCGGGATGGGCATGAGAACCACCGTGTTCGCGTAGTTGAAGCCGAAGGCGATGGAAAACCCCTTCGCCATGATATGGAAAAGAGGGTTGATCATGAGGACGGTGTCATTCCCGGGATTGACGTAATCCTTTATGACATCCTCCATGATGTCGTTTATGTAGGTTACTTCTCCGGTATGGTTTCCCGGGACCCCCTTCGGAAAACCCGTGGTACCTCCGGTGTACATGATGTAGGAAAGATCCGTCTTCGGGTCGATCGTGATATCAGGCGGGATGTTCACGGATCTGTCCACAATGTTCTTGAAGAAGTGTATCTTCTCGCCCTTTTCCACCTTGCCGGCGGGAATCTTGTCGAAAAGATGGCCCACCACCTGTTTGAAGGGCGAAATAAAATCGACAAGGTTCGTGACGATGACCCTTTTCAGGTTCGTTCGCTCCATGACCTCTTTCACGTACACGAAATTCGTATCGAGGCAGATCACGGTTTCTATCCCGGCGTCCTTGATCATGTACTCGATCTCAAATGCGGTGTAGATGGGCGAAACGGGCACGGTGACGGCACCGATGCGGTTAATGGCGAAATTCGCTATTATCCACTGCGGGCAGTTGGATATGTAGAGCATCACCCTGTCCTGCTGTTTCACCCCCATGTCGGAGAGTCCCCGTGCGAACTTATGGACGAGAGTCTCCAGGCGTCCGTAGGTATAGGTCTCGCCAAGATAGATCAGCGCGGTCTTGGAGGGGACCTCTTTACACACCTCCTCAAAACGTGTGAATGTGTATTGCTTTTCTAAGGATGCCATTGCTTCACCCCTTACCCCTTACACCCCGAAATATGCCGATTTGACATCGGGATTATCCATCAGTTCTTCTCGTGTCCCCATCAGCACACTGGAGCCGTTCTCAAGTATATATCCGTAATCGATAATGGGCATGACGGGCCGCGCATACTGCTCAGTGATGATGATCGAGATGCCTTTTGAATCGCGGATTGCCTTGGTGCCGTTCACCACAATCTCCTGGTAGGCCGGGCTCAACCCCAGGAGAGGTTCGTCAAGAAGAAGCATCTTCGGCGACGCCATAAGGGCCCTGCCGATGGCGAGCATTTGTTGCTCGCCGCCGCTTAAAAACCCTCCCTGTCTCTTCAGATGGTCCTTGAGCCGTGGAAAGAGGTCGAGGACATATTCAAGGTTCTGCTTTGTCTCGCGGGCCCCCGTCAGGTAGGAACCGATCTTCAGGTTCTCGAGCGTCGAACTCTCGGCAAATATCCTTCTTCGTTCGGGACACAGGACAATCCCTACCCTCGCCCGGTTGTGTGGGCTTACCGCCGAAATGTCCTTGCCGTTGAAAAACACACGACCGTACACCGATATCCGTTCCCCGCCCCGCATCTCCTCTTTCTTCTTGATGTCCAGGATGACGCCGGAGACGGCGTGCATGAAAGTGCTCTTCCCCGCACTGTTGGAACCGAATATCCCGATGATCTTACCCTCGCCACAGGTCATGCTGACGTTGTTGAGGGCGATCATGTTTTCAAAAAACACCATCAGTTCAAAGGCTTCGAACATGGGCTACACTCCTTCGCTTCCGAGGTATGCCTCTCTCACTCTCTTGTCCTCGATGACATCCAGCGCTTCACCTTCCGTAATCTTTTCTCCGAAATTGAGGGCCATGACCCTCGTCGCCACCTTGAAAAGCTCACGCAGTCGGTGCTCCACCATAATAAGCGTTATCCCCTCCGTCTTCATCTTCTCGATAAGAGGGACCATGCCTGCGATCTCGCTCATGCTGAGTCCGGAGAAGACCTCGTCACAGAATATTATCTCCGGGCGCAACGCCATGCACCGCGCCAGCTCGAGCCGCTTCTGGTAGCCCGTGGGCAGGGTCGATGCGAGTTTGTAGGGTACCTTGGAGTCGCGCTCGAATCCGATTTCCTCGAGAATGTCGACGGCCACCGTGTCCCTGTCCCCATGTTTTCCGCCGCCGCGCCATCCGCCGGTCTTGCGGGCCCTGGGGGACCACAGGGGAATGATCAGGTTCTTGTATGCGGGCAACGAATGGTAGGGTCTCATTATCTGGAAGGTCCGGGCAATGCCTATGTCCGCTATCTTGTGAGGTTGCCAGCCCGTGATGTCCTTCCCCTTGAACGTCACCTTGCCCGCCTCCGTTCTGATGAACCCGGTGATGCAGTTTATCAGCGTCGTCTTGCCCGACCCGTTCGGCCCGATGATGCCGAAGACGTCCCCTGCGTAGATGTCGAAACTCACATCCATGAGCGCCTTCAACCCGCCGAAAGATTTCGTTATCCCATGTACGGACAGTACCGGTTCAGCGCTCATACTTTCACCCACCTTTCAAACTGGTGATATTTCCTCTGAAGGTAGATCATGATCCCCTCGCTCTTGAATACGATGAATCCCGTGAGGATCGCACAATAGATAACGATCCTGAAGGTCCCGAAGGCCCTGAGGATCTCTGACAAAGGCACCAGGATAAAGGCGCCTATCAGGGCTCCCACCAGCGTCCCGCCTCCCCCTATAACGACCGCGGCAATGGGGATGATGGAAAAATCGAGGGCGAAGAGCGAGATACCCGCCCACATGTACAGGTGGGCGATGTAGGCACCCGCGAAGCACCCGAGCAGGGCGGCAATAAAAACCCCGATGATCCTCATGCGCGTGACGCTTATACCCGATGCCCTTACCGACTGGTCATTGTCCTTCACGGCCCTCAGGACGAGACCGGCATCCTCGTTCACGAACCTGCGCATGGCGAAGAGAAAAATAAGGACTACGACTATGATCGTGTAGTTCTCGAAGTAGGCGTTAGGAAAAGGGGCGACCCCGGTCATGCCGTTCGTGCCGCCGAGTATGTTCAACGCCTCTATGATCCTCGTGAACAACAAGGGATACATGAGGGTCACGATGGCGAAATAGACACCTCTCAACGGAAGACACGGCAGCAGGCAAAGGGTGCAGAATCCCGCCCCGACAATCGTCGCCAGCGGCATCGAGAGCCATATGGGTATTCCCAGTTCCACGTTGAAGATCGCCGCAAAATATCCCCCGACTCCCGTGAAAAATGCGCCTCCAAGACAAACGAGGCCGACATAGTTCGCCAGAAAGTCGAAGGATAAAGCGAGAAGCGCGTACGCGCACATGATGTTGATGACCTTTTTCCAATATGGAGCAAGCTCGAATACAAACGGAAGGGCCAGAAGTCCCGCGATGAGCAGGATTCTTGGCCCCATCAGATAGAGGATCTCTCGGGCGGAGGTTATCGCGTAAATACCCTGCGTCCTCACCTTGAGTCCCCGGTCAATCCTCTCTTTTCGCATCATCGTATCCATGGCTACACCCGCTCTTCCAGTTCTTTCTGTTTGCCGAATATCCCCGATGGCTTGACGAGCAGCGTGATAATAATGGCGAGAAGGGCAACGACCATCTGGTAGTGGGCCGAGATGAAATACTCCGTCAAGATCTGGGCAAAGCCGATAATGAAGGAAGCGACGATCACTCCTCCCCAGCTGCCCAATCCCCCGATAACGCAGACGGCGACGGCGAAGACAAGAACGTTGTACCCGCCCTCCACGACTATGTTCCCCAGCGGCAGAAGGAGCACGGCGGCAAGGCCGGCCAGCGCCGAGCCTATGGCGAGGGAGAGAACGGCGGTCATATCGGAATTGATGCCGAGCATCATTGCCGCCCTCTCATCCTGGGCAATACCGCGAAAGGCAAGGCCAACCTTTGTAAAACGGGTGAACATGTAAAGGATGACGAAGGTCAGCATGCCCGCTCCGACGATGATCAAGCGCTGGTAATCGACGCTCACGCCAAGCACGTTGATGGAGCCGGCGAAGAAAGTGGGCAGCACGAATGTCCCGCCGCGCAGACCTCCCCACCTGAGTCCCTCGAGAATGGCGAGCCCGATCGCATATGTCGCTATAATCTCCGATATCTCCATGCCCCTGATCCTCACCAGTATGAACTGGTAGATCGCCGCTCCCACAAGGCTGGTAATGATCACCCCCGCCAGGATCGCCAGGAGATAGGGAATTCCGAGAAACTCATTGAGGAACAACCACGTGAGATATCCCGAGGCGACGTACAGGGCCCCGTGAGCAAAGTTCGGGACCCTGCTTATGCTGTAAACAAGGGTGAAGCCCAGCGATATCAGGGAAAGGGTGATGCTGTTGATGATCCCATATACGAGAAGCTCCATATGTCCCCTCTTTCCTTTTTACTTCATCCACGGCGGGAGAATTATCTTTCCCTCGGCTACTTTCGGAGGAAAGATCTGTACTCTTTTGCCCTTTTGCCATTGAATGATACCCGTTACCGCGCCTTCTTTCGGGTCGAGCGACGGAATGATCTGGTGCGACTTCTTGTCAAATCTCATCCTGCCATACACGCCCATGAGGTCCTGGTTCTCGAGCGCGGTAACGACTTTGTCGGAATCGGTGCTTCCCGCCTTCTCGATGGCGTCTTTCAACTGGTAGACAGCCATGTAGCTCGACGAAGTGCCGTATCCCTCGGGCTCTAGGCCCCATTTCTTCTTGTAGGCATCAACGAATTTCATCGTCCACGGAGTGATCTTAGAAGAAGAGTTTCCGCCGTTAACAAGGTTCACTATGAGATATTCCCCCTTGCCTCCAGAGGCCTTCATGAAACCCGGCTGCTCGGCGGCATTCACAAATCCGATGGGGATGCATTTAAGCTTCATGTCCGCCCACTGCTTGAGAAGAATCGTGCTCTCAGGCATGTCCATCCACAGAAAGAGGATCTGGGCGCCGTTCTTGCCGGCATCGGAGAGTCCGACAGAGTAGTCTGTTGTCCCGGTGGGGTAGATCTTCGGGGCCATCACGGTCCAGCCCTTGGCTTTCAGGGCCTTCTCCATTGCCTCTCCACCCGCGCGTGCATGGGCGACGTCCTGAACCATGATGGCGGCGGTCTTGAACCCGTAGCTCTTCTTCATATCTTCAAGAAGGGAGACAAACTCCGGCATCATAACGCCGACATGGCTTGTGTTCCTGAAACAGTATTTGTACTTGCTGTAATTGTCCGCGATCTTCTTGTGATATGCGGGAGTCAAAACCCCGGTGGTGAGGATGCTGACTTTCTTATACCTGTTCAAGATGTCCATAGCGGCAAGGGCCGCTTCCGACCGCACCGGTCCACCAACGATGAAGTCCGCTTTCTTCTCGAGTATCAGCTTTTCCAGACCGAGAAGCGCCTCGCTGACGGGGACGCCGGGTTCCAGGTCCCTGGTGTCGATGACCTCCACTTTGAACGGCCTCTTTACGTTGCCCACCTGTACTCCACCCGCGGCATTGATCTCGTCCGCCGCAAGTTTGATGCCCCGCTCCGCATCCCATCCATAAAGAAACGCTGTCGCCAGCGGTGCGCCGATGACGATGGGATCCGCCGCACTTACCATGCCGGGCACGAATAATCCCAGGGTACACAACGCAACAATGATGCACATCAGCTTTCTCATGCTAACCTCCCCCTTGCTTATATTTGATTCCCCTCTAAGCTTTCCAACGGACTGAGCAATATTTATGCCATGTCCGATGGTTTACATCCCCGTGGGCGGGGCGGAGAACGCTGTTTCCAGCGGGTTACGCGTTTATCCGGAGAAGAGATGTAGAACACCGGGAGAGAATGGCCGTGAACGAGAATTGCAGAAAACTTTCACTCGCCGAAGGGAAAGATTGAAAGAAACTTTTACTTTTGGTCGTGTATTTTTGTTCTGACGATTCCGGCGCTGGTGATTTCTTTTGCAAGAATATCTTCGGAAATTTCAAGGATGGCGCTTGCCTTCTTCAAATTCCAGCCTGTCTTTTCGAGCACTTTGCAGATATGCTCTTTTCGTATCTCTTGCAGGGTTTTCATTGAAGGGGCCACGAGCGTACTCGTGCAATTAGGATGCCAGCAATCAGGAGGGAAGGACTATATCGTATTCCTTCAATTTCTGCCTGAGGGTAGGCCGCGATATTCCAAGGATGCCGCAGGTCTTCCCGAAGTGCCACCCCGTATGCTGGAGGACCTTCAGGATGTGGACCTTCTCGACGTCCTGCAGGGTGGTCATCGCTCCTACGGGTTCTTCGAGCTCTTCGCCGGAGGATGCGCCCTTTTCGAGCAACGTTACGATGAACTCATCGAGGATCACCTCGCCCGGTGTGGAGATTACTCCCCGCGTGAGGACGTTCTCCAATTCCCGGACATTACCGGGCCAGGGATGGGCAAGAAGCCTTTCGATCGCCTTTTCTTCCACCCTTTTTATACTGTGGCGCAGGTCAGCGTTGATCTTCTTGAGCAGGTATTGTATGAGAAGCGGGATGTCCGACCGTCTGTCCCGAAGCGGCGGCACCCTGATCATCGCAACGCTCAGCCTGTAGAAGAGATCCTCCCTGAAATGCCCGTCCCTCACCATCTGCCAGAGGTCCTTGTTGGTTGCGGCGATAACCCTGGCGTTCGATTTCAGGCTTCTCTCGCCGCCCACGTGTTCGAATTCCTTTTCCTGGAGAAACCTCAGGAGCTTGGCCTGCAGTTCAAAGGGAATCTCGCCCACTTCGTCGAGAAAGATCGTGCCTTCGCCGGCAAGCTCGAACTTTCCTTTCTTTGTCGCGATGGCACCGGTGAATGAACCCCTCTCGTGTCCGAAAAGCTCGCTCTCGAGAAGCGTTCCAACGATGGACGAGCAGTTGATCCCGATGAACGGTGCGTCGTTCGCCGAGCTGTGATAGTGGATTGCACGGGCTATCATCTCCTTGCCCGTCCCCGTCTCCCCTTCTATGAGAACCGTCACCTTATTTTCGGACAGTATCCCGATAGCCTTGAAGATCTCCTTCATGGCCCGGCTCTTGCCGATAATCTTCCCCTTTTCATATATAAGGGAAGGATCGAGAGATATGGCGTTCGCGGCAGGCCCCGGTGCTCCCGCCCGTGCCGCCCGTTCGACGGCGCTTTCCAGTTCTTCGATGTCGATCGGCTTTGGAATATATTCGCAGGCGCCCAATTTCATGGCCTTGATCGTCGTGTCCATATCGTGGAAGGCAGTTATGATGATGACATTGCTCTTTCGTGTCGTCTCCCGGAACTCTTTCAATACCTCAAGGCCGTCCTTGTCGGGCAGGCGGATGTCGAGTACGATCACATCGGGTTTGAAGGAGTCATTCTTTTTGATTGCCTCGGCGGCCGTCATGGCGCAGGCCACGTCGTACCCCTTCTCGCTCAAAAACATCTCCAGTGACTCGAGGAGTGACCTCTCGTCGTCGACGATGAGTATTTTTTTCCTCATTGTCCCCCCTTGCCCAGAGGCATCATCATCGAAAGATGCACACCACCCGTTCTCTTCGAGGCAACACCTACAGTCCCCCCATGTGCCTCGATAACTTTCTTTACATTCCACAACCCCAGGCCCGTCCCTTTCTTCTTGTTGCTGAAAAAGGGGTCGAAGACATAGGGAAGGTCTTCATCCGCTATGCCGGGCCCATCATCATCTACCTCTATTTTCACCTGCCGTGCGTTTCCCGATCCATATTTTGTCGATATCCCTATCCGCCCACCATTGGGGAGGGCATCGATGCAATTCTGGAGCACATTTATGACGGCCTGCTCAATCTTGTCCCGATCGATAAGCATGTCCGGAATTTCACTCGAAAGCCTCCTTCGAACCCTGATACCTTTTTCTTGAAATCGTACCGTCATCATCTCAATGCAGGAGGCGATGATCGACTTGATAGACGCGGGCTTGAGGTCAAGCCGGAGGGGTTTGGCGAAATCAAGCATCTCGGTGAGGATCCTTTCGAGACGCGATATCTCTTCCGTCATGATTTCCATACGCCGTTTATCATTCCCTCTGAATTCCAGCTTTTTAAGCAATATCTGTATGTTCATCTTGACAGAGGAAAGAGGGTTTCTGATCTCATGGGCAAGAGATGTGGTGAGCTGACCGATATGGGCAAGGCTCTCCGATTCCCGCACTTTTCTTTCCATTTCGACCCGTTCCGTTATGTCCCTGCATATGCCGACCGCGGCCGTTTCACCCCGGTAGACGATGAGCTTCACCTTGTTCTCCGTAGGAAGGGCGCGGCCGTCCCTGGTACGGCGGAAATACATGTAGAGGTCCTGGGCGGCTCCCCTCTCCACTCGCTTCTCGTAGATCTTTCTCACCTCGGCGCGCGATTCCGGCGCAATGAAATCAAGGTAGGGCCTGCCGACAACCTCCGCCACGGTATACTCGTGAAGGTCGCAAAAGGCCTTGTTGGCAAAGACGATGATACTGTTCTGGTTGACGAAATACCCATCGTTTATGTCCTCAACGAGGACGCGGTATTGCGCTTCCGACTCGGCAAGTTCGCTGGTGCGCTCGTCAACCTGTTGTTTCAGGTCCTGCGCATGATCCCTGATCTGCTTCTCATGGAGCTGCTGGAAATTATCGCTGAATCTGGTGATAGTGTAGTAGAGACATTCGTTTACCCGCTCCAGGGCGCTTTGCAGCTCACGTTTCTTGAGCTCTGCCGTCAGGACCGGCGTCACCACCTTCCTGAACATCTCGTAAGCACCCTGAACCTCCGAGAGGGAAAACCCGCCAAGCAGCCTCAGCGCCGTAATCCACCGGATATGGCAGTCTATCATCCTGTAATCACGGTCAACGAGCACCGCGTAGCTGGCATCAAAAGCGGCCGCGACGGTAATACCCAACTCGTCGACAGGGCGACATCCATAGCGTGGCCCCATCTGCCCGCGAAGACGCCCAACCCATTCGGCGATGACATCTTCCCTGTGTTTTCTAAGGATATCCGCAACTCGCATCATTCAATTCTTGCCCATCCCGGCAGAAAGGTCAAGACCCCCCCCAAGGAGAAGGGGGTTTCGGGCTTCAGGCTTAAGAATAGAATGTAAAGGCTACGATCTCCCCGGACAATGTGAGGCCCACCCCGATTATCCGTCGTTCCCGCGGAGATCCGGCGCGGCGGCGTTCCTGAAAAACGAGGCAGCAGAAAGAATCACGCACCGCGATGCGGCCGGTTACGAATGGACTCAAACGGGGTCTTTGCTCCAAAGATTCTCCTGGTTTCCGGCCTTCGCCGGAATGACGGAAGCAAAGTATGGGAGAATGGAAGTATGGGAGAATGGAAGTATGGGAGAATGGAAGTATGGGAGAATGGAAGTATGGGAGAATGGAAGTATGGGAGGATGAAAGGATTACGCACGGCGAGTAACGCGATTGTGCGTAAGGATTCTATCCCTTATAAAAGGACGTTCTTCCATCTTTTTTGCCGTCATTCCGGCGCAGGCCGGAATCCAGGAGATACTGACTCGATAGAATCGCCTGAGATCGGGGTCCCAACCCGGGTGTTATGACAGATTGTCACATAGATCCTTCCATTCGGGGTTAGTCATCTCTATGGCATTTAATTTCCAACGTCTTTTCCATCCTTTCATAACTTTTTCCTTCATGATTGCCGATTCCATCGTCTCATGGAGTTCATACCATACGAGGATATGAACTCCATGTAGTTTAGTAAAACCCTCAACAACGTTGTTCTTGTGCTCCCATACGCGCTTTGCGAGATCGGAGGTCACTCCTGTATAAAGGGTACCGTTCCTTCTACTCGCAAGGATATACACACATGGTTGTCTCTCCATATTTCAGCCCTCCTGGTTGTCGCTGCGCGAGTGAAGATACCCGGCCTTCGCCGGAATGACGAAAAGAAATCGGATCGCGTTTACTGTGTCCGCAATGATATTACTTTTCAGGATCAGAAAATGGGAGAGCCACCCACCCCATCACCTTAAGAAAATTTGACCCGGTGTCATATACTGGAAACTCGAAAGTCCGATGAAACTTGATAACCTGCAGGGAGGAGGGAATCTATGGTTCGTGAAATACCTGGGGACCGGTCGGCGTGGTTAATCGATGTCATAAGGAAATACGCCCGCACAGCGGAGAACAGCCTGCACAACGTCGGGGCCATATCGAAGGATGGGCATGACAAGAACATATGCCGGCCATATACGTCCATTCAAGGCCGTGAATATTCCGTCAGGAATTTTGATATCGATACAACACCCTGTGGCCTTTGCCAGACGGGCGTACCCTGCGAATCGAAGATACCGGGTGAAGTCAGTTCCGGGTTTCAGGTTCCAGGTAAAAGATGAAGCTTTTCCCTTACAACCCGGAACCCGGAACTTCAAACGGTTTACTTCTTGTTTCCGCTGTTCGTCTGGTTGGTGTTGACCGGCGTCGGTTTTGGCACCTCAGGGACCTTGACATCCTCTATTTTCTTGCCTGCCTCCCTCTCCAACTGCTGCAGAGCCGGCCCCTTTTCTCTTTGCGTTGTCTGTGCGTGCGTGGTGCTCCAAACGCAGGTGAGGGCTATGATCGTCAATACCACCAGGATTCCTTTTACCATTCTCTTTTTCATCTGCTCCTCCGGAGTTTTGTATTTTTGTTCATAATCCCTGAGACAAACGATACCGCGAAAAGGTTCCGCTTCTCTCTTAACATTTGTAAAGTCCATTGTCACCATCCAGGACCTTCCGATAGCCACGATTCCACTAAACCATTACAAGGACGCTGAATTGGTCTCACGTAGAATTCAGATACGAGGTAAAGATGATTTTAGGCCGTCCGCGGCTGTCGGCCATGCGAAGATTGCCTGGTGATCTCGAACCCATCGGGCCACGTTCATCGGCCCGCGGCGGCAATTCATGCGACGGGCATTCAGTAATGCAGGCCGATCGTCAAATCCAGGTTCTGCCCGTTGTACAGGAAGCTGGCGGCAGAAAACGAAGGTGCACCGAACAGGGCTGTTACGTCATTTGAGAAACCGTAGCCTTCCGTTGGGATCCCCAGCCAGTTAGTGTCAAGTTTGCCATTCATATTTTCATCATGAACGACGGCAAGGGCATACGTTCCGGGAGCGATATCTAAAAAGTCACAACGCGCCCGCGCACGGCTAATTTTTATGACCATGATATTGGTTGCGGAGCTCAGATACTCGGCAGGAAAACCAACCGACGATTCGAAAAGTGCGCAAGCTACGTTTCCGGTGCTGTTTCTAATGTTCAGAACCGTCACGTGAATACCGGGACATAACGACTCGGCAAAGGCGATATCGGAGAGATTCGCAAACACGAGCACTGCCCAGAATACCATGCAGCTAATTCCCATGCGGACCTTCCTCTCCGAGGCCTTGACCGGGGAGGCAACCGCAACTTTCCGAACGGCTGACGTATTCATGGGCATCCTCACGGTATTTTTGTTACCTCTGTATTGATGATAAACCAAACGCTTGCTCGCGTCTGTCGCAGTACCAACAATTATTTTGTAGCACTTTTGTGCACCAGTGTGTCGTCATGCTTACCTCATGGATTCGAACAATTGCCCTTGACATCGCCGCCATTCAATAATAAACTGGAGTTCCTATGTACAAGGCCATGAAAAACATCTCTGAAACAAATCTCAGCAAACTGAACGATACCCTTATGCTCGTCGTCGTAGTCGTGGTGCATTTACTTGCACCGACGGGTCCAGGGTAAACCCTTAAAGAGGAGCTTTGGAGCCCCTGGCGGTGCGAACCGCCAGGGGCTTTTTTTATTCCATACCGAGGAGAATACGATGAAACGCAACGGTGCCGAATTGATCGTCGAAGCATTGGAGAGGCAGGGGGTCGGAATTGTCGCCGGAATCCCCGGCGGAGCGAACCTCCCCATCTATAACGCCCTCTACAGGAGCCGCATTCGCCACGTCCTTGCGAGGCATGAGCAAGGGGCAGGCTTCATAGCCCAGGGGATGGCCCGTTCTACGGGCAAGGCAGGCGTTTGCCTTGCCACCTCGGGGCCCGGCGTAACCAACCTTATCACGGCTATTGCCGACGCGAAACTGGACTCCGTCCCGCTTGTGGCCATAACCGGCCAGGTGCCGACTTCCATGATCGGAACCGACGCGTTTCAGGAAGTCGATACCTACGGCATGACGATGAATATCACCAAACACAATTACCTTGTAAAGGATGCGGCGGACCTGCCGCGTGTAATAGCGGAGGCCTTCCGGATTGCCCAAACAGGGCGATGTGGTCCCGTACTCATTGACGTCCCGAAAGATGTCCAGCTGCGGGAGGTCGAATTCGATGCCTGGCCCGAAGTGACCCCGGCATCCCCCGATCAGGGGATGGACCCCGATCTGGCATGCGAGATCGCACGCATGATAAACGATGCACAGAGGCCTCTCATATACGCGGGTGGAGGGATAACAGCCGCCGGGGCCGCCGCTTCCCTTCGCCGCCTGGCCCACAAGAATTCCATCCCCGTCGTGGTGACGCTCATGGGGCTCGGAACAATGAGCCCTGCCGATCCCTTTTATCTCGGAATGGTCGGCATGCACGGAGCCCCTTATACGAACTACGTCCTTGATGAGATCGACCTCCTCATTGCCCTGGGGGCTCGTTTTGACGACAGGGCAATCGGCAAGGTCAAGGAATTCTGTCCCTCCGCATCCATAATCCATATAGATATCGATGCCTCGGAGATCGATAAGATAAAGCGTTGCCGCATCAGTGCCGTTGCCGATGTCGGGGACGCCCTGGATCGCATCATCCCACTCGTGAACGATGACAGCCGCACGGCATGGACGGGACGGGTCGCGGCCATAAGGACCGAACACCCTCTGCCGCCATGTCAATCCGCGGACCCGTTGAATCCACTCAACATCATCAGGAGGATCAGTTCGCTGGCCCCTGCCGATGCCATCATCACCACCGATGTGGGCCAGCACCAGATGTGGGTTGCACAGGCTTATCCATTCCATCATGTCCGGACGCTGCTCACCTCCGGAGGTCTGGGAACCATGGGTTTCGGTCTGCCCGCAGCCATCGGCGCCGCTCTTGCCCATCCCGAAAGACAGATAATCTGCATCAGCGGGGACGGGTCGATACAGATGAACCTGCAGGAGTTGGCGACCCTCGCGGACCTCAATCCGCGTGTGGCCCTGATAATCATGAACAATCAGCACCTGGGCCTGGTCAGACAACAGCAGGAGCTGTTCTTCAACGAAAACTACATCGCGTCCAGATTTGACTCACAGCTTGATTTCGCAGCGATAGGCCGCCAGTTCGGTATTCGGGGCATGAATCTCACCGACGCCCTGGACCCCGGCAAGTCCATCGAGCTCATGCTGAAAGAACAGGGTCCATGTATCATCGACATCCCAATCCACTATGGAGAGAACGTCTTCCCCATGGTCCCCCCCGGCGCGGCAAACAGGGAAATGATCGTAAAGCAGCGGGTGATGGGAGACGGGTGACAAACACTGAGGACTTACCCTCCAACCGAAAGACAAAAGACTGTCTCGCGTTTATCCCGTAACAAACGGGACCCGCTTTGCCCTTCGGGCTCGCTGGAGGCATAGAAGAGAGAATGGGGAGGAAGCCTTAAAAGAATTGCGTCCAGATCCCGGACAGCAGGGATCAGGCCGCATTTTGCACGCCTTCGGCGGGGA
>DIFE01000047.1:0-3788 GCA_002418985.1 Deltaproteobacteria bacterium UBA5756
GCTTATTTTGTTGTAGGAATTCGCTCAAAAAACTGTAGGATGTATCCTACATCTCTGAAACTATTTGTCAGCCGATACTGAAATCCTGTAAGATTTGAGATAGACAGTGCGCTCCAACGACACATCCCGATCGTATGGAAGGAAATAATGACGGAACAGGAATTCTTAAGGATCCTTGACCACTTCGACCAGCCTCACATTATGGAACACTATCACTCCCTGTCATCCCACCAGAAGACGGTCTTTCTGGAAGCAAACTCCCGTCTGGACTTTTCCCTGGTCTTCAAGCTTTACAGGGATTTCTGCAAACCCGGCGTTTCCGCGCGCAGTCCTTCTGTCATCAAACCGCCCCGTGTCGTTCCCCTTCCAGAAGACGCGGAAGCTAAGGGCGATGCCGCCAGGGCAAGGACAATCGGAGAATCCCTGATTCAGCGGCAAAAAGTTGCCGTTCTCATCGTTGCAGGCGGCCAAGGATCACGACTGGGTTTTGAGGGACCAAAGGGCACATTCCCTCTCTCACCGGTTAAGGGCAAGACACTCTTTCAGCTTTTCGCCGAACAGGTGAAGGCCCTTTCGAGCCGTTTTTCCGCAACAATACCGCTCCTCATCATGACGAGCGACGATAATCATGACGACACGGTGCAATTCTTCCGGAAAAACGTCTGTTTCGGTCTTCCGCCTCAAGCGGTCCATTTCTTTTCCCAGGGAGTTCTCCCCGCCGTCTCTCCTCAGGGCAAACTGATCCTGCGGGACAAAGTCCGCCTCTATACGAGTCCAAACGGCCACGGAGGATCACTCAAGGCATTATCCGACTCGGGCCTCCTGGCGCAACTGACCGGGGCGGGCTACGAGGAACTGTTCTATTGCCAGGTAGACAATCCCCTCGTAAGGATCGCTGATCCTGTTTTTATGGGATACCACCGCCTTGCCGGCTCGCAGGTATCCACCAAGGTCGTCAGGCGCAGAAGCGTGGAGGAAAAGGTCGGGGTCTACCTCGAAGTCAACGGGAAAGACGCCGTGATCGAGTATAGCGACCTCGATGAGAGCTACATGTCGGCTCTCGATGAAAAGGGAGGGATACTCTATTGGGCGGGAAATACCGCCATCCATCTTTTTTCTCTTTCCTTCATCAAAGACCTCAACAGGGATGGATTCGCATTGCCCTATCATTGCGCAAAAAAGTCGGCCTACGTGGTCTCCTCCGACTGGGAACCGGCCAGTATCGACGTTTGGAAATTCGAAACCTTCGTCTTTGACGCCATACCTCTAGCGAAGAGGGCCTGCTGCATGGAGATCGCCCGTCAGGAGGAATTCGCGCCCGTCAAAAACAAGGAAGGCGCCGATTCGCCCGAGACCGCACGGCGTGCTCTTGTTGATTTGCACCGAAGCTGGCTTCAAAAGGCAGGCACCGAAATCCCCGAGGATTCGTTCGTGGAGATCAGCCCCCTGTTCGCCCTGGGCCCCGAAGATCTCGCAGCAAAGCTCCATAAAACAAAAATAACCCCCGCCGCGGAAATGTATGTGGAGTGAAACAGGTGATAGGTGATAGGTGATAGGAAAGAAGAGGGGTAATGGGTGATAGGTTATGGGTTATGGGAAAGGCGAAAGAAGGCGGATGGGAGGGCAGATCCCTGGTTCCCCTAATCGTTTCCCAGGCCGTTTTCTATGCTGTACCTGATCAACTCCGAATTGTTCGTGAAATTCATCTTCTTGAGGATTCTTGTCCGATAGGTGCTGACGGTCTTGATACTGAGAAAAAGTTCTTCCGATATCTTCTTGATGGAATGCCCCGAAGCGATCATCACCATGACCCTGAACTCCCTCTCCGACAGGGTGCTGTGGAGTGGAACGTCGGTCGGTCTTTCAATGACACCGACCAGTTTTTCTGCAAGAGAGTTTGTGATGTATTTTCTTCCCTGGGATATCCTGCGTATCGCCATGACAAGCTCGTCGGGTGCGCTCTCCTTCGTCAGGTAGCCTGATGCACCTGCCTTGAGTACCCTCACGGCATAATGCTCCTCTGGATGGACGCTCAGGATCAGGACATTCGCATCGGGTTTTTGCTGCTTAAGCTCCCGGAGGACATCGAGGCCGCCCTTAAGGGGCATCGAAATATCCAAAATGATGATATCGAAGGAGCCCGCCAAGGCCTTCTTCAGGGCTTCCTGTCCATCACTGGCTTCATCGACTACGACCATATCGGGAACATCCGAAACAATTTGTTTTAGCCCCTCCCGGACAATAAAATGGTCATCGGCAATCAATATCCTGATCACGGCCTCCCCCCGTTGGTCTGATAGGGAATCTCAACCCTTACACCGGTCCCCACACCGGGGACCCCCCTGATGTGAAACAGGCCCCCTATGAACAACGCCCTCTCGCGCATCCCGAGAATGCCGAAAGAACTCTTGTCTTCTATTTCCTTATCCGATACGCCTCGTCCGTTGTCCCTCATTTCCAGCGCGATGAGATCCTGGTGCCGCTCAAGCGACACTTGGAGCTTCGTCGCCCCGGCATGGCGTATCACGTTGGTGGTTACTTCCTGGAAAATACGATACAGTGCCATGCTGCGCTTCCTGTCAAGATCCACCGCAGGGTCCAATTTTACCTCCGTGGTAATCCCCGTCTGGGCTTGGAAGGACTGGGCGGCCTGTTCGATGGCCGGTATGAGCCCGAAATCCTCGAGAATGACGGGGCGCAGCTCCGACGATACCTTCTGGACCGTCTTGACCGCCTGTCTGACCAGGGAAATAACCGCCGTGATCTTGCCAAGGACAGCCTTCTCTTTTTCCGGTATCTTTTTCTTCATCCAGGCCAGGTCCATGTTGATTGTGGTGAGCATCTGACCCAGGACATCATGCAGTTCCCTGGCGACGCTCTTCCGTTCGTACTCGCGCACCTCCTGGATATGGGCGGAGAGCATGCGAAGGCGTTCATAGGATTCCCGCAGTTCTTTCTCCGATCGCTTTCGTTCCGTAATATCCCTCCATGTCCCGAAGGTAACCATCGGCGCACGCTCCGAGATGACCGTCAGAAATACCTCGACCCAGAATTCCTTGCCGGTCAGATCCCGATGGACCCATTCGAAAGTGCCGCAGCCGTCACGTAACGCCTCTTCCGACAAGGTGCGCGTCTTCTCCGTCGACTTTCTCCCGTCAGGCTGAAGGGGGGGTGATATTTCGTCGACGGACAAACCCGCCAGTTCGGTCTTTTCACTGGCGCCCATGACCTTTAAGGCCGCGTCATTACAATCGATGATCGTATTGCCGCTAAGGATAATGATCGGTTCGAGGGATCTTTCGAAGAGAAGACGGAATCTATCTTTTCCGTTTAGCCCGGTACTTTCTCCAGTTTCATGAATCACGGACAGGTCCCCGTTACGTGTATCAAAGATGTCGTTCAATGAAAGACCTTAAATCTAAATCGAAGATTATGTGGTCTTGACGTTCCCACATTCTATTTATCATCACTGCGCACAAATACCTTAAATTATGATATTACAACCTTCTGGAACTTAAATAAATAGAGATAGCGAAGCCCCTGATGCTTAAAAGAAACAGTCGGGGGGGATGACTTTTGTCTCTTTCGTGTTCTTGGAAGCTAACCTTGATGAGTAAACGGCAGTAGTGTGATGCGCAAGCTTTAAAGGGGCTTCGCTATGGGAAGTCGCGCATGTGATTACATATTGCAGAGTGTCAGTCATCTGATCGTGTAATTATAACAGAGTCTACGGAAAGAACGATATGTAATTTATAGATACGGAATATATAGGCTATCTATATACTCTT
>DIFE01000047.1:3890-24252 GCA_002418985.1 Deltaproteobacteria bacterium UBA5756
TTGGATGTCTTGCCCGCCTTTATCAGATTGGCAACCTGTATCTCCGTAGGCGTGAAATTCGAATACTTCACAGACATCTTCTTCAGGAAAGGAGAAAGAATGTCCTTCAAATTCGTCTCCACAATATCGATGTAGGAGGTCTGTCCCGGATCGAGCCTGCCCCTCTTCATCTTGTCGACGTAGGGTAAAACCAGCTCCTTGATGTTTGCGATCAGCTTTTCCTCAAGCTCCTTCTTATCGTCGTCGCGATGTTTCAAAAGGACCTTCAGCGCGGTGTTGGCTTCTCCAAGACGGTTCGACTCTATTTTCAGCTCCACCTCCCTCTTTTTCAACGCCTCCTCGGTTATCTTCCGCCGCGTAATGTCCTGAATGATCGCGCAGATATACCCGTCGCCCTCATATTCCATGTAATTACCGGCGATCTCCACGGGGAAGAGCTTGCCCGCGCTTGTCCTGAAGACGGCTTCCACGCTTTCGGCGGCCGGACTGTTTGTACATATGCTGTTGTGGATCCACATCTCGTGAGGGCTGTTCGCATCCAAATCGAATAATTTCTTCTGCTTTAATTCGTCCCTGTTGTAGCTCAGGAGGCGGCAAATCTCATCATTTCCATAAATGATTTCCCCGCTTTCCGAAATCCACAGGACACCCACCGCCGCGCGATCCACGGCAAACTGGGTGAACTTCAATACCGCCCCGGCCTTCTTGATTTCCGTGACGTCGTTAGCGAGAAAGATTCGATAATTTCTTCCGGGAAACTGCAGGGCGTGGCCTGTAATCTCCACGTCGACGATAGTACCGTCTTTCTTCCTGTGCCTCCACGGCACCCTCTCCTGCGAGGGATCAGGTTTTGACAGGCGGGCGAGTAAAGATGGGACGTCCTCATCGGGTTTCAAGTCCTTCAAGGTCATCCCCAGCAATTCCTCCCGCGAATAGCCGTAACTTCTGACGGCGAACGTATTGACGTCGACGATTCTCAGGGTGTCGAAATCGTATACGAACGTGGGGAACGGGATGTTGTCGAACATGTTCCTGTAGCGTTCCTCGCTGTTCTTAAGTTCCTTCTCCGTCTTTTTTCGTTCCGTTACGTCCCGCCAGACGACATACATGAGGGGCGTTTTTTTTCCGAACGG
Organism: Deltaproteobacteria bacterium UBA5756; assembly: GCA_002418985.1. Taxonomy (GTDB): domain Bacteria; phylum Desulfobacterota; class Syntrophorhabdia; order Syntrophorhabdales; family Syntrophorhabdaceae; genus Delta-02. The sequence continues at coordinate 5,024 of DIFE01000047.1, forward strand.
GATCGTCGTAATGGAAATGTCAACCCAGAATTCCCTGCCTTCCAGGCTCCGGTGAAGCCATTCAAAACGGCTGCCCCCATATTTCTTTGCCTCATCTATGATCCTCGCGCCCTTCTTCCTCGAAAGTTCGCCGTCGGGTTGATACTCCGGAGATATCTCCAGGGGATGATACTTCAACAATTCTTCCTTGGTCTTGCAGCCCATGATGAGAAGAGCAGCCTCATTGCAGTCGACGTAGCTGTCACCGTCGAATATGAAGACGGGATCGACGGACTTTTCATAGAGCAACCTCAACTTCGTTTCGTTCTCTTCAAGGGCCTGCCTTGCGCGAGTCAGCTGGGTAATGTCCTCATAGGCAATAAGAATTTCCCCGGAGGCGAGCTGGACGGGCATAAAGTGTATGGTCTTGACGGTAGAGTCCCTGCAGGCGACGCGGAATACCCAGGGTTTCTTTTCACCGGGTCTGTAGAGTTCGAAATCCTTGATCCATGTATCGATTACAATCTTGCGGTATTCTTCATCGGGGTATGCCTTCTCGAACCACGCCCTTCCGTCAGGTATGTCCGACAGGTCGTAGCCGAACATCTCCCTGAATTTCGGATTGAGATACCGATATTCCCCCCGGGTGTTGATGAGGGCCAGGCCCACCGGTATATTCTCCGCAAGAATTTGAAAAGTCTCGCCTTCTACGAACATACTTGACCGCTCCTCTCCCGCAGACTCCAGACCAGCCGGCCTGCAAGGTGACTCCCAACTTGATTGTGATGGTAATGCTGTGTGAACAGTATAAAGTAGTAAGTTTTTGCAGTAAACATATTTTGTGATCCCTGTTATGCCCCGGGCAAAATATCGGATCCGAGTGGGCTATCGTCCCCTCAAAGACCCGCCGCATCACCCCGCCGGCTTTACCTATCAAACCTCATCCGGGCAGCGAAGAAACATCTTATGCCGTTGAAGTGAAAGATGATTTCAAAGTTAACGTAGCAAGGCCACAGGTTGACATCACGGATTAACTATTGTATGAATTAGGCATGATAACTTGGTACCGGGCACGATTCATTGCGTTTCTGATCATGGTGATCCTCTGTTTTACAATACCAGTAATGGCATTGTATTCCGGACTCCAGAAGCAGCAGCACATCAGAGATCAGATTGCCTTTCATATCAAAAATGGAAACGAGGAACTGGACAAAAAAGACGTGCGGGCGATTTCACACACGCTCTACGAGGCATCAAGGCAGCATGGTATCGATTACAGGCTTATTCTGGCGTTGATGAAGGTTGAATCGAATTTCCAGCGTGACGCAGTCTCAGCCATGGGGGCAAGGGGTCTGCTTCAGGTCAAGCCTTCGCTTGCCAGGTACATGGCCCGGGATATGGGGATTGAATGGGATGGAAACAGGACCATCGACGATCCGGCGAATAATATCAGAATCGGCATCCGTTTCCTTTCCGAACTCGTATATCGCTTCCACGACGTCACTGCGGCCCTTCGGGCTTACAACATGGGACCCGTCAGGACCGAGGAACTCCCACCGGAGAAGATGACCTCCGTAAAGGGTTTCCCCGGATTGGTCCTGCGCGAATACGACAAGAACATAGAAATTCTACCCGATCCTTAAAATAAACGTTATCCGGTGTACCCTTCCGTGAGTGAACCCATCAATGAAAGATCCGATCATGCCTATGAGGGATGTCTGTATATTACCGGCAGGGCAGGCTCCTTTGTATCGTTCCTTGTCGCCCACGCCAGGAGAAAGACACTGGTCCTTTACGAAGACGAGGATTCCGCCGATCTCCTGCGCGAGGAGATCTCATATTACGGCAACAGGGAGGTGGCGCTCTTCCCTCCTTTTGAGGACCGCTTCTTTGAAGAAGAAGACAATCTGAGGCGCACCGGTTTTTTGTACCGTCTTGCGACGGATAGACTGTTTATCGGGCTCTTCCCCGTGTCATCCCTGACCCATCCCCTTCCCACGCGGGAAAACATCTCCGAAGACGTTATGACCATACGCGTCGGCGATATAGTCCTTCTGGAGGACATTCACGATAACCTCGACAGGAAAGGCTACGAGCTGGCTCCCCTGGTGCGTGAGGGCGGGCAGTATGCAAAACGCGGCAGCATCATCGATTTTTTCCCCCCCGCCTCGGAAAAACCCGTCAGATGTGAGTTCATCGGTGACCAGATACTCTCTGTGAGGCATTTCAATCCCCTCTCGCAGAGATCCGAAAAAGAGCTGACTCACTGCGACATGACTTCAATCGTAAAGAAGGATAGCGGCAACTCTGCCACCATCATGGATTATCTCGATGATTCCGTCACCCTCGTTCATCCGGGCGCCTGGTGCATCGACAATACACTCGCTGCGGCAGACCCCTCCACTAAATCGGGCTGGGCCCGCCTTCTCGCCGGGGCGCCCCAGATAGACCTCTCCGGTATCGTGGGGCCTTCCGGGGAGCAAAAGACCATCAAGGCGGTTTCCAATGACGACCTGAGACAGCTCTTCCTCCAGCACAAGACACAGATCTTTCACATCCTCCGGGAGAAACTGCAGAAGGAATGGTCACATTATCCCTACGTGTACCTTTTTGCGAATACACCACACCAGGCAAAGAGACTCCAGAATATTTTCGAAAATTACGGGTTGGTCCTGCCCATCCTGCCGGGTATCTCCTACCGGAAAAAACACAAGGAATGGGGCATCATCCAGGGTCCAATACGAAGGGGGTTCAGGACCGACGATGTCATTGTCCTCACCGAAGATGACATAGCGGGCCCGAAGAAAAGGGTCGTAAAGAAGAAGTGGGACAGCCGGGACGAATTCCTTGCATCCTTCAAGGACCTTAACACCGGCGAATGGGTCGTCCACGTCGATCACGGCATCGGTGTCTACAGGGGAATCGTTCCCCTCACCGTCAACAAGTTCACAAAGGACTTTCTCCTCATCGAATACCTGGGTGGAGACAAACTCTACGTTCCCGTCGATGACCTGCACCTCGTTCAGAAATTCATCGGCGGCGAAAAATTCAAGCCCAAGATCGACCGGCTGGGCTCGAAACTGTGGATAAACACCAAGAAAAGGGTGCGTAAACAGATAGAGGACATTGCCGGCGAACTCCTGGAGATCTATGCCGCGCGGCAGATGTCCGAAGGTCACAGCTATCCACCCGAAGACGAGATCTTCAGGGAAATGGAGTCCCGTTTCGAATATGAAGAGACGGAAGGTCAGGTCAATGCGATAAACGACGTCCTGAGAGACTTGAAGAGTACGAAGCCGATGGACAGGCTGGTCTGCGGAGACGTGGGCTTCGGCAAGACCGAGGTGGCGTTGAGGGCCGCATTCAAGGCTGTCCTCGACGGGAAGCAGGTGGCGGTGCTGGTGCCGACCACCGTCCTTGCCCAGCAGCACTACAAGACATTCAGTGACCGCTTCTCCGACTATCCCATTGTCATGGGCATGCTGTCCCGTTTCAGGACAAAACAGCAGCAATCCGAGACCGTCGGACAACTCGGCAAGGGACAGGTAGACATCATCATCGGGACTCACAGGCTTCTTCAAAAGGACGTCTCTTTCCGCGATCTGGGGCTTGTCATCATTGACGAAGAGCACCGTTTCGGGGTCAAGCACAAGGAAAGGCTGAAGACAATAAGAAAGACCGTCGACGTCCTGACGCTGAGCGCCACCCCCATCCCGAGGACCCTTTACATGGCCACCTCGGGCATCAGGGACTTAAGCGTCATCGACACTCCCCCGCTGGACCGCCACGCCGTCCGGACCACGGTGGTGAAATTCAACGATGCCGTTATATCGAATGGGATAAGGAAGGAGATTGAACGATCGGGGCAGGTCTTCTTCGTCCACAATTTCGTTCATAACATAGGCGTCGTTTACGACCATTTGAGGAGGATCGTGCCCGAGGCGCGCATTGCCGTCGCTCACGGGCAGATGAGCGGAAGCAGGCTGGAAAAGATAATGGTGGACTTCATAGAAAGACGCTATGACGTCCTTCTATCCACGAATATCATCGAATCAGGCCTCGATATAACAAACGTAAATACGATATTCATCAACAACGCAAATCGAATGGGTCTGGCCGACCTCTACCAGCTCAGAGGAAGGGTCGGAAGAAGCACCCGGCAGGCCTATGCCTATCTCCTTGTCCCCGATCAGGAAAACTTGACCAGGGACGCCCGTCTTCGTCTTAAGATCCTGGAGGAACTCACCGACCTGGGCTCGGGGTTCCAGATCGCAAACTACGACCTTGAGATCCGGGGTGCCGGCAACCTCGTGGGCAAGGAACAATCGGGCAACGTCAATCTCATCGGTTTCGAACTCTACTGCGACATGCTCGAAGAAACGATGAACAGGCTCAGGAACCGGGATGGCGTTCCCGAGGAAGAGATCAGTACGGAGATAAATATCCCCATAAACGCGTTCATCCCCGACGCCTACATTCAGGACCCCACCCAGAAGCTCCTCATGTACAAGCGCCTCTCCCGTATCCGCCAGGAAGACGAATTGAGGGACATCGAGGCTGAGCTCAAGGACCGCTATGGCTCCCTGCCCTCCCCGCTCGTCAACCTGCTTGCGGTAATCTCCCTCAAGTCTCTGCTCTCCGGCCTGAAAGTGCGCAAGATCGAGCAAAGCAACAGGCAGGTGGTACTCCACATCACCGAGCGGACCCCTCTTAACATGAAACGGCTCCTCGGTCTCGCCACCGACAGCCACAGAAATATTAAACTTCTGCCCGACGGCCGCATCGTGATCCGTTCGGATCTTCATGAAGGGGAACTTATGAATTTCATAAGAAATATATTGATGGACATTGTGGCCCTGTGATATAAGAGTTCGTTACGGACTAATTTGTCGCCATCGCCCTTACCGGGTAACCCCCGGAATAGGGAGCGGTCGGTCAGACAGGTGATATATGGTGAAAAAACGAGAAGGGTTGGAGAGGTGGGGAATGAAGAATGCGGTAATCTGCCTGTGTTTGGCATTGTTATGTCTCTTTGCGTGCAACAAAAAAGAGGATGGTAAGGTACTGGTCACCATAAATAACGACAAGATCACCATGACCGAGTTTAACAAAGAACTCGATAAGATACCCATGAACATGAAGATGATGGTTGCTTCCGAGAGCGGCAAGAAGACGTATCTCGACAGGTTGATCATAAAAAAGCTCCTTCTTTCGGAAGCGGCGAAGAGTAATATCGAGAAGGACAAGGAATTTGAGAACAGGCTGGCCGAGATCAAGGAACAGCTCATCATAGAATCGCTTCTTAAGAAGAAATTGACCTCGGGAGCCAACATTTCCGACGAAGACCTGCAAAAGTACTACGAGGCCAACAAGGAGAAATTCCGGAAAGACCGTGAGATCAACACGCGCCACATCCTCCTGAAATCGGAGGACGAGGCGAAACAGGTTAGAGACAAGCTTCAGGCCGGTGAGGATTTCTCCGACCTCGCAAAGAAGTATTCCATCGACCCCAATGCCAAGGTGACGGGCGGCGAGGTAGGTTTTCATCCGAAGGGAACGCTCCTGCCGGAGTACGAGGCGGCGGCATTCAAGCTCGCAAAGGTGGGCCAGACAAGCGGTATTGTAAAGACACAGTTCGGCTACCACATAATAAGGCTTGAGGGAATCAAACCCCCTCAATATGTCCCGTTTGCAGAGGTAAAGGACTTCATAAAGCAACAGCTTGTCCAGGAAAAACAGAAGGACGTACTCGACAAGTACATCGAGGAATTGAAAAAGAGCGCAAAGATCACCATCAACGAAGAACTGCTGAAAGACCAGACACCTGCGGCCGCTCCCCAGCCTGAATCGAAAGATGCAAAGCCTGAGGCCAAAGATAGCCCGGCGGGACCAAAGGCCGACACGACCCCGCCTAAAAAGGAAACGGTACCACAGAGCAAATGAAACATTTATCAAAACTCATCATTGCTGCAGCCTTTATCGTGTTGACCGGTTTTGCGGCCAACGCCGAGGTCATTGACCGGGTCATCGCCATCATCAACGACGACATTATCACCCTGAAGGACTTCGAAGCCTACATCAAGGTCGAAAAACGCACAAAGTTCACATCCATTGATGAATATTTCAGGAACCAGCAGATGAAGGAAAAGCTGGAGATGTATGTTGAAGGAATACTCATCAAACAGCAGGCCAAAAAACTCGGGATTGCTGCAACCGATCAGGAAGTCAACAACTTCATCGAAGGCATCAAGAAGCAAAACCTCATCACCGACGCGGAACTCAGGGAACAGTTGAGAAAAGACAATGTCACCTATGCCCAGTTTACCGAGGGGATCAGGCTGAATATCCTCCGGACGAGGCTCCTCATGCGGGTTGTCTCCACCGAAATTAACATAACGGAAAACAGCCTGAAAAGTTATTACGACAGTCATCAGGACGTTTTTCGCGATCAGGAATTCCATCTCCAGCAGATATTCATCTCCGGCCAGCACCGGGACATCAAGGAGCGTGCCGAAAAGGCATATAAGGACTTGACCGCTGGAAAGCCCTTCGCTGACGTGGCCCGCGGCATATCCGATGACCCCTCTGCCAAACAGGGAGGAGATATCGGTTTCGTCAAGAGAAGTGACCTTCTTCCCACCTTGAGGGACTCTCTGAACAACCTCGCCCCGGGGTCGTTCACGCCGATCATCCCGACGCCATACGGCCTGCACATATTGAAGCTCATCGAGGTCAAAAAAGTAGAAGTCCTGCCATACGAGGCGGTTAAGAATGCCATCAACGAACGCATGGTCATGGAAGAGTCAAACAAGCGTTACCGGACTTACATGGATAAACTCAAGAAGACATCATACATCGAGGTAAAGATCTAGGGCGTTTTTTTCAAGAAAGCAACCATTCATGAACCGCATCGCAATTACCATGGGCGACCCTGCCGGTATAGGCGCCGAAATCGTACTGAAATCACTTTCCATCCTTACCGCGAAGAGCATACCTGTTGTCGTNNGGCGACATCAAGGTCTTCGATCAGGTCTGTTCGCGCCTGCCGTCTCTGCCGCGATTCTCATTCAAACATCCCGGGAGCGGTTCACCAGGCGACGTGGAATTCTCCGATCTCGGCTACATTGACACCGTCGAACCCGGCCTGTCGGATGGCCGTTGCGGTGAGGCCTCATACAAATATATCATGGAAGCGTTAAAGCTCGTCTTCACCGGCGAAGCATCGGCGCTTGTCACCTGTCCCATAAGCAAGGCTTCCCTGAGTATGGCGGGGATTCCTTTTCCCGGTCACACGGAACTGCTCGCCCATGCCGGAGGAGTCGACAGCTACGTGATGATGCTTGCAAATCCGAAGATCAGGGTGAGTCTGGTTACAATCCACATCCCCCTGGCGACCGTACCTGCTGAGATAACCGAAGAAAAAGTCTTCCGCTGCATCTGTATCACCACGAGGTCGCTTCAGGAACGTTTTTCCATCAAGAACCCTTCCATCAAGGTCTGCGGGCTTAATCCTCACGCCGGCGAGAAGGGCATCATCGGGCACGAAGAAGACGGCATCATAAGGGCCATATCCCGGGCTCAGTCCATGGGAATGGATGCAACGGGCCCCTACCCCGCCGATTCCGTTTTTCATCACATCGATTGCGACGCATACATCGCCATGTATCACGACCAGGGACTAATACCCGTAAAGACCATCGATTTCGAAAGGACGGTCAACATTACTTTGGGACTCCCCTTCGTCCGGACCTCTCCCGGCCACGGCACGGGCTTCGATATAGCCGGCAAAGGCACTGCAAATCCCACAAGCCTCATCGAGGCATACAGGATGGCTGAGATCATGGCCGATCCACCCCGCTAAGCCAGAGTTCGCAGAGGGCACGGAGAAATACAAGAAAAGAGCAAAAATCAAAACATAGGTCCAATAAGTCGTATAAGACCTATGGGACTTATAATTTTCCCCAGGACCGGCACGTTCATTATGTGACCCCGGTTGGATATGCTAACCAAGGTCTTTATTTTCTTTCTTGCCCGCGCCCAGGGCGGGATCGCCGGATAGACTCGAGAACAGTTGTTAAAGGTTCTCGCCGGTCAGGATTTTGTAGATTTCTTTGTACCTGTCCGATGTCTTCTTCGCTATCTCCGGGGGGAGTTCGGGACCGGGGTAGGTCTTGGGCCAATCGAGGGTGTTCAGGTAGTCCCTTACGATCTGTTTGTCGTAGCTTTCCTGAGACTTGCCGGGGGCATAGTCCTTTAAAGACCAAAAACGCGAGGAATCGGGGGTGAGGACTTCGTCGATGAGGACCACGTCTCCCTCAATGGTACCGAACTCGAATTTGGTATCGGCAACGATGATTCCTCTTTTCTCTGCTATATCGCGGGCTTTTTCGTAGATGGCGATGGTCGTATCGCGCAGTTTCCTTGCATAATCATCGCCGATGATCTTTACCGTCTCCTCAAAGGAGATGTTGAGATCGTGTCCCTCGTCGGCCTTCGTGGACGGCGTGAAGATTGGCTCTTCAAGCTTGGAAGACTCTTTCAGGTTTTCGGCAAGCTTGATCCCGCACACTGTCCCGGATTTCCTGTACTCGTTCCAGCCGGAACCTGCAAGGTATCCCCTGACGACACATTCCACGGGCAGAACCCTGGCTTTTTTTACAAGCATGCTCCTGTCCCTGAGTGCCTCGCCGTACTCTCTCAGGTTCGCGGGGTATCTATCGATGTCAGTCTCGATGATATGGTTGGGGACGACGTCCTTCATCTGCCTGAACCAGAACAGGGAGAGTTTCGTAAGGACCTTCCCCTTGTCCTCTATCCCCGTGGGAAGGACGACATCGAAGGCCGACAGTCTGTCCGTGGCCACGATGAGCAATTGATCGCCGAGATCGTAGATGTCCCGGACCTTGCCTTTTTTAAGCGTTCCCAGCGTGTCAAAATTAGTTTCCCGTATTATGGCCGTCATATTCAGTCTCCACTATTCCTTGGAAAATTCGCTCTTGGGCGCATTGCACACCGGGCATACCCACGAATCCGGCAGATCCTCGAATTTCGTGCCCGGCTTGATTCCGTTTTCGGGATCACCTGCCGCGGGATCGTAAACGTAACCGCAGACATTGCAGACATATTTTCCGGATTCCGCAGGTTTCGGCGGTTCCGATTCGTCTTTCACATAAGTCGGGGCGGTCCTGGGTGATTTTCCACCCTTCACCTGGTGATAATATGTGTATGTCATCGGTTCGGCGTCACTCAGAACATCACATTCGACAACCCTTCCGATAAATATCGTGTGTGTACCCACATCGGTCTCGCTCAAGACCTCGCATTCCAGAAAACCTATCGTGCTGTCGAGCACGATAGGAGCGCCCGTCACGCCCTGCCTGTGACCGGTGTCTGCGAATTTCTCCGTATCCCTGCCGGACTTGAATCCAAACTTGCCGATAAGGGTCATGGGGGCGTACTTCGAGAGGATCGATACGGTGAAGACCTTGCTTGATCGTATATAATCATGCGTCAGGTTTTCCTTATTGATACTGATCGCCATCGTGGGCGGGTCGGATGTGATCTGGAAGGCCGTGTTGGCTATCTGCCCGTTGATTTTCCCGTCCTTCTTTGAACTGATGATGTAGACACCGTAGCATATCTTCTGAATAGCCTTTAGATTCATTCCCTTCTCCTTATTTTTACGAACGTGATTTCGACTTAACGGAACTCGTTTAAAGATCCGGCCAGTTTTTCTCTCAGTTCCTGCCACTTCCCAACACCGTCCACGAGAGGCCTCGCGGCGATCACGGGAAGCCTGCTCTCGAAACTGGGACGGTCGTTCCGATATATGATACCGATAGGTATCCTGTCGCCCCATTCCAATGCCCTGGCAAACGCCTTTATCCTGTCCGAGGGGTCATGATCGTCCCCTATGTGATAGACCCGTTTCCCATACCATTCGTAAGTATTCACCTTGTTCAGGGAAACACAGGGTTGGAGAATATCAACGATGGAAAACCCTTTATGGTTGAAGGCCGAACGTATGAGAGCCTTCAAATGTTCATGGTCGCCCGCGTACCCCCTCGCCACGAAACCGCAGTCGAGGGCGACCGCCATCGCCATGGGATTCAACTGCCCCGAAAGGACACCAAGGGGCTGGTTCTTGGTCACCATGCCCTCCATGCTCGTTGGCGACGCCTGGCCCTTCGTGAGCCCGTAGATCTGGTTGTCATGGACAAAGAGCTTCACGCCGATGTTGCGCCTGATTGCGTGGAGAAGATGGTTTCCTCCCTCACCGTACATGTCCCCGTCTCCGCCGACAGCGACGACGAGCATCTCGTGATTGGCAAGCTTGATCCCTGTGGCAACAGGAAGCGCCCTGCCGTGGAGCCCATTAAAGGTGTTGCATCGGACGTAGTGGGGAAATTTGCCCGCCTGACCTATGCCTGAGACGATGCAGAACCGGTAAGGTTCAATCCCCTCGGCGTCAAGTGCCTCCTTGAAGGCGCGAAGAATGGCAAAATTACCGCAGCCCGGACACCATGCGGGTACTTCGCCCAGATATTTTTCAACTCCTTCCACGCAATTCCTCCAGAAGTTCTTCCATCAGGAAAGGTCTGCCATCGTACCGCAGGATCCTGTCCGTCACCGCGCAACCCGTCTCGGCCTTCAAAAGCCGGGCGAACTGCCCCGTGGCGTTATTCTCTACGCAAATTGTCCGTTCTGCCTTCTTGAGAACCTCGACATAGTCGAACGATTGAAGGCCCGGCAAAGGATAAATTTCACTGAAATGGAGCATGGCGATCTTCTTATCCCCCATGCTCTCCACGGCCTCTCTCACGACACCGTATGTTGAACCCCAGGATATAATGACTGTTTCAGGCGCAGCAGACCCCAGGAACACAGGGGGTGCGATCTCTTTGCGGATATTCTCCAGCTTGAGGAAAAGCCGCTTCTCCACCATCTTGCTGCGCAAGCCTTTGTCCTCGATGATATGCCCCGCCTCATTGTGTTCGTCACTGTCGGTCACGACCACATGTTTCGTCTTCCCCGGTATGCCGAAAGGTGATACGCCAGAGTCTGTGAAGGCATGCCTCGCGTATGCATCGAGCCTGTCAATCTCGGCGGCATCGGTTCGGTAGTCCTTCATCGGAAGGTTATCCAAAGCAACGCTATCCAGGGTCCACTGCGTGTCGGCTAGATACTGATCGGTCATGACAAAAACAGGGATCTGGTACTTTTGAGAGATATGGAAGGCCTTTGCGGTAAGCCGGATGGCCTGCTCCGGGTTGCCCGGCGCGAATATGACACGCGGAAATTCGCCGTGCCCGGCATAAAGGGCAAAGAAAAGATCACCCTGTTCCGTTTTCGTCGGAAGCCCGGTAGCAGGTCCCGGTCTCTGGGCGAGGGCTATAACGATGGGAGTCTCCGTCATCGCCGCCAGAGAGACGCCTTCGACCATAAGAGCAAAACCGCCTCCCGATGTCCCCGTCATCGATCTGACCCCGGCAAAAGACGCACCGAGGGCCATATTAATAGCCGCAATCTCGTCTTCCGCCTGCTCGACGATAATACCGTATTCTTTCGCCCTGGCACCCAAATACGTCATGATGCCGGTGGAAGGCGTCATCGGATACGCAGAGTAAAACATGCACCCTGCCGCCAGTGCGCCGAAGCCAACGGCCTCGCTGCCGCCCACAAGCATCTTCGGAACGCCCGTGGAGGCCGGGCTGAAGGAACAGCGACCGCAGTTCTTTACGGCATACTCATGGCCGGCGACAGCGGCCAGCCTGTTCTGCTCCCGCGTCCGGTCGTCCTTCCTTTTCAGCAGTACGGTGAGAATATCAAAAAGCGGATCGAGGGAAAAACCGAGCATTCCCAGAATGGCACCTGTAGCGGCGGTATTTGCAACGATACGGCTCGCGCCCGTATCGGTGGCAATTTTCACGAAAGGAATATCGAGGAATTGGGGTCCGGCGAAGCTCTCTTTCAACAAAGAGGAATCATAGGCTATAATCCCCTCTTCGCGAACTTCGGCCCGGTGAGCCGGGATCGACTCCCGGTCAAAGGCAAGGAGGATATCCAGCGGCCTGCGTGGTGCCCGAATAGGCCGGTCAGACAGGCGTATCTGGTAGAAATTGTGCCCCCCGCGGATCCGTGATTCATAATCCTGATTGGTAAAGACATGGTATCCGAACCGGCAAAATACCTTCGCGAGGGCATCACCTATCGTCTGTATCCCCTGCCCTGCCTCGCCGCCTATTTTCAGACTGTAATCCATGACCCTCCCAAAACACCATTATAGAGGGTTGCCGGGCAAATATCAACTGCTCTATCCCGCCAGAGGTTGGAAGCACTGGGCTAAACGTGGTATAAGGTAAAGGACGGATCGAAAAAATGAAGAAACGGAAAAAGGACATCCACCCGATCACCGCCGACCAGGTCTTGAGGGTGCTTTCAAGTGCACGACGACCCGTGGGCATCGATGAACTCGAGAGCATTTTCAGAGGAGGCGAGCCGAATCGAAGAGAACTGCTCAAGCTTCTCGGCACTCTCATAGCGAAAGGCCGGGTAATCGAGCTCCGAAACAAACGGTTCGGGTTAACGAAAGAAATGGATCTGGTTTCAGGAACCCTCGCATGTACCCGGAGCGGCAATGGCTTCGTAATCCCCGATGCGGAGGGCGCAAAGGACATCTTCGTATCGTCCCGCAACTTTAACAATGCGGTCCACGGGGACAGGGTAACGGTCAGGCTCGACCATTACCACCGGGGCAAGCCGGAAGGCAAGATCATAAGGATAACTCACCGTAAATCCAATAACATCATAGGCTTTACTAAACTGTCTGATAATATTCTTTACGTTATTCCAGAAGATTGGCGATATAACATAGAATACAAGGTAGTAAAGTCAAAAACAGATATCGGCGACGGCCGGCTCGTAGTCGCGCAAGTGACAGCATTTCCGGGAGAGAAAGTCGAACCGGAATGCAGGATCACCAAAGTTCTCAGGGATCTAACGAGCGTTTCCTCCATCAGTAAATTCATTGAATACAAGCATTCACTCTCGGCCCGGTTTTCAAAAGCCATGGAACAGGAGGCCCGGGATCGCGTAGCCCCGCTGGCGCCGTCAGGCAGGAAAGACCAGAGGAACCTGAGGTTCGTCACCATTGATGGAAAGAACGCACGGGATTTCGACGATGCCGTCGCCATTGAACGTTCGTCGCATGGGTTCATCCTTCACGTTGCGATCGCCGACGTGTCCCACTATGTAAGGGCCGGCTCGCTGCTCGACCAGGAGGCCCTCAAGCGCGGAACAAGCGTCTATTTTCCCGACAGGGTCCTTCCCATGCTGCCGAAGACACTCTCCAACGGCATATGCAGCCTCAATCCCCTCGAGGACAGATATACGGTCACCGCGAAGCTTGAGTTCGATAGAGAAGGAAGGGTCGCAAATTCCTCCTTTCATCCCTCGATCATGCGAAGCGCCATGCGCCTCACCTACGAGGCAGTAGAAAAGGCCGTGGTCGAAAATGACGCGAAAACCCGGCGTAAACTCGAGGCCATCCTCCCTGACCTGACCGACATGGCCGAACTGGCCGGGCTTATCACCTGCACGCGTGAAAAAAGAGGCAGTATCGATTTCGATCTTCCCGAACCGGAGGTCGTTCTCGACATAGAGGGCGGGGTCCGCCAGATCCTTCGGGCACAACGTCTCTATTCACATCGCATCATCGAGGAGTTCATGATTGCGGCCAATGAGGCGGTTGCGCGCTTTTTTGAGGCCAGGGGCATCCCGGCGCTCTTCAGGATCCACGAACCGCCGGAACGGGAGAAGCTTCGGGATTTTGAACGGCTCCTTCAAGGTCTCGGCATCGGATACAAGAAAACGGGTGCTTCCCGCGCCTTGCAGGAAGTGTTGAACAGCGTCTGCGGCACGAACTACGAATTCATTGTCAACAGAGTGCTGCTGCGTTCCATGAAGCAGGCGCGTTATTTCAGCCACAACCGCGGACATTACGGCCTGGCATCTGAGAGCTATCTTCATTTCACATCCCCCATACGGAGATATCCCGACCTCGTCTGTCACAGGATATTAAAGGACACACTCGCCGGCAGGCAGTCCGCTTACAATGAGGAGGAACTGGCTGCCATGGCCAGTCACCTCTCCGAACGGGAGCGCCTTGTCATGGAGGCCGAACGCGAACTTGAAGACAGAATTCGTATCCTCTATATGAAAGACAGGGTGGGAGAAATATTCGAAGGCGTCATCTCTCATGTCACGTCCTTCGGCTTCTTCGTGGAGCTCTCCGAAATGTTCGTGGAAGGTCTTGTCCTCCTGTCGGCCCTTGCTGACGACTACTACCATTTTGAGGAAGATCGTTTCAGGATAATCGGGGGCAGGACACACAAGAGCTACCGCGTCGGTGACACCGTGACTATCAGGGTTGTCCTGGCGGATGTCGAGTCCAACAGGCTCCACTTCGAGATCGCTCCCGCGTGAAACAGCTATTCGCTAAAAAGCACCTGATTTTGTTCGACTTTTTGGTGATAGGATTATAGGATATCACCGAAGGATAGAAGAACATACCGTGAAAAACAGGATGAAACTTGGAAAACGTCGCGCAAACACCCATCGGCTACCCAGGAACAGGCCTTCCGTCGCGGTGCGCGAGGCCTTGCGCACGGGCGAACTCAGATACCGCCAGATGTTCAATAATAACCCTTTCCCCTCGCTCGTCTACGACATCGAGACCTTTGAGATAGCCGACGTCAACGACACCGCCATCGAACACTACGGTTACACTCGCAAGGAATTCCTGTCCATGACGCTGAAGGATATCCACCCGCCCGAGGAGGTGGATAAGCTCCTTGAGTTCATTGGGCACTCGTTATCAACCCGCTGCATGTCATCGTCCCGCCATGTGAAAAAGGACGGCACCATCATCGATGTCGAAGTCTCCGGGCACCCGCTTGATTTTCCAGGTAAACAATACCGTATCAGTACCATCATCGATGTCACGGGGCGCAAGAAGACGGAAGAGCGGCTCAATTTCACCCAGGCGGTAGTCGACCGGGTCATGGACTCCATCTTCTGGTTGGACAAGGACGCCCGTATCATCTATGTCAATGACGCGGCGTGTCGAATCACCGGATATTCCCGTGAGGAACTCCTCTCCATGACCGTTTTCGATATCGACCCCCAGTTGACACCGGAGGGTTGGGACTGGCACTGGAAGCAGAAGAAGGCCTGCGGCTCCCTGCTGGTAGAATCCTGCCACCGTGCAAAAGACGGTCGGGTCTATCCTGTCGAAATATCCGGCAGCTATTTTGAATATGACAACCAGGAATACAACTGCACATTCGTGCGGGACATCACAGAGCGCAAAAAGGTCGACGAGCAGCTTCGCCTCACCCAATTCACCGTTGACCGCGCTGCCGCCATTATTCTCTGGATAGGTGCGGATTCGCGGATATTGTATGCAAACGATGAGGCCTGCCGCTCCACAGGGTACACACGGGAAGAGATTCTTGACCTCTCGGTCCCCGATATCGATCTCACCCTTACCCCGTCAAAGTGGAAAAACCACTGGAAGGATTTGAAAAGCAAGGGCACGGTCATCTTCGAGTCCTTTCAGAAACGCAAGGACGGATCTTCATACCCCGTTGAGATTAAAGGCAACTACATGGAGTACGGCGGCATTGGATATGTCTGTTCCATCGCCTTTGATATCACGGAGAGAAACAAGACCGAGGAACTCCTGAAGATGACGATGTTCTCCGTAGATCAGTCCGCCATGCCCACTTTCTGGCTGAGCATGGGCGGATATGCCATCCGTGTCAACAAAGCCGCCTGTGACGCTCTGGGCTACACGGAAAAAGAGATACTCGGCATGAACGTCAGGGCATGGGATGAAGATTTCCCTTATGACGAGTGGAATCGACAGCTTCGATCCAGTCTCAAGACAAAGCATTCCATGACGATAGAATCACAATACAAGAGAAAGGATGAAACCAGGTTTACCGTGGAGTTGAATCTGAACTACATGGAATACAACGGAAATGAATACATCTTCGCCTTCGCCCACGATATCAGTGAGCGAAAGCGGGCCGATGAAGAAAGGGAACGCCTGCAGGCCCAGCTCCTTCAATCTCAGAAAATGGAGGCGATCGGTCAACTCGCCGGCGGCGTAGCCCATGATTTCAATAATATCCTCACCGCCGTCATTGGCTACGGCAATCTTCTGGAAATGGAGATGCGGGAGGAAGACCCGCTTCGGATGTACGTCGAAGAGATCCTCGCTTCGTCGGAAAAAGCGGTCAGTCTGACCCAGAGCCTGCTGGCCTTCAGCAGGAAGCAGGCGATAAGCCTCACGTACCACAACATCCACGACATTATTTCCGGGGTTGAAAATCTCTTGAAAAGGCTCCTTTCGGAAGATATCGATCTGAAGATATCGCTCGGCACGCCCGGTCTGGGGGTCATGGCGGACATCACCCAGATCCAGCAGGTGCTCATCAACCTGGCTACAAACGCCCGGGACGCCATGCCGTCAGGGGGAGTGCTTTCCATTGAAGCCGGGCAGGTTCGCCCTGACAATAGTTTTGTGGCGTCCCGTCACGGCAAGGGTTCCCTGTATGCGACTATTTCGGTCTCCGACACGGGTATAGGCATGGACCAGCAAACCCGTGCAAGGATCTTCGACCCTTTCTTTACTACCAAGGAAGTCGGGAAAGGCACGGGACTCGGATTATCCATCGTTTACGGCATCGTAAAGCAGCATAACGGCTTCATTTCCGCCTATTCCGAAAAAGGTGTCGGGACCACTTTTCACATTTACCTGCCCATCGTCGACCAGAAGGCCAGGGGCCGAAGACCAAAGCCCGCCAGGGTCAGGAAGGGCAGCGGGACGATCCTCCTTGCCGAGGACAATCCGGAGGTTCGCCGCCTTGCAAAAAGCGTCCTTATGAGAACGGGATACAGGGTCATCGAAGCAGCTGACGGTGAAGAGGCTGTAGACGCCTTCATCTCAAACAAGGATAGCGTCGATCTCGTCATCGTTGACGTCGTCATGCCCCGGAAGAATGGCATAGAGGTAATCGATGAGGTTAGAGCCCTCAAACCCGATATCAAGGTCCTCTTTACGAGCGGATATACGAAAGACATCCTGTCCGACAAGGGTATCTGCGAAACAGGTTTCGATTTCCTGGCAAAACCCCTGTCGCCCCACGAACTCCTTCAAAAGATCCAGGATATTCTGGAAGGATAAAGACAGGGTCTGAAACCCCTTGTGAGCGGAGTCACCGACCCTGTAGTTCTTTTTGAACCCGAAGCAGGTATCTACCCGTTGGAAACCGTTGTAAACTCAAGTATCTCCCGGACATTTGCGACATCAATCGTAAACACCTCTTCTCCCAGCTGAAAAGTCAGGTACCGCCTGGTAATCGGGTGATTTGCCTCAGAACTTAAAACCAAGGTTCAAGAAATCTTTAAACATGAAGACGAGGGCGGATTGGCAGGCTATACGTGCGCAGTTCACGTCAATATATGGCCTCCATCACTGAAGTCGTTATTACCCATTCACCGTCCTTCTTTTGAAGGGTCACATAATAGGCTACCCCGGCCCTTGGTCCGGCTATGTGGTCGACGTGCACCAGGGCTGTCGATCTGTTCCTGTCGAAACCCACACGCGATACGTATGTCTTGCCTCCCTTCAGAGGCAGCACTCCGGCCTTGCCATCCGCTATCGTGATCCTCCGCACACCATCGTCGGGAAAAGCATTCTCGAGGGAATAGCTGATTCTGTTCTTGTCGTTGAAATCTTTCAGGATAGCCTTGTCTATGTTAATCTTTTTACTTCGCAGTTCCTTGATGCTGGTGGCCTTCTGAAGCTCAACCCATCCGTGCGGAATACCTGACGGCACCCTTCCCCGGAAAAGCGCGGCATAAACCTCATACTCTTCGCCGGGAATGAAGTCCCCGCAGTCAAGCCCGTAATCCGTTATCTGGAAAATGTACTGCGGATCACCGCTCTTCGGGCAGAAGACCTCTTTGAGGTCCCGAATCTCCTCAGCCCTGAACGGCGGCGAAAAGTCCTTTACCATGCTTTGCCATCTGGCGCTCTGGAACCGGTGGGCATAAGGAACAAGCCTGGCAATGTCATGGGTAAAATCGTCTTTGAAGTTGTAGGGGCCCCTGTATCTGAGCACCTGCATGTAGATCTTTGATCTTTGCCCGAAAAACCCGGAATCGGGATAGAGGGTTTCTGCCTCCGTGCGGTACAATTTAGACGAAGAACTCAGCTCGATTCCAACGCCGGCGCCGAGCGTGAAGATCCTGTTCACGTCCTGCCAGATGTCATCCGTGATGGAGCCCGGAAGTACGAGGATCATCTCGACCATACCTTTGCCGCCTATCAGGTTGGACGTCTTTAGCGGGTAGTATATCTTTTCCGTCGCGAAGCTGTATATCAAGGGCTCCGCAAACCGTGTTTTGTCGGCTACCTTCACGTAATCGAAAACAAAGTGGTTATATCCCCTCTTCATGTAGTCCCGGGCATTCGTGAGGACGCCGGACAACCTCCGGCTGTCTGCTTCAATACCTTTACCCCTGAAAAAACCATCAAGCCACCGGGCAAATTCATCTATGTCGTTGATCTTTATGGCGGTGATATCATGGAGTCCGATCTTTTCCGAAAAACGTATCTCTACCGGGACAGTCGCCGTTCCTGACGCTCCGCCCTTCGTTACGGCATCACCAACCAGAAAAACCAGGCCTTTTTCGGTAATAAGCCTTACAGCCGCCTTGAAAGGATCTGAGTTTGCCAGGGTCACTTTTGGCTGGGACGGCAACGGTATGAATTCAAGAAGATCGATCTCGGTGCTTGCCTTCAATTCCGTTCCCAGGATCAGGACCTCCCGGGTCCCATTGTGGAGAATGATCGCCTTTTGCGATTCTTGTGTAAGGCTGACATCTTGCTGCCATATTACGGGACCCCTGTCGGCCACGGCCGAATTGACAAAACCCAGCACTATGGCAAGTACCAGCATGATATTCTTCATCATCGCTCCTGTTTGGCCGGCTGTTCGGCCATTCGTTCCCACTGTCTAATTCAACACCATTCGCTTGCGCCAAGTCCACAGCTTTATCGAACCTCGCCGACTCCCATGCGGCAACCTTCAGAGTTGAGATTATCCGGCCGTCAAAAAAGTTCCCAGACAGATCCGGGAGACTTTGAATTTATGCACCCCCAATCCACCATCAAAATA
>DIFE01000098.1 GCA_002418985.1 Deltaproteobacteria bacterium UBA5756
GGAATGACGGAGGAAGAAGGGGCTGGAATGACGGAGGAAGAACATAGGGAACTATGCGTTAGTTTGTGACTGTCCGGAAAGAGGTTGACCTTTATATTATTTTGGACAGATGTGGGTAATAGGAAAAGAAAAGGTCTTTCCCTCTTACCCATCACCCCGAACCCATCACCTGTTGCCATCACCCATCATCTCCCATTCTTTTTGAACCACGCAAACGTTCGTGACAGTCCTTCGTCGATGGACACCCTGGGTTGCCAGCGGAGCCGTTCTTTGATCCTTGTGTTGCTGAAACCGACATCCGCGCTGGACGAACTCAGGCGGTATCGGGTCAGGACGGGGTTCCTGTGCATCATTTTGAAGGCGATCTCCTGGAAGCGGACCGCCGAGGCTACGAACCAGTAGGGAAGGGACACCGAATGGGAGCGGGGAAAGAGTTCTCCCGCGAGCTTCCTCACATATCCCTTTTTTGTCGTCCCTTCGTCGTCGATGACATTGAACGTCTGGCCGGCGGACCTTTCATCTTCAATGCACAGGACGATGGCGTCTATGAGATTGTCGATGTAGACGAGGGGCAGTTTCATTCTTCCTTTGCCCAGTATCATAAACACCTTGTCGAACAGCGAGACACCGATAAGGGGGGTGAATACGGGACCTCTCGGTCCGTAGATCGTGGCCGGCCTCAATATGACTGCCGGAACCCTGCCGTTCAAGGTGCCGTTCGGCGACATCAATCCCCTCGCCGTCTTTTCCGCTTCCAGTTTTGAGAAGGTGTAGAATCCCCTGGCCCCGGGGTTCTCTTCGAGCGCGCTGTCCTCGGTTATCACCGCGCCTTTTTTGAGACCGCTCATCTGGTAGACGCTCATGGAACTGATATAAATCACACGCCTGGACTTCAACTGACGGGACAATCTCATGACCCTTTCCGTCCCCCTGACCGTCGTTTCGTCAAAGGTGTCCCAGTCACCCTCCTGGGCCGCGGCGGCATGGACCACGTAGTCCATTCCGTCGATGGCCTCCGCCACCGCCAGCTCATCCCGGAGGTCTCCGTAATGCACATCGACGCCGAGTGCCCTGAAGGGCTCGATGTCCGTCAGTTTCCTTACGAGAACGCGAACAAAATACCCTTTTTCGACGAGGGCCTCCGTCAGCCTTCTGCCAAGAAATCCCCCGGCTCCTGTTACGAGCACCCTTCCCTTTGCGGGGTCCCATGCCCTGGCAGCGGGCGCGGGAACGTTCGTGAAGACGGGATGAAGCTTGCCCGCATCCTTCCACACCCGGTCCATAACCCCAAGCACATCGAGAGCGCTTTCGGCCGAAACGGGCGACTCTCCCGACTGAAGGATGGAATCATAGAATCCATGGATAAGGTTCTTCATCCCCGAGTAGGGTTTCAGTTTCCCTGTGACGAACCTGTATACGTTGGAAAACGTCTGCTTCGTGAGCGCACGGGCCGTACCGAGGTTGGTGGCGATCTTTGTCACCGCGCCCGGCAGCCCGGTCAACCGGTTGGCGACCATGGTCATATTATTGAAATCAACGGTGACGATCCCCTTTTTATGGTAGATCTTCAGGAAGTGCTGGAACGGCCTCGCATTGAACGAGATGGTGAGTTTGCCGAGTGCCCTTTCGCCATTCACCATGATGTGGAGTTCGTCGGAGAGACCCTGAAGAAGTGCCCCGCAGGACCGGGCCATCGTTTCGATGCGGACGGGCCGCCCCGTGTATTCCAGCATCAGGTAGAGCGGGTGGGTCAGGAAATCATGGAAAAGACCCCCGGGCAGGGAATATATCCAGGAGATCTCGTTGGCACCGCGATAGCCCATGATCTCGGGAATCCGGGGGTTGATGCCGTAATAGCTTTCGACGTAGGTGATATCCTCGGGGGGCAGGTCCTTCAAGACCTCTTTCGCTTTAAGCATCCACGGGTCGAAGAGATGGTTGTGGTCCACGCAAAGCTTCACGCCCTTTTGAGCGGCGACATTGTAGAGTCTCGCGGCGCTTGCATGGTCCGTTGTCATCGGTTTTTCGACAAAGACGTGGTTGCCCAGGTTCATTGCCGCTTCCGCCAGGGCCGCGTGTGTCTGCGGGGGAGTGGTAATGTGCACGACGTCCGTGGCTTCCTTGCGAATCATCTCCTCGAGGTCGCTGTAGCAATTTTTGATGCCGTATCTGTCGCTGACCACCCTGAGCGCCTTCTCGTCCCTGTCGGCCACGGCACAGACGGTGGCTCCCGGATGCGCCTCAATGAAGGCATAGTGATAATGAAAAATAGTCCCGCAACCGACGATTCCGACTTTGAGCTTATCCATTTGACGCTTCCTCCGTTTTATTAAACATGGACAAATAACACTTCTCTATTCTTTGTATCCACAACGAACGGTCGAAACTGCGGACGACCTTCCTTTGTGCGTTATGCGATATCGTCATGTACCTGTTGCCGTCGCGGACCAGCGCTTCGACGGCACGGCAGAGCGATCCCGTATCCCCGGGCTCGACGAGCAGGCCGTCAACACCATGGTCGATGACCTCGGGTATCCCGCCGACAGCCGTGGAAACAACGGGGATGCCGTGCTTCATCGCCTCGAGGACGGTCAGCGGAATGCCCTCCGTCGAGGAGGCTATGACCAGCATGTCCAGGCATGAATAGACGTCTTCCATCCGGTCGATGAAACCGGTGAACTTCACTTTTCCATCCAGCCCCAGGCTCATGGTCAGGCCTTTGAGACAATCCCGTTCGGGACCGTCGCCGACAACGACGAACCTGAGATGGTCATATTTCCCCGAGAGCTCCCGTGCAACCTCAAGAAACCCGGGGATGTTCTTTTCAGGGCTCAACCTTCCTACTATGCCTATCAGGAACTCGCCGTCATACTTATGGACCTCGGGCGAGAACCCGAGGGCGCACCCGCCGTTGTCGCCCCCCACGGCGACGGCGTTCCGGATAGTGGTCATTCTCTCCTGCCGGACACCGCTTGCGCAAAGGACACGGCAGATCTGATCGGACACCGGCAGGAGCCGGTCGAAGAAACGCAGGGCCAGGCGGTCGCACTGCTCGTAGAGGCGCAACCGCGAATCGATGGGGACAAACCCGTGGACCGTCGCGACCACGGGACGCTTCGACAGCCTGGCCGCTATGAGCCCCACAATATCCGCGCGGTAGCCATGGGTATGGACGATGCCGACCCTTTCGGAGCGGATGAACCTGACGACGCGGGGAATATTCTCGATATCCAGGGTTCGCCTGAGCCAGAAGACGGTATTCGGAATGCCCTTCTCCTCCATCCGTGTCACAAACTCGTTCTGGCGAAACCGTGCATTCACAAAGGAGCCGACCACTAAATTAAAGCGTGACCTGTCGATGGCGTCGGCAAGATTGAGAACCACACGCTCGGCCCCTCCGAAGTGCGCCGGCGCGATAAGGTGGAGCACCGTGATTGCTCCCGCTGTCATGACTTCACCGAGATGGTCAGGACGGGCCGGCCTTTTCGCCAGCCATCGACCTTTTTGATGGCTTTCGCCGGGTTTCCGGCAACCAGTGTAAATGGTGCGACGTCTTTCGTTACCACCGCCCCGGCGGCCACCACTGCCCCCTCCCCTACGGTCACACCTTTCAGGATCATGGCCCGGCATCCGATCCAGACTCCGTTGCCGATGATCACCGGCCGCATACCCTCGGCGCCATGCCCGGTCGAATGATAGTCGCGGTCCATTATGACGCAGTCCCAAGCTATGATTACCCCCTGTCCGATCCGTACCAGCCTGCCTGCATGGATCTCGGTCCGATCGCCGATGGAACAGTTCTTTCCTATCCTGATCCGTGCCTTGTCCCCGTGCGGCGGCCCCATGCAGGAAAGTTTGACACCGGGCCAGAAATCGGTAAGGTCACCGACCGAAATGGAACCATGCCGATTAAGGATCCTCAGTTTCCCCCGCACCGACACGAGCGCCGGCCGTTCGAATCTCATCGAGACCATGTATCCCCGTGCGAAGCGAAGACCGTCCGTCAGGATCGTCCATGGAGACTTGTGTCTGAGTTTATTTAAGAGATCGGAGGGTCTCATCTATTCCCAGATACCTTCCAGTGAGTCATGGGATCTCGGGTGAAGCGTCCTCTGCTTGACGATCTTGGTGATGAAATCGAGGCCGAAGGTGAGAAAGGGCAGGGGATCCTTGAGGCAGAAATCGTCGAAGGCGACCCCCCGGCCGAAAAGTCTGCAGTATTCCCTGAGAAACCCCATCTTGTCCCCTGCACACCGGAGCGCCTCGGGCAGGGTTTTTAAGTCCCCCCACAGCCATCTCGTCACGACCCCCTTTTTGAAACCGTCAACGCCTTCAGCGTCACCGTCACGGGCCATCCTGTAAACCAGGTAGGGAAAATCCACCCCGCTGGCGATCCCCTGCACCAGGGAGCCCCAGAATCGCGGATTGATGTCGATCAGGTAAGGTATGCCGGTTCCCTCCTCGACTATGAAATCGGCCTGGCAGATCCCGTGCCAGTTTAGTTTTTCGAGCAGCCTCCTTAAGTGCGCAACCGCCGCCGGACTGTGAATGCTCACCCTCAGCGTCGCCTGGCCGCCGGTAAAGGGAAGGTCTCTTAGCTGCTTGTAAACGACGTGACCCTTCAACTGCCCGTGATTGAACAGCATGGCAACGCAGTGCACCGTCCCTGCGATCTTCTCCTGTATGGAAAACCTCTCCCACGGTCTGTCCATGTAAGTATCGCCGGACAGGAGGGTCGTAAGTTCCCCCTTTGTCGTGACGTGGGTAATCCCCCAGGCGCCGCCGCCTTGATGCGGTTTTATGAGCACGGGGAATCGCGGCCGCGAGGACTTAAGATGCCCGTTTCTCAATTCCCCCGCGGTGAAGGTCCGCGGTACGGGTATGCCGAGCGATCCGGCAAGCGGCATCCACCTGTCCTTGTTGTGCGCCATGAGAACCTGGTCGTAGTCGGGGATGGCCATGGCGACGTGCGGCGAAACCACGTCCTTATATTTTGACAGGAGAAATGTCTCTTCGAAGACGGGCATGAGGACCCGTGCCTTCAGGCGGTGCACGTTCTCTATAATGCAGTCGATAAAGCCCTCCTGGTCTTTGAAGGGCGAGGGATAGATGAAATGACCCCGGGAAAAACGGGACGCGAAGCACATGGATCGGGGCACGAAGTCGGCGGTGTAGACATCGATCCCCTTCTCGCCGAGGCTCCTGACAATGGCATAGGCTATCCTGTTCTTTGCGTTGGTTACGATAACACTCATGGCTTTAGCGGCTGCAGAATCTCCTTCTCAGTAAATTGTCCGCATGCTCCCTCAACTGTTCGAAGAACGGCCTGGGGTCCTTCAGATCGAATATGGCAAAGGACTTTCTGCCCAGGTAGGGCCTGACGTAATCCCAGAGGGAGAGGGACTCCATTTTGTGGTTGAGGACGGTGTGGAGGACATCCTTGTATTCGTGGATCCAGTAGACGTTCTCCCTGAAGGAATCGACCCTGACCTTCTTGTTGAGAACGAAATCAGCATACATAATGTAGGGGAAATTGATCCCGCTGGCGACACAGAGCCCCAGATAGAATATGAACCGGGGATTGATCTCTATGAGCTTGTACCGGTTGTCGCGTGGATCATATTTCCATTCCGTCTCGGAAAAACCATAAAAACCTAAATCCCTGAGCAGACTGTAACTCAGCTCATCGACACCGGCGATCTTTTCGCTTCTCGCGACCCTCCCCTGCCCGTATCTCGGCGGGTCCTGTCTCATCTTCCTCGATGTCATCGAGGCGAGAAGCTCCCCTGACCGGTCGATGTAAGAGACATACTGGATCATCTGCTTGCTGTCCGGGCCGGGGATTATGTCGCATATCATCATTTTGAACCTGTCACTCGTGAAATCGTCGGTAACGTTCCTGTAGTTGCTCACCAGGTCATCGAAATTATGGATCTCGAGCATCTTGAAACCGAATTTTCTGAGAAAGAGGTGTGCGAGGCCGGGTTTGAGAAGACATGGAAACGTTATTTCGTCCCTGAGCATATTCAGTTCATCGACGGATCGCGGATGAAACGTCTTCGGGACGGAGATTCCGCGCTTGCGCAGGTTCTCGTACAGAGTCCTTTTGTTCAGAATCCCGTCAATGACATTGCCGTCTGGCATTGGGATTATATAATGTTGCGACAGGATGGCCTTGTGCCCCGCCAGGAATTCGACACCGTAATCTTTCGTGGGTATGATAAGATTGCCCGACCATTCAGAAGCCTTTTTCAAAAGGTAATCGAGGAGTCGGTGTGGTTCTTCGATAAAACCGGGAATCATGACGGATTCCGCAACATATCGCGAATATCTCCCTAATTCCTCGAACTCCCGATCGTAGACGACTATGCTCTGAACCCCCTTTTCGCTGAGCGCCCTGATAACCTGGTATCCCAAACCAGTAGCATTGATGATAATGGCCTTCTGCTTCAAAGGGATTTTCATGATCCCCATTTCCTTAGCATATTGGTGACATGTTGCCTCCACTGCTCGTAAAAAGGTCGCATATCCTT
Organism: Deltaproteobacteria bacterium UBA5756; assembly: GCA_002418985.1. Classification (GTDB taxonomy): domain Bacteria; phylum Desulfobacterota; class Syntrophorhabdia; order Syntrophorhabdales; family Syntrophorhabdaceae; genus Delta-02. The sequence continues at coordinate 6,534 of DIFE01000098.1, forward strand.
CAAGTCCAGGATGGCAAGTGATTTCTTGCCCAGGTAGGGCCTTACATAATCCCAGAAGGAGAGGGTTTCCATCCTGTGGTTGAGGACCGTATGGAGAACATCTTTGTACTCATGGATCCAGTAAACGTTTTCCCTGAATGAATCCATCCTGACCTTCTTGTTGAGGACGAGGTCCGCATATTGGATGTAGGGAAAATTGATTCCACAAGCAACGCAAAGACCAATATAGAATATGAAGCGTGGATTGATCTCGATGAGCTTATAGATACCGTCACGGGGGTCGTACTTCCATTCTATCTCGGAGAACCCTCTATAGCCCAACCCGTTGAGAAGCTTGCGGCTTTGTTCGTCAACACCGGCGACCTTTTCGCTCTTCGCGATCCTTCCCTGACCATACCTAGGCGGGTCCTGCCTCATCTTCCTCGACGTCATCGAGGCGAGAAGCTCCCCCGACTGGTCGATGTAAGAGACATACTGGACCATCTGTTTGCTGTCCGGGCCGGGGATGATGTCGCATATCATCATGTTGAACTCATCGTGCGTGAAGTCCCGCGTAAGATTTCTGTAGTTCCTCACAAGATCGTCAAAGTTATATATCTCCATCATCTTGAAATCGAATCTGCTCGAAAAAAGGTGTCCGAGGCCGGGTTTCAATAAACAGGGAAACGTAATATTCCCTTTGAGCATGTTCAGTTCATCCATCGATCGCGGACAGTGGATCCCCGGGACCGCGATTCCTATATCCCGGGCCAGTGCATAAAGAGATTTCTTGTTAACGATGGTATCAATAAGGCCGGGACCGGGAGTGGGCACAATGTAATGGTCCGACAAGCTATCCCTGTTGTCTGCCAGGAATTTCACGCCGTGGTCACCGGTAGGGATTATCATAGTGCCCCGCCACTTGTCCGCCTTTCTCATCAGAAGATCCATCAACAGCCCGGTTTCGTCAAAAAAACGGGGCAGCTTGTGTGATTCGACGGCATATCTCGAATACTGGGCGATCTCGTCGCGCTCGTGGCCGTAGATAACGATGCTGCCTATCCCCTGTTTCCCCAGAGCCCTGACGACCTGGTACCCCAGTTCCCGCGCCGTCAGAATGATTACTTTTTCCATGGTCTTTTCTCCGAAAGAACTATATCCCCCGGCATTCCTCTGCGTAAAAACACAGTCTCGAACCTCAGAAACAGTTTTCTGTAGAACTCAAGGCGGCGCGGCCTGTCGATGAAGGTCAAGCCCTTACAGGTATTGACCATGTATGGAAGAGTGAGGATGTAGCCTGCGCTGAGGTACCCTTTCCGTGAAAACCGTATCGCCGAAAAAACCCGGTGTATTGTCCGGTTCCAACTCATCCCGGCTCCTATGCCCCAGTGGAAGCCCCTGTCATACAGGGATCGGGCCGATGCCACCCAGAGACATTCGATGACCCTCTGCCCTCTGTACTTCCTTCCTACGTATGCGTTGTAGCCGTAGACCTCCCTGTCTTTCAACCGGATCGTCGCCTGAACCTCGGGGATATAGCATTCATGAGTGGCGAACCATGCGTATCCCGCGATCCGCCCCTTGTCCTCGCAGATGAAACAGTGCCCGCCCATCAAGATCCTTCTGGCCGCCTCGGCCATGTCAAATGGGGGCTGAAATACGGGCTCCTCGGTTCCCTGGGCGGCAAGGAGGGCCTCAAGGGCGTCGTAGTCCAGCGATGAGAGCTCCCTGAAGATGAGGCCCTCCCTAGATTTCCAGTCCAGCGAGGCAAGGTCGCCCATGGAATAGTCGTAAAAAATCATGGTATGCCGGGAAAACATGTACCGCTTCACCTTTCTTAGAAAACCGTTCACGTCCCTACCCTCGACTTTCGCCTCTTTCGTCACAAGGTGTGAGGCCGCACGCAAGATGCGCAGCCCGTGTCAGCGTTGTTGGGCGCTTTCATGTTCGTAACCTGACATATCGACCGGAATACAGCTCTCGTCCCGTCATGTTCTCCGGCAGGAAAAGGTCCCCCGCGAAAGCGTTGCCTCCCTCAAACTTGCGAACGAATCTCCAATACAGTTGACATGTATCTTTTCCATGGAGAAAAGCGATGTCTTTGCTAGTAGTTATCGCGCATCTGAAGGTAAACCAGGCAGCCGGCGGTCACAGAGCCCGCAACCTTGAAGTTCAGCTTGGACAGGGAGCCCTGCCGGCCGCATCATCCGCCACACCATACAACCCTATCCATCCCATCCGTTCACCCCTATCCACGAAATGTGAGACCGTATTGCGAAAACAAGGCCCTGTTTTCCGGGGTAAGAAGCCCCCCGTTTGTGGCCTGGATCCCCGTTGTGCCCCACTCGATGTTCCCTTCTATGATCACCGGGCCGCCCGCGGTCACGGCGAGGTCCCAGCCTATGGCCTTGAGCTCGCTGAAAACCTTCTGTGCCTGCGTCACCGACTCCTTCAATTCATTCCAGTGGGGTACCTCGAGACCCTCGAAGACCACCCCTGTGAGAGGGTGCCGGGCAACCTGTTTTGCGGATTCCCCCTTGAGAAAACCGGGGCCCCTGAGCCTGCCCGTGGCGATATCAACCTTGATCACAATCCCACCCAATGAGAAATTGTCTACGGGGGCCGTTCCCGAACCGGTGCGCAGCATGGCGGCCAGGAATTTCACCTCGTTGTCCCTGGTGAGCAGCGTGATAAGCCGGATCGTGTTCAGACAGTGGGGGTTGATCCGGCTCATGGCCGGGTGCTGTCTTACCACTTCCTGGACGATGAACTCTTCCCGCTGTCCGTCCACTCGACCGGCGGCTGTTTCCTGGCCTTGCACGGGTTCCATTTTCGCCCCCTTGCCATCACGAACGACGAAACAGATCCCCTTTCCCTGCATGCCCCGCACCGGTTTCAGGATCACCCTTTCGAGCCCCTGCCTGTCCATAAGGCCCAAGAGGGTGGACCCATCGCCCTTGACCGACCCGTTGGAATAGATCCCGTAGACCTCGGGAACGGGTATGCCGTGATACCGACACAGGCAGTGGAAAAGGTACTTGTCGTTCACCAGGGAACAGTAATCGTCGTTCCAGAGGCTTTTATACAGCTTGTGCCTCAGGAGCGGGGCGACGAGCTCGTCCATATATGCCCCGAATTGTTCCCTCTTCTTCACATTGAACCCGAAGAGATAGTAGTTGCGCGGTACGACCTTGAGAACAAAGAACAGGTAAAGGCAGTCCATGATCACGAGGAGCTTCGATTTCCCTTCCGCCGCGCCCCCGTCAGGGGAAAAGGGAACGATATCCTTGAAAAGCGCCGGGAACTGCGCGTAATGGGACAGGTGATGATGGGCCGATCTTAAGATATCAAAGGCTTTCATGGGTTGTCCGTGGGTCCGCCCGGGCTATCGTATCGACGGCGGTTTGAGGTTGAAATTGATCATCTCGTGGATGTCCTGGTATGAGTTGAGATTCTGAAGTATCGCTTCGTCAGTCATCCCGCTCAGGTAATCCCGGAAATAGGTAAGTCCCGTGTAGCTGTCGGAATCACTCGTCGTGCAATACATGATCCCCCGGTGAAAGGTGCCCGCATAATAATTGCACGAATTGCAGGAGGCATAGAACATGCGCGAGTATTTCAGATCACCTTCAGCGACCCCCGTGTTGCCGTAAAGGATCGTCTTGCCGTACGAACCCGAGGAATCATAGAAATGGGGCTTGTTGTGGTAGGCGTTGTCGGCGATGGACGTGTAGGTCGAACGGACACTCTGGACGTACCCGCTGACCGCCTTTGTGTCGGAACCGGAGGAGGACCCCACGGTGAGCGTCACGGTGTACGTGCCGGCGGTCCTGAAGGTGTGAACGGGATTCTGCTCGGTGCTCGTGCCACCGTCACCGAAGTCCCACGCCCACGAAGTTACACTGCCCGAACTGAGATCCAGGAACTGGACCGAGGTCCTTGTCGATACCATTCGGTTTTTCGCCGCGAATTGCGACCTGAGTGTACCCGTGGAACCCACGGTCATCAGGCCTGTCTTTATCTCCGTATCCTGGGCCCCGCTGCTGCTGGTAATGGTAAGCGAGACGGTGTAGATACCGGATGCCGAATAGGTCTTCACGGGGTTCTGCAGGGTGCTCGTCGTCCCGTCTCCGAAATTCCAGAACCAGCTCGCGATGGTGGAACCGCCCGATGAATATATCTCGCTGAGATCGGTAAAGGTGACTGAAAGCGGCGCAGGGCCGAGCCGTGTGCCGGCGGAGAATTCCGCCTGTAGCCGGTCCGTGAAACCGCTCATGTAATTCAGGCGTATGGAATCGGCAACCACATTTCCATTGGCACTGTCCGAAAGGCTGACTTTATAGCTTCCCTGACCGAAATAGAAGGTTCCCAGCGGATAACCCGCCGTTTTGACGGTCTGGTCCACCTCTACGGTAGCAGTACCGCCGCCGTGCTCTATCGTGTATTTCGCGTTTGTAGCGTTCGTGCTCGCCGACTGCCATGTGGCGGTCACCTGATAGTTCCCCGCCGCTCTCACAACGAGATTCCACACCGCAGTATTCGAACCTGAGCCGGCCGCGTGATACTGATAATTGTACCCGCTGTACTCTTTCGTATCATCGTCTTCCTTTGCGATGGGCCACGTGCCCGTAAAGTCGCAGCGGTTGTAGTCGGTATCGTTGTTGACTATGAAGTATTCAGGGTTCATGCCGGGGTCCGGGGCGAGACCGGACGAAGAGAACCAGGCGGGGACGCCGGAGTCCGGAAAGCGTTCGAGATAGCTTCCATTCGCAAGTTCAATCCTGTACACCGTTGAATCGCCGGGTACCTTGTATGTCAGGTAATAGTTGTAAGGCGGCACCCCCTCCGAGAACGTGTAGGGCATGATGCCGCTTGTGCCGTTCTTAAAGACAGGAAGCCAGTTCGGGTATGCCTGGCCGTACTGGACGCCGTCTATCTTCACCGATACCATAGGTGTCGATACGTGCGTAAAACGATCGTCGTCTATATAATAGATACCGTCGATCTGCTGGTCGTAAACCTCGTACCCCTGCGCAAAAGTGCCTCCGAGACCGAAGTTTGAGTGACCATTCCAGATGATATGGGCGTCTTGTTTTTTGAGGGCATTTATAAAATCTTCCGGGGTGTTTACAAAATGGATCGCAAAGTTCTTTCCCGTGCTGGTATTCTGATAGATCCAGCTGTCGCCGTCCTGCGTCGCTCCGAGGTTTTGAAGAATTATCTTCGCATTGGGCACAAAAACGGCGTCCTTGGCATACCCATCGCCTATGTAGATATGCTCCGTGTTTGTGCTGATCGCATGGATGAGTTGTGACATCGTCTTCGTATCCGATCCCGCGCTGTTGGTTACGGTCAACGAGATCGTGTAATACCCCGACGTGCTGTACGTGTGCGCGGGATTTTTTGACGTGCTCGTCGCGCCGTCACCAAAGTCCCAGAGCCACGAGTCAACCGATCCCTGGCTGCGATCACTGAAAGCGACCTTAAGGGGGGCGTTCCCTTCCACGACATCCGTGGTGAAGTCCGCGACGGGAGAGGTCGCGCTCGTTGCGACAAAACCGACCGCATCAGCACAGGTGCTGGTGGGAGCCGCCTGCGACGTGATGGTAATGTCATATGTCGTCCCCCCGGTAAAGGAATAGCTGCCGAGGTTGTTCCACGTACCCGCATTCTGGAGCTGATCGATGTTTACAACCTGCGAACCCCCGGCGTAATTGATGGTGACCGGTATGGTCGAACTTCGCGTGGATGTGGTCGTCCACCACATGGAAACGGCGTACCAGCCGGAGGCGGGGGGCGTGAATTTCCAGGTGAACATCGCCCCGTCGCGACTCCATACCGAATTGGTCCCGTAGTACGCGGGTGCCGCGGAGATGCCCCAGGTACCGGTCTTCGATGTGGACGAATCGGTATTGTCTATTATGAGCATGACTGTCAGGGCCTCGGTGACCCCTGCCGACCATTCACCCGATTCGTCCCTGACCCTGAATGTGATCGTGTGGTTCCCGGCGCTGAGCGAAGATGCTGCAAAAGAAGCCTCGCTGCCTATGATACCGTCGATGGAGGATTTCCATTCGTAGGCGGTCACCGGGCCGGAGACGGGGGTTCCATGGCCCGTGAAGGTTACCGTCTGTCCAACCCTGGCCGGGTTGGGTGATATGGAGTCGATCTGTGCGATAGGGAACGCGCTTACAAGTGTAAACTTGACCGCATCGGCACAGGTACTCGTGGGGTTTGCCTGTGAGGTAATCGTAATGTCGTACGTCGTCCCTGCAAGGAAGCTGAATGTTCCGAGGGCATTCCATTGGCCTGCGTTCTGGAGTTGGTTGATGGTGACACTCTGCGATCCACCCCCGTAATTGATCAGGACCGGTATCGCGGAACTCCGGCTGGACGTGGTGGTCCACCACAGGGAAACATCGTAATTACCGCTCTGCACGGGCGTGAATTTCCAGGTAAATGTTGCCCCGTCACGGCTCCAAACCGAGCCGGTTTTGTAATAGTCCGGTGCGGAGGAGGCAGTCCACGTACCTGTCCGTGACGTCCGGGAATCGGTGTTGTCGATGATGACCTCGGCGGAGGGGGTGCCGACGGTGAGGCCCTGTGTCGCTGCGCTCGACCAGAGGCCCTCGTTGTCCTGAACCCTGAAGGAGATCGTGTGGGTGCCGAAACTGAGGGTCGAGGTGGAGAAGGACGCGGCGGTGCCGATGGCGCCGTCTATCGAGGAGGTCCACTCATAGGCGGCTATGGTGCCCTCGGTGTCCGTGCCGTGCCCGGTGAAGGTGACACTCTCTCCGGGATTGGCCGGGCTGGGCGTAATGGAATCGATGGCTGCCGTTGGCGCCGTGTTGGAGGAGACGAGCCTGAACTGCACCGCGTCAGCACAGGTGCTCAGGGTGTCGCCGTTGGCCGCGGTGATCATAACGGAGCCGCTGCCATCGAAGTAGAACGTCCCCAGGCTGTTCCACTGGCCCGGGTTCTGCTGCTGGTTGATGGTTATGTTGCTCGTGCCGCCGGTGTAGTTTATCGCAACGGGAACGCTCGTTGCCCGCGATGACCACCCGGACCACCACATGAGAACCTCGTAGGTGCCGGGTGATTGTCCGCTCATGGCAAAGGTGTAGGTGGCGCCGTTGCGCGACCAGAGGCTGGAGGCACCGTAGGGGCTGGTGCCGCCCGACAGTGGCCAGGAGCCGGTATAGGATGTCCCCGTGCCCCCGTTATCGATTATGACGTCGGCGAAGGAAGGGGTTGTGGTGCACAGGAGGAGGAAGACCATCACGCAAATCAGGAGTAATAGTCTTTTTTGTCTTGTTCTCATGGTCCTCCTCCTTGTAATCGTGCTTTTTTGCTAAAGCTGCATCGGCCGGCAGCTACCTGAGTGAAGGCGGCTTCAGGTCGAAGTTGAGCATATGGTGTATCGGCTGGATCGAATTGACATATGCCAGGAGCTGCTCGTCCGTATAACCCCTCAGGTAGTATTCGAGATAGTTGAGGGCGGTATATGAATTGCTGTCACCGGTGGTGCAGAAAAAGATCCCTCTCTGGAAGGTCCCCGCATAGTAAGGGCAGGAATTGCAGGAACCGTAGAACATGCGGGAGTACCTGAGATCTTCATCGGGTATCTTCACCCGTCTTGTATCGAGGACCACCTTCCCAAAAGTGATGGGGCTTCCTGTCACCCGTGAATAGAAATGTGGCCTGTGATGGGCGGTATTGTCTGCGTAGATCAGGCCGATCATGTTGTGGACAAAATCGGTTTCCGTCTCCGTGTTGCTGCCGTCCGGACCGGAGACGATGAGGCTTACCGTATATGCCCCCGGTGTGGTATAAGCGTGAGTGGGGTTTTTCTCCGTACTCGTGGCTCCGTCACCGAAATCCCAGAACCAATCCGTTATGTTCCCCGAGCTCTGGTCCACAAAATTGACCACGGTCCTGTCGGAACCCATGCGGCTTGAGGAGGTGAATTGGGCCCTCAGCGGAGCCGTCTGGCCGACCACTATAAAGCCGGTTTTGGTCTCCGTGTCCGTCGCCCCTGTCGAGTCCGTCACGGTGAGGCTGACGGTGTAGATCCCGGGGCTTGAATATGTGTGGGCCGGGTGCTGCTGCGTGCTGATGGCTCCGTCTCCGAGGTCCCAGCGCCGCTGGCTGATCGTGGCCATCGGGTCCGACCCGGAATAAAAGCCGCTGAGATCCGTAAACTGAACGGCCAGCGGTGCAGACCCGGAGATCGCATTGGAACTGAACTCGGCCTGGAATATCTTGTCCGGGTTCGAAAGGGAGCTCATAAGAACGGCATCGGCAATGACCCGTGCATTGGCATTGTCATTCAGGCTGATCGTATAGATGCCCGGTTCGAAGTGGTAGGCCCCCAGAAGGTTCGTGAATTGGGAGGTTCTCTGGTCGACCTCCACGGTGGCCGAACCGCCCGTGTAGTTGATGGTGTACTTTGCATTGCTGGCGTTGGCGGTGTTCGGCCACCAGGATGCAAGGACCGCGTAAGTGCCGGGATAGGTGACAACGAGCGTCCACGTCGCCGTATTCGCTCCCGTGCCGGGTGCGTGATACTGGTAGTTGTACCCCAGGTAACCGGCGGCCCCCATATAACCGCTTCCCGCTACCTTGCCGAAAGGCCAGGTCCCCGTGAAATTGCAGCGGTTGTAATCCGCGTCGTTGTTGACGATGAAGTATTCCGGGTTGGCCGTTGGGTCAGGCTCCGCACCGGCGGATGAGTGCCAGGCCGGCGTGGCGGAATCAGGGAAACGTTGCAGATAGCTTCCGTCTTCGAGTTCGACCCTGTAGAGAGTCGGATCTCCGGGAACCCTGTACGTCAGGTAGTAGTTATAGGGCGGCACCCCCTCCGAGAACGTGTAGGGCATGATGCCGCTCGTTCCGTCCTTGAAGACCGGCAGCCAGTTCGGGTATGCCTGACCGTACTGGACACCATCAACCTTGAGCGATACCATGTCGGAAGAAAAGTTGGTAAAGCGACTGTCGTCGATATATCGGATGGAGGTTATCTCCTGGGCGTAGACCTCGTCGATGGTGGCGAACGTCGCCCCGAGCCCGAAGTTCGCATGGCCGTTGAAAATGATATGCGCGCCTTCCTCCTTCAGGGCCGCCGCCATTGCCTCAGGATCCTTCACGGTATGTATGAAATATCTCTTACCCGTCGTCTGGTTCCGGTAGGACCAGACGCCGTCGGTCAGCGTCGCCCCCATGTTCTGGAGGAGCGTGTTGGCGCGGGGGATGAAGAGGGCATCGCTGGAATACCCGTCACCAAGATAGATGTGCTCCCCATCATTGTCGACACGGATATACTGGCTCTGCGTTTTCGTGTTCGAACCAGCGGAGTTGGTAACCGTCAATGATACCGTATAGATTCCCTGGGCCGTGTAGGTGTGCGCCGGGTTCTTCTGGGTGCTCGTGGCACCGTCACCGAAATCCCACAGCCAGTTCGTGACAACGCCAAGGCTCTGATCGGTGAATTGCACCGTAAGGGGAGGCGTTCCCCAGAACTTGTCCGCGGAGAAATTTGCCGTGGGCACGCCGATCACAGCCGTTGCGAACCTCACCGCATCGGCGCAGGTGCTCGTCGGGTACGCCTGGGATGTGATGGTGATGTTGTAAGTTGTTCCGGCCGCAAATTCATAGGTGCCGAGGCTGTTCCACTGGCCTGCGTTCAGGAGCTGATCGACAACAACGGTCTGTGCCCCTCCGGCGTGGCTGATCGCCACCGGCACGGCGGAGCTTCGTGTCGCTGTCGTGGTCCACCACATAAAGACCTCGGAGTACCCTGCTGCGGAGGGGGTGAATTTCCAGGTAAAGGTCGCCCCGTCGCGGCTCCAGACAGAGTTTGTGCCATAGTAGCCCGAAGCTGCGGAGGTACTCCACGTCCCTGTCCTCGATGTCTGGGAATCGGTGTTGTCGATGATGACCTCCGAAGGAGGGGTACCGTTGACAACGAGCGGCGAGGTGACGGCGCTCGACCAGAGACCTCCGTTGTCCTTAACCCTGAAGGAGATCGTATGGGTGCCGGAACTGAGGGTCGAGGTGGAGAAGGACGCGGCGGTGCCGATGGCGCCGTCTATGGAGGATGTCCACTCATAGGCGGCTATGGTACCCTCGGTGTCTGTGCCGTGCCCGGTGAAGGTGACACTCTCGCCGGGGTTGGCCGGACTGGGCGTAATGGAATCGATGGCTGCCGTTGGCGCCGTGTTGGAGGAGACGAGCCTGAACTGCACCGCGTCGGCGCAGGTGCTCAGGGTGTCGCCGTTGGCCGCGGTGATCTTAACGGAGCCGCTGCCGTTGAAATAGAAGGTTCCGAGGCTGTTCCACTGGCCCGGGTTCTGCTGCTGGTTGATGATAATGTTGCTCGTACCGCCGGTGTAGTTTATGGCAACGGGAATACTCGTTGCCCGCGATGGCCACCCGGACCACCACATGAGGACCTCGTAGGTACCGGGGGATTGTCCGCTCATGGCAAAGGTGTAGGTAGTGCCGTTGCGCGACCAGAGGCTGGAGGCACCGTAGGGGCTGGTGCCGCCCGACAGTGGCCAGGTGCCGGTATAGGACGTCCCCGTGCCCCCGTTATCGATGATGACATCGGCGAAGGAAGGCACCGCGCCAAGGAAAAGGAGAGACAAAAACAGTAAAATAAACTTTGTAAGGTCTTTCTTTGATAATCTGACCATAGCTGTACTCCTTTTTTTTACACTTTCTCGATCGGCCAGGACAATCCTGCCCGTCCTGCGGGGCCCTCGCCCCGCTCCGGCGAGATTGTCGAACCAGCGATGCACTTTTTGTCCGGCGCGCGAAACCGCCGGTCATAGACTAAAATTAAGGTAAGAGTGCTTTAGAAGAGGGAAATCTTCCTTTCGCGACACCACCGCTCCCTAAAAAGGCCTGCCCTCTGCACGGCAGCCCCTCGGGAATCAGAACCCGGGCCCGGCCCGGCCCTGATGGGATGTCCGGGAGACTATAGACCTGTGCTTACCCGTCGGTCCTCTATCGAGGGCCCGGGTTTCGATCACGTCAACACGAAGGGCGTCGTTGAAAAGAACATTCAATTTCACGCCGATCTCCTCCCTGATCTTCCGAAATTCGACTGTTCTTTCAGGAACGATACTGACTACGAGACTTTGGTCCTCTTGTTGGACAACCCTGAACTCCTTTACCTCGGGAATGGTCTCGATCTGAAAGACAACGGTCTGGGGATCGATGAACTCACCCGAGGGCATGACCAGAAAATCATCACACCTTCCCACGATCGCCTCGAGCAGGGGGAAGCTCCTGCCGCAGGGACACGCCTTGTCCGACAGGGCCCCCACGTCGCCTATCTCGTACCGGATATAGGGCATGGAATAATTGTTGAGAGAGGTCACCACGATCCTCCCGGGCACACCCGGAGGGAGCCTGCGACCGTCGTCGTCGAGCACCTCGACAATAACGTTGTCCGCTGCGACATGAAGATTCTGCATCCTGCATTCGAAGGCTATGGCGGAGAATTCAAGACAGGAGTAGTCGTCATAGACCTTGCATTGAAACACATCTTCCAGATATTCCCGCACGTGGGCTGTCAGGAGTTCCGAGTTTGACAGGAGGAACTTGAGTCCCAAAAGAGCGCCGTCATCCTTTCCGATGGTTTTTGCCAGCAGGTACAGCACTGAAGGATAGGCATTGATAACCTGCGGCCTTATGCGGAATATCTCGATTGCCTGCCGTTCGGGCTCCCATTCGAGGGGAACGAAAAACCGCCTGAAAAGATTTACCTTCTGCAGCATGATGTTTGTGACAGGCGGGGAGAAACGCACGTAGGCAATCTTGTCCCAGGGTTTGTAGCCGACATCGATGAGCTGCCTCAACTGCATGAGCCGGTAGAGTGCGGCCACGCTGTGATCGAGCACCACGTCAAGCTTCTTGCCCGACGAGCCGGAGGTCATCCGGGCTGAACATTCGGTCCAGTCGACGTCGGACGCGATGATACGGTCCGGGTAATTCGCCAGGATGATGTCCTTGGTCAGGATCGGCAGGCTCCTTAAGTCGTCGAGGGCGGCTATCTGCCCGGGAACGACCCCGGAGGAGTCGAAAAGATCATGATAATAGGGGACCTTCGCGTAGGCATGGGCTATGAGCCTCCTTAGCGCGCGAGCCTGCATGGCGGCAAGCTCATCGGGCTTGCGCCACTGGTTGCGACGGATGACCGGCCAATGATAGAGGTGGTCCAGGTAGCGCACGGGTTCAAACCTTCCTGCAAAAAGCCGAGAATCTGAAATCTACTACTCCCAGGGCGCTCTTGAGGATTTTCCTGGGCTGACCGGACCGCCTGTACATCTTTTTCTGGGTCCGGTAATCCTCCATCTCAGATAACACGATCTTGAACGCGCTGTTTTCGAGCAAGGAAACGATCGGGCTCCGGGAAAAGTTGAACGGATGGCCTTTGTCGATCTGCAGACATTCCATTGCATCCCGTAACAGGGCGCCGAACCTGGTATAAATGTTGAGGCTTATGAACATGATGCCCCTTCCTTCCAGGCTCTGGTGAATGCCGCGCAAGACACGGCAGGGGTCCTTCATATGATCGAGCACATTGTCGAGGATGACGAACGAGAAGGCCTTGTTGAGAGAAAGAATGTCTTCGCCTGTACCGTTGTGCCGCTTGACGTTCCTGTCCCTTGCACGGACAAAGTCGGGCTGCGTGCAATAGTAATCTTCGAGCGGGTCAAGGGCGTGCCGCTCATCGGCCTCGATGTAATTGACGAGACCTACCGGTCCCGGTCCGATCTCCAGGACGCTTATGGCGTCCCGCCCGCCCAACAGCGGTCTTGCCTGCTCCCAGATCCGTCGGGCGCGGTCCTCATACCATTCAAACTGCGACGCCTCCCCGGAAGACTGCGAAGCCTGTCTCGACCAGAAACCTCTCTCGTAAACCTGCGCCTTTTCCCACCGTATATCGGATACAACTCTTTGCATATATTCCCCCCATTTTTTGTCTGTTTTCTCAGGCAGCCGACGTGACCGAATGCCTGTGGAGATACCGCAGGGCCGCGGAAAGTCCCAGCAGGAAGTAGAGGCTGACGGAGTAACCATGGCTTAGCAGCAGGGCTCCGGTCCAGAACCCGTAGAAGGACAGCTCAACGAAGAAGGCGAAGCGGGCCAGGGGATCACCCCGGTCCCTGCGAATTCTCCGCAGATTGACTATGGCCACGACATTGAGAATAACGAACAGGATGAAACCGGGAATGCCCGTTTCAACGGCAACCTGAACCAGGGATGAATGTGTGGGCTGCCACGCCTGGGTGCCGCCTGTGCGCTCCCGGAACATCCCGAGGGCCAGGGTTGAACAACCGGCGCCCACACCGAGAACAGGGTTTTCGGCCAGTATTGCAATGTTCTGTTTCCATATGTTGAACCGGCCCTTCTCGTCGCTTAAGTTATAGTCGCTTCCCATGTTTTCGAAACGCCCCTCAACTGCCGAAAAGTAATTGAGAAAAACAATCGCCAGTACAACGATCGTGACAATTTTTGCAGTTCTTTTTATCCTGGGCACGCTGCTCAGGACGAAAACAACGACGATAACCGCCAGCGCAAGTACCCCGCCCCTCGAACGGCTCAGCATTACCCCGGCGGCAGCCAGGAAAAGTGCGGCGGCCGAGAGGGCCCTGGTCTTCCATCCATATTCGGCGAGCATAACGTAGAGACAGAGCGGTATGAAGGTGGCGAACAGCATCGCGATATCGTTGGGATCATATGTCGCGCTCGCCGCCGCCCGGAAACCCTGGTAGCTGACGGCCTCCACCATGTACACACCGGCCGAAAACAGAACGCTCACGCCGATCACCCCTGCCGTCAGGTTCAGCCTCCTCATGGACCGCAGCTGGATTATGCAGACAAGGAAATAGATGAGGGTCGCCGGCATCACCGTGAGGAGAAACCGGAATGCAACACCGCGGTGGGCCGCGAAAGGTATCCCGATCACCATGACGAGATAAAAGAGAAATACCAGGCGCACCTCCGCGAGTCGGGACATCCCCCGGGGAACCTCGACCCTTTCAAGGAACATGACGATCAGGGTCACGATGCAGATGGAGAGGACGGGTCTCAGCGGCATCAGAAAGAGCAGATAATCCTGGGGTCTTGCTATAATGACAAAGGTCCATACGAGGAATAAGATGAATGACGGCCCGAGTCTTTCAGTGACCTCACTTTTTTGTGGTTCCATCGGGAAACCCTCCATTTTTGTGTTGTTCGTCATGGCAGCGACTTCTCCGGCCGGGAACGCACGAGTATCGCCAGCGAACATGACCGAACCACACCTGAAAGGTCTGCCCATCGGGTTATACGCTCGCTCCGTGAAAGGCACAGGTACCAGGCACATACAGCGTATAACGCCAGGCAGACGGCAAGGGTCGCTATAAATCCCGTCCAGCTGTCAACGGGCACGATCCTGCGGGCGGCGTAAAGGATGGCACCGAAGAAGAGTGCCGGGATGCAGGGCCTCAGCAGGCCTTCCCCGAAGAAACGAGGCAAGGAAAGACCAATGGTCCGGCAGGTATACCAGGGGATGACGATAAGATTGGAGATAAGCATGGGAACGAGAGTGCCGACCGCCACACCGATTATACCGTAAGGTTTGACAAGGGCCACGCTCAGGGCGAGATTCGCCACCCCCTCCAGGACCGCTATGTACGAAATGCCCGAGTGTCTCGCGATGCCCTGAAGGATCTGGGTCGACGTAAACTGGGAAATGTTGGCTGCCACGGCGCAGGTCAGGATAACGAGCACCCCATAACAGGCGGCGGCGTATCTGGGCCCCATCCACAGCGATATGAATATGTCACCTACCATAAGGTATGAGACCGCTATGGGCAGCACGATCATCATTGAATACTTGGTCCCGTTGACGAGAAGCCTTTGCACCTTACCATCCCTGCCCTGCGCGTTCAGATGACTTACGGCGGGCTGCAGCACGCCCGTGGACATGATCACAACGCGAAGTTCGTCGACCAGCCTCTGAGGAATGGCGTAGAAAGTAATTGCGGCGGCCGTGAGGAAATATCCTATGACCAGGGTGCCCGTCGAGAAGATCAGTCTTGTGGCCACGAAATAGAGGAACATGAGGAAGCTGTACCGGCCCACCATCGCCAGCTTGTCCCTGGTTATCAGGGCCGGGCGAAGCTGAAGGTCCGGGTTGGCCCGGAAGACATAGACCGCCCGCATTATGCCGCCCCCTATCGTTGTAACGAGATGGATGAGGGCAATGGCAATCAGCCTGTAGCCGGAGAGGACCAGCACGACAATGATGATACTGCGAATGAACAGCATTGCCAGCGAGATGCCCGCCACATGATCGTATCTCTGCATTCCCCTCATGTAACCGGTGAAAAACCCCAAAGGCAGCGTCAACCCTATCTGTAAACCCACGATCAGCATTACCCAGCGTGCCGTGGAGATCTCTTCGGACGGGATTTTGAAGTGCTGGACAAAACCGAATGCCAGCAGAACGGAGACCAGGAAGGCAAGGGTTCCGCCCGCCAGATACATATAGAAAGCGGCACTGCACACCCTGCTGAGGCCCACGTTGTCGTTCTTTGCCCTGAACTCGGCGACATATTTCACGACCGACCCGCTCACACCGAAATCGAAGAGGCCGAGATAACCCGTGAAGCTCATGATGAGTATCCAGATCCCGTACTGCATATCGCCGAGGCGATGGACGAGAAAGGGCATCATCATAAACTGGATGACGGCGCCTATGCCGAAGGACCCCCAGTTGGACAGGATATTTCGCATTATCTGAAGGGAGATTCCCATATTATCGACTCGTGAAGGCCGTCCGATGGGCCTTAATTGCGCCTGATATCATCATTTCCCGGTCCATTCTTTGAGAACAGGGACTCGTATCGTCCCACCCATTTCTCAACCGAGTGTTCCCTGAGAACATATCTTTGACCCTGTGTCGAAAGACCCCGCGCAAGCTCTTCGTCCGTGAGCACCCGGATCAGGGCTTCGGAGAGCTTCTCCGGGCTGTCGGACGGTACAAGGAGACCCGTTTGTCCGTCCGCGATGACGTCCCGTATACCCCTCACATCCGTTCCGACAACAGGAAGCCCGGCGGACATGGCCTCCAGCAGGGAGAGAGGCAAACCTTCCATCAATGAACTGAGACAGTATACGTTCATCACCTTCATGATCTCGGGGACATCGTCTCTCGCCCCGAGGAGGAGCACCTTGCCGGTCAGGTCCAATTCGCCGATGAGGGTCTCCAGGTCTTTTCTTCTCTTCCCTTCACCGGCAATTACCAGCTTCGCCCCCGGTACGTGTTCTTCGACTATCCTGAACGCCCTGATGAGATTGGGATAATTCTTGTCCTTTCTCAAGTTTCCGACGCATCCGATCACCCGGTCGTTCTGCCCTATGCGAAGCTCGCCGCGCTTCGCCCCCGCATCCACACCGACGTCAAAACGACTGTGATCGATGGCGTTGGAGAGGGTGAGGACCTTCGCGGGGCCAAGCCGGAATCTCTGCCTGATTGCCTCGCTGACATCGGGAGATATCCCGATGGCCCCGTCGGACAGCCTCAGGAGAACACCGCCGACGACCGACCAGGGTCCGCTCGTCATGTCGATCTCGTTGCGGCTGTGGGCGGTATAGTAAATTCTGCAGTGATGGCGCACGGCCCCGAAAAAACCGTAGAAGAAGGGTGTAAAGTGGTGTGCGTTGACCACATGTATCTCGTTGACAGCGATATATCTCGAGATCTCACCCATAACGTTCAACCCGTCCTTTCGCGCCGAGCGCATGCGTGGAAGAAGCGTGGGAATCTTCATCTCGCTGAGTGTCTCGCGCAGCACCCCATCGACAAGGGCGACCACAAAACAATTAAACCTCCGGGGATTAAGCCGCCTGCACAGGTCCACGACAACCCGCTCCGACCCCCCCGTCCGCAAGGTCTGAAGAATGAACAACACGTTGGTCTTCGGATTCACAGAAACGCTCTCAATTCCGTCTTCCGGCCCCCGGATTGCGGCTTCAAAACGTGAAGCCCGAGATCTGAGATATCTCTTCATCTTCCCGTCGCCCACGTCGTAAATTTTTCGCCGCGAAAGAATTTGATCCAGCCGATAAAGATCGCCAGGTTAACCGTGCAAAAGGTATGTGCGAGGCGGGATGGCCGTGTAAGAAAGGACAGGGGAAGGCCGAAGGAATCTGCAAGCCACAGGACGTAAAAGAAGACCTGGAGGGAAAGGGTCGCAATGTAAACAGGCTCCCCTGTGGCCGCCGCGATGAGCACATTGAGAAGGAAAGCCAGGAAAAGTGCGAAAGGCACCAGAAACCGCATCAGCTTGTGGGAGACAAGCTCGAAAGAAAACAGGGGATATTTGAAGGGGTTCAGGAGACCGGCATGTGTGAAAATAGCCCGTAATGACCTCGCGGTGATCCTCACATGCCTCCGGAATTCCCCTGCGACGCTTCCCGCCGAGCGTTCGAGACAAAAGGCCTCCTGAGCCAGCACGCCCCGGAACCCTTGCTCGACGATCTTTGCGGGTATGACGAAATCGTTTATGTCGTAATCCTTGAGCGGCCGGTACAGTGACTTCCGGATGGCGAAGATTGCCCCGTCCGCCCCGACGCAGGAGCCTATCCTGCCCTCCAGGGCCTTGGTCAATCTCTCGATCCGGGTATACAGCCCTGCCGAGGACACGGCGCCGTCGCCTGTCTCCGAAACATACTCGGTCCTGCCCGTTACCCAACCGATCTTATCGTCGGAAAACCTCGCAGCCAGGTGTCTTAAGGCATTGCGGTCGTACTGTGAGTTTGCGTCGGAGAAGACGATTATGTCTCCTCTTGCCTCCGGGACAGCCCTGTTAAGGCATGCCGTCTTGCCGATGTGTCCCTCATACCGCTTGAGTATGACTCCCGTCTTTTCATATTTACGGACGATGCTGTCCGTCGCATCGAGGGACCCGTCCGAGATGATCACGATCTCCAGAAGGTCCCCGGGATAGTCGAGACTGATGGAATTTGCCAGTTTATCCTCGATTGCACCGGCTTCATTGTATGCGGAAATGAGGAGGCTCACCCTGGGAAGGTCCCCGTTGGCGGAAGGTGCGGGCTTCTTCGCCCTGAAAAGACCAAACACCGCCAGGACAAGCGGGTAACCGGCATAGGCGTAAAGAACTACAAGAATAGCCGCCCAGAACGCCGCCGTCATATATCCTGCAAAGACCGTCGTCATGCCCTTTCCTTTCCGACAAAGCCGTCAGCGGCCCGGACCACGTCAAAAGAACCCGCGGTTTCCCTGTCATGCCCCGACCCCGCCGGAAGAAGCAGACGTACCATTTCATCCCTGTCCTTATCGCTGACCCATTCGTGAAGGGGTATTGTTACGAGACGCTCGGCAACGAACCTGGCAACGGGGAATGCCGCCCCCGCGAACCGGTGAGCTATCTGCGGGACATCATTGATGGGGAACGGGTACATCTGCGTTATTCCCAGACCTTTTCTATTCGAGGCCGCGCATATCTTCCTCTTGCGGTCCCGGCTCTCGACGAGGAAGGGAAGCCTCAGGTAAGGCAGGGAAGAGACGCCGCCCACAGGTTCCTGGCCTTTAAGTCTTCGGCAAAACATGGCAGCCTGTTTTTTCCGGACAGACATGGCTGACTCCAGGCGGCGGCGCCAATCGATGCACAGACCTGCCTGCATGGGCGACAGCCTCATTGCCGTGAACCCGCTGTCGAAGAAGGTGCGGCCGAGTTTCAGAAAGGGCAGGGCCGCGGGGATCCAGTAGAGCTGTGGACGGATGAACAGACTCATCATGACGGCCTTCATGTACTCCACGACATCATCTTTTGTCCGGGGAAACGCAAGGCGTGAATATTCCCTGTCTATCGCCCTGCCTATCACTTCCGAATTTGTAACGATGATCCCCCCGGACCCGCAGGTCACGGATTTCCCTCTCCCAAGGCTGAAGAACCCCACATCTCCTATGGTTCCGAGGAGTCTGCCCCCATGCCTGCCGCCCATGGCCTGTGCAGCGTCTTCGAGGACAAAAACGTTCCGCTCCCTGCACAGTTCAACAATATCGTCCATCCTGGACGGAATCCCGAATAGATGATTGGGAACAACGCACAGGGTCCGATTCGTTACCCCCTCTCCGAGGAGTTTCTGATCGAAATCCAGTGACGAGGCATCGATATCACACAGGGTAACCTTGAGCCCCGCCCTGACAATGGCAGATGGAACGGAAAAACAGGTGTATGCCGGTATGAGAACCTCCGATCTGACGGGCCGCAATGATTTCAGTGAACGCAGGATAAGGTACAGGGCTGCCTTACCTGACGAAACGAGAAAAACGTGTCTGACGCCGAAATATTCCTTGATCCCTTCCTCCAGACTCTTCAGATATGTCTCACCTGCGAGAAAACCCTTGAACCCACTCCAGAGGTCCCGAAGGGAGAGCGGTGCGGCGGATGGGGGTAAGGTTCGCCGGACCCTCATGGTTCACATCTTCGGGTAGAAAGTTTGTATGTCATGGGTTCAATGGGTTTTCTACGGCAGGTTCTTCACTAACTGCGGGCCGATCAATTTCGTCAGCCCCACCGGCAGATGCTGCCAGATTTTTATAGCCAGTTCATACTTCGGGTTGTGCGGATTGATCTCGGGCATCGGTTCGCCGTTCTTAAGCCAGTAATGCCAGTAGAGCTGGACCGGCTTTGCACCCCATTGCTCTTTGAATTTGTACGTGCCTTCGCCGGGAGTGGACCGGCCGAAATCGAAAACCTTGTAACCCGCCTCGCATGCAAACTCAAGTACGCTTGAGTACAGGAGCATGTTGGGCCCGAGACGGTTGAAGTCCCTGAGCGATGATGCCCAGGGGATCTCCATGGTATCCTTGAATCCAACGAGCATTCCTGAAGCCACGGGGCGGCCGTCCCTCGTGTAGACGGTGCCGATCCAGGTCGTGTCGGGGAACTTTTTAAGGATGTTCCGGAAGAATCTCCCTGGATAGACCGGGGTTCCCAGGTCCCGCATGTTTCTTGAAAACACGTCGTAGAAACTTTCCAGTTCTTCCATTCCGCCAATCCTCACAACCATACCCTCCTTGACCGCTCTTTGCACCTGGCTTCTCAGTTTCGACCCGAAGGAGGCAAAGAGTGCCTCTTTTGTCCCCGGGAGCGGGAGTCTCATGGACACCTTTGAGGTCTTGACCGGCTGGTCGCGCAGGAGGTTCCGGGAATGTCTCAGTTCCATATGGCGTATTCCCATGTCCCGGGCCATGTCCACTGCTTCGGTGAGCAGTCGTTCACGGATGCGGTAATCATCGGCGCATATCCCCCCGTAGTTGAAGAACGGCAATGAGACCGCGAAGCTGCCGAAGAGAAGACTCTGCAGGCGGACAAGAGGAAGTATCCCGTTTATCTTTCCCGCGTCGTCCTGTGACAGAAGATAACAGGTCTTGTGTCCGAAACTTTCCTCGATCACTTCCTTCCAACCGATAAGGTGGTAACAGCTTGCTTCGCCCTCACTCATCACATACCGGTCCCATGCATCACGGTATCCTGGGTCATAAATATGGATCTTCATATCTTCCTCGTAATGCTCACGGTGTGAAGCTCGAAACATCCGCGCCACCTGCCTTAAGCCCTTGACCGCTCATTGTTATCTTCGCGCATACTGGATTCTGGGCACCTTGAAGGCAAGAGAGGACAGAACCACAATGATCGACATCAGCAGGAAGAATTCAAGGACGAGCGGTATCAATTCCTGATCTTTGATGAGAGGGTTGTATTTTATAAGGAATACTCCGTGGAGAAGGAATATTTCGTAAGAGTATCTTCCAAGCAAAAGGAGCAACCTGCTCTGGTATCCGCGCTCTATCGCATAGCCAAAGAGGCATATAATTCCTGCGTTCGATACCAGGCTGTTGATCTCGGACAGACAGGTAAGCAGGATATTTGGTACCGTCCCGGCCACCATATATCTTACAGGTTCATGACTCATTGCGAAGTTGTAGGCTCCAACTCCGAGTACGGCCAGGATCGACATGACGAGAAAGGTCTTTCTGTTTGTTCGATATGCGTGAAGCCATCTGTCGTAATGCATGGCCAGAACACATCCGGCGGGGAATGAAAGGAACTGGACCCAGTGAAAACGGAATACATAATAATTGAAGATCAGAAGAAGAAGCGCGATGCCGACCAGATACACCGGCAGGTGTTTGGGGCTTCCGCTTTTATAGCCGACAAATAAAAGAAGATACCATACCAGGATAAAGGTCACGAACCAGCGGGAATAATCGAGAAAGATAAGCTCCGGTCCGAGGTTGATCCCCAGGAATGTCAACAGGAGGGCTCGGGGGCGCAAAAAGTTCCCCAGAATAAGGTAATCGAGTATTACGATAAGAACGGTAGCAATCCAATAGGGGGTCATGACCCTTTTTATCGTTTTGGAGAAATATTGCTGCAGTTTAGGCTTGTTTCGCATAACCGACAGCGTCAGTCCAAAGCCGGAAATAATGAGGAACAGTGAAACAGGGCTTCCGGGCAAGACGACATTCGCGTGCGTCTGCGACACGTGGACCCATAAATGGCGGAGAACGACAAAGAATATCGCAAAGCCTCTCAGATGATCGGTATGAGAAAAACCCAGGAAATTTCTTTCGTCAGGTTTATCCTTCCTGGTCGTCGCCGCTATAAGCGCGAAGAACAGGAGTATTATGAAGAGGTTCGTCAAGCCCGGAAAAAGAACATCGAGCTTGTCGATCTGGTAATTTGACAGGTAATTTCTCATCTGTTCCACATCATTCACACCCGGGCGAGACCCAGTGTGATATCGCCTTCGCTGGGCTTGCAGGGTTGCGTGATCGGCAGGTAAGTGCCGCATGAGACAAACCCGCTGTCCTGAAATCTGACAAAGAAATGTCTCAGCCTCTCGAGGGTCTTGTCGAGATTGAGATAATGTCTGAAACGGCTGACCGATCCGATCCCATGGATCTGCCGGGGCTGTTCAGGGTCCACCTCCCACGGGTGACAGTAAAAGACGTAGCGTCCTTCGCTTCGAAGGATACGGGCGACACCGGATTCGAAGAGATTGGTCGGCCAGAACCTGAAATAACCGCCGCCCGCCCAGGGGATGGTCCGCCCGGCAAGCGTGAGATTGCTCACCGGCAGTTCCATGATGCCGTTGCCCATAAGGAGATGACCTTCGGATGTCCGCCTTAAGTCCTCTGGCCTACCATGACGCCTGTTAAGCCTGAAACTGTTGTAGCTTGAATCATAGGCGAAGTTAAGGTCCCCGAGGACCTCTGCCAGTTCCTGTGTCATGGAGAAATTCGGCGCCCGGTAACCCAGGACCGCCTGACCGGTAATGTCTTCCAGCAACACCTTGCTCATGTGAATGTCACCGCGAAGTGCCGGACCTTGTATATCGCAGCACAACCGGTGAGAATACCCGTGGGAAGCGATCTCATGGCCCAGTCCGGCGATTTCGCGTATGAGTCCTCTGAAACGTTTCGCCACCCAGCCGAGGACGAAGAAGGTTGCGCACACGTTATACCGATCGAAAAGTTCAAGGAGTCTGTATGTATTCATCTCTATTCGCGATTCGCAGGATTCCCAGCTCGTAAGGGGGAAGCAGGGCCGGAGATTTTCGACCTGGAACCAATCCTCCAGATCGACGGTTATAATTATCGGCCTCGTCGATGTACCGGATTGTCTATTCACGGGTTCTACCTGGCCCCATCTCTTAGAAGAACCACGCCGACGGTACGCAGCAGGATCTTGAGGTCCAGGAAAAGGGACATGTTCTTTACATAGTAAAGGTCATACTCAAGCTTGTTCCGCGCGTCCTCCACGGAGGCACCGTACCGGTAGTTTATCTGCGCCCATCCGGTCAGGCCCGGTTTTACCGTGTGGCGAACGAAATAGTAAGGCAACTGGGCT
This sequence comes from Deltaproteobacteria bacterium UBA5756, assembly GCA_002418985.1. Classification (GTDB taxonomy): domain Bacteria; phylum Desulfobacterota; class Syntrophorhabdia; order Syntrophorhabdales; family Syntrophorhabdaceae; genus Delta-02. Next base: position 29,456 of record DIFE01000098.1, read on the forward strand.
TCAAGGACGTCGACGAATTCGGGTCTCTCCGGGCGCGGACCCACGATGCTCATTTCGCCTCTGAATATGTTCCATATCTGGGGAAGTTCATCGATGTGGGTAAGACGCAGAAACTTCCCCACCCTCGTCACCCTGGGGTCCTTCTCCTGTGCCCAGCGGGCCCCGCCGCTTTCCGCCTCATAGGTCATGGACCTGAACTTGTAGATCGTGAAGACCTGCCTGTCTTTCCCAACCCTTTGCTGGGTGTAAAAGACCGGACCCGGCGAATCCATCTTGATGGCGACAATGGCCAGGCCTATTATGGGACTCATAAGGAAGAGGATCAGCCCCGAGGCCAGAAAATCCAGAACGCGTTTGAGTCTCTGCACGAAATCGGTCCGGAGGAGATAGAAACCCTGGGCAAAAAGAAGCCACTGGTCGCCGATACTGCGGACAGGGATTCTTCCCGTCAGCGACTCATAGACATCCGCCATATCACGGATATCGATTCCCTTGAAACGGGCGTTGAGTATGCTGCGTATCAATTCCACGGAACGGTTCCGCGGTATCGCGAGAATGACCGTGTGCGCCCCCACTCTGGCGGCAACCTCCAGAAGCTGGTCGCTCCTTCCCATGACCGTCGGGGATGCCGCCGCGCCCAGCACGTCGGGATCGTCATCGAGAAACCCCTTGACCTCATAGGGAGACAGCGGGGACTTGAGCAGCCTGTAAATGCTCTTGCCGCAAAACCCGGCGCCAAGGATGAGGGCGGGCGCCTTCTGGCCGGTCTTCTGGAAGATTATCCCGTAGCTCCAACGCCAGACGTTGAGAAGATACCAGACGAGAATGGCCTCCATTATCATGATACCCCTGCCGTAAGGACCGAAGGGAACTATGTAGAACGCACCGACGGTGAGAAAGGCCCCCAGGGCCACAGCGATGGCACTGCGGAAGGTTGTCTCCCAGGAACGATAAACGCGCTCGACGTTATATAGATCGAAAATGTAGAAAGCCAGCGGATAGAGGATCAGGGTAAACGCGGGTTCTATGGAATAAAGAGAAATGGTGTTCCAGTGAAAACCCGTCCTCAGCCCGATGCTGAGGACCACCGCCAGACAGATGAGGACTACATCACCCAGAAGCAGCAGCCACCGGTGCCTTGGAAATCCCAGGGGCACTTCCAGGTCTATCCGGGGGGTTTTACCATCTTCTTCCAGGACGATATTTGACGCGTCCGTGCCGTCCGGCAGCTTGATCTCCGGAAGCGGAACATACCCGGGCAGTGGTGCGTCGTGTCCCCAGTTCGTGTCACGATGGAGGTATTTATGCATGCTTTTCCCCTTCCTGTCCCCCTACAGACGGTTGTAGATGAACTGTGGAATGTAAAGCCGGCGCTTGTTAAAAACGACTCCAAGAACTTTGCCGCCGCTCTTGATGATCGTCTCCTTCATACTCAGGGCCACCTGCCAGCGCGTCTTCTCCGCCTCAACCACGATCACGACCCCGTCCACCAGGGATGCTATCGAAGGTCCGTTTGAGAATACCGCCTGGGGAAGATCGATGACGACGAGTTCAAACCTCTCCCTCAAAGAATCCCAGAACCTCCTGGCATTCTCCAGGCATACCGCCTGCCCCTCGGAGGGAACGGTATAACGGAAAAGCGGCAATACGCTGAAGCTCCTGCCATTGACGGGACACAGGGCCCTGTCGATACTCGAACCTGTTGCCAGGATTTCCTCCAGTTTCAAAGCGGGATCCGTCTCCGGATAGTCAAACCCATCGCGGTTCCCGTCACAATCGACAAGAAGCACATCTTTCCCCATTTGCAGCGAGACTGTTTTTGCCAGCTCCCGGGCTATGGTCGACGTCCCTTCCCGTGAACGGGGGCCGACGAAGAGAACGCGACGGCGAAGGGTATCCGGAAGAGCCGCGGTGATTGTCTGGTAGAGTCTGCTCATTTCGACTTCCATCCCGACTTCATTGCCATTGGTCCTGCCGTTTCGCGGAATGGACACGGGGGTAGAGGGCATCACCTCGTGCGGCATATCCCCCATTTTATGATTTTCCAGTGCGTCATAAATCCTGCTCATTTTTTGCCTCCTTTACGGAATGGATACCGGAATATCACGATCCCATTCATCTTTACGGCGGAAAGCTATATCACTGGCTGGTAGACCCGCCCTCCCCGGACAATACCGGGAATGTAATGGTGCTGCCCACGTGGATAACATTCGGGTTGACGACGTGAGGATTATTCTCCTTTATGATCTGGACGATGTGGCTGTCCGCCTTTCCATAAACCTCCCGCGAAAGTTTGTAAAGGCTGTCTCCATACGATACGGACTTCTTGACCACCGCGCCCTTCTTTTCCACCACCGATGCGGGCACGGCGGCGACAGCATCCCCGGGGCTTACCGGGTCCTTCTCCACGGGCAGCAGCACCGCCCTCATCACCACCTTGTCGGTCGTTCTCTCCTCGGTTGCGGTCAGGGCCCGTATCTTGCCGAGCACGGTCTCGTGGTGCGGCAGGAGCCATGCCATGGCAATGAACAACACCGTCAGTGCAGACAGGGCGGGAAACCACCACCGCCCCCCCGACGGCCACTTCAGACCGTCGAAATCACGGATGATCTCTTTCACGATTGCGCGGGTAACGGGCTGTTTGCGGTATCCGTATCCCGTAATAAGCGCATTGTCGCATAACACGTTTATCACCCTCGGGATGCCCCGGGCCTTTTTGATGACTGCCTTCATCGCCGACCTTGTAAAGACCGACGATGCATCGGCCCCGGCCTTCTGCAGCCTGTACCTGATATACTCGGCGCTCTCATCCTCCGTAAGGGGCAGGATCGTTGACCTGATCGCAAGACGCTGCCGGAGCTGTCTCAACCTGTGCTGTTTCAGTTCCTCCTCGAACTCCGGCTGGCCTATGAGAACTATCTGAACCAACTTGTCCTTCGATGTCTCCAGGTTCGAAAGCATGCGCAGGTTTTCCAGTGTATCGAGGGGCATGTTCTGCGCCTCGTCGATGACGAGGACCATGGTATTGCCCTTCCTGTATTCTTCGATCAGCACCTCGTAGAGCCGATTCGTCATCTCTACGACATCGTTTGTTTCCACCGGCAGTTCCAGCTCCTGGTAGATCGTCCTTAAGAGTCCCTCGAATGTCAGCTTGGCATTGAACACGTAGATTATCTTGAGGCGCTCCCTGTCGGCACGTTCGAGATAGGACCGCAAAATAGTGGTTTTTCCCACACCGACGGCACCTACAATTGCCACAAATCCCTTCCTCTTTTCGATTCCGTATATGATGGCCGCCAGTGCTTCCTTGTGACTGGGGCTCAGGTAGAGGAACTCGGGATCGGGAGTGATATGAAAGGGCTGTTTGCGAAGATTATAAAAATTGAGATACATGGCTCACCATCCCATCATGATTTTCGTTCTCGGCCTCTCTCAAGGTCATTTCTTCATGACCGACACCAGAACAGGTACACCGAGGGTCCTCTCGGCGGAGACCGGCGTCGGCATACCCGGCGTCATGAGTTCGAGGATTATCGCAAGGGCTATGCCCGCCGCAAGACCGCCGAAGAGACCCCCGCCCGCAAGCTGGGCCCTGGTGAACTTCTGCTTCTTGGGAAAAGCGGGGACGGTGGCTTTCTGGACAACACTCACAGCCACCATCTTCTGCCGGTCCATATCGTCCATGATCAGAGATTCTTCCAGTTTCCGCGAGTAGATCTGGTGGTTCTGCTCGAGTTGCGCGGCTTCACGTTTCAGGGCCTGCAGCTGCCGGCCATGCCCGTCAAGGGCGTTGAGTTCCCCCTCGACCTGTCTCATCTGGACCCTAACGCTGCCCGCCCTGGCTCGCGCCATGGTCAGAAGGCCTTCGGTCTTGCCGACCTCGATCATCCGTAAGTCTTCATTGTTTTTGCTTACAGAGTCCCTGAGCGCCTTGAGTTCCTGCTGAACGCCCCGGACCGTACGTGAGTCTTCCGTGTACCTCTCCAGGAGTCCCTGTTCCTTCTGCTGCAGTGAGACAAGCTGGTTGCGTATCTCGGCCGGGGGTTCGACCGTCCATTTCGGGCTGCGCACGAAGGCCAGCTTCTGTTCGAGTTCGGTGATCTCGTTCTGGGCCGCCTTCAATTTGGTATCGAGGGCCCCGAGCTGGGCTATCAGGTTGCTCTTCTGTTCTTCAAATGAAAAGACCCTGTTCTTCTGCTTGAAGGCGGAGAGATTGCCTTCCGATTCACTGAGTCTCTCCTGGAATGTCTTCTCCTGGCGCTCCAGGAAGGCGGTGGTTTTGCCGCCGAAAACGTCGAGGTGCTTGTCCTTGAAGTTATCCACCAGCGTATTCACCACCTTTGCCGCCGTGGAAGGATCACGATGGCTGAAGGCGACCTGTATGAGCCCTGAAGCGGGAATGTTCGTGACATTGAGACTTTCTTCGAATGCCGCGATGGCCATCTGGTTCGGCTCAGACCGCTTCGCGGGTTTTTTCGCCTGTGCGGGGTAAAGGTTCTGGATTCCCACCGCGTCTATCACCCGGGCTATAAGGTCCCTGCTCGTCAGTATGCTTATTTCGCTCTTCATGATCGTCTCAGGCTGAATGGAGAGGCCGGAGCTCGGATTCGTCCCCTCGGATGTCCGCATAAACTCCCTTCCCAGCTTTACGAGAAGAATACTCTTCGCTTCGTAGACACGGGGGGCAAAAAGGGTATAGAGAAGGATCCCGCCGAAGACAACTGCAAAGACGGTCAGGATCATGTACTTACGTTTGAAAATTACGGAGAGAATATCCCGCATATTGGTAAAATCAATGGGTTGATGCCGTTTGTCCGTCATGGTTTGTCACCTCCCTTCGTCTGTCACGGTGCCACGACTATATTGGCGCCCGTGTCAGGATAGACATTGGTAAAGCCGCCAAGGGAATACCTGTAAGGATTGGCGAAGGTCTGGAATCCCGGAAAACCTCCGGGGACAACCCTGTTGATGTATTCGTCCACGAATTTGTTCACCCTGGCTATGTTCGACTTCGGCACGTAAACGATATCGTAAGGCATGAGATAGATATCCTGGCTCAGGTCCGTTCCGTTTATGACGTTGGAAAGATTCAGGTTCGCGGCCATGGGCTTGCCTTCAAAATCCTTGCGGATCACGATTACGTTGCTTATCCTTGCCGACTCGCGAAGCCCGCGGGCCTGTGCTATCGCCCTCATGACCGTTGTGGGGCCTTTCAGCTCGACCACGCCGGGAAGAAGTACCTCGCCGTCAACGAATATTTTCTGGTCGGAAAATCCGCGGACAATGATCGTAATCTCCGGCTTTTTCAGTTCCGATGCGTATTTCTGCGTCAACTGATCTCTCAGTTGGCCGGGCGTCAGACCGGCGGCCTTCACTTCCGGAGCCAGCTGCAGAGACAGGCGTCCGTCGGGCCTTACCGGAACTCCGATCTCGTTGAACTCGGGGTTGTTCATGAACTTGATATCGAGGGTATCTCCCGCCGCAATAACGTATTCCTTCTGTGGATAGGCGCGCGACTGCTGGTCCATCTGGCTGATAGAAGCCGGGTTGATGACGGAATTCGGAGCGCACGCGGCCAAAAGTGCAATCGCGGCAATGAGACCTGCCAATAACGCCGTCCTTGTTTTCATTTCCCCACCTCCTTATTTTGCTTCACTCCCCGCCTGGTAGTTCCCGGAAGTGTCGTGTCCGAAGCGTCTATACTGTCTCCCACCTTGTAGATGTCGGCTCTGCCTCTCAGATCGATGTATCGCGCCGGCATGCCGTTGCAGCTCACCAATGCCCTGTTACCCTCTTTTTCCAAGATGATGCAGCGGGAGGCCTGGCCGAACCCGCAAGCGGGCGCAACCAGAAAGATTCCCAGGATTACGGATATCAGGGCGATGCAATGTGCTCTCATTTTTGCCTCCTGAAAGAAGCCGTTGTTTCCGGACAGGCTACCGCCATTCGACCTTGCGGCCGCCCTGTCAATTTATTCCCTTGCGGGACTCTGGTATGATGTATCAATACTTTGTCCACCGGCAGTACCGGAAAAAGGGCTTCCACCCGACCCCGTGCCGCCTTTCGCCGCCCCGTCATCGATCCCGACGAGGCAAACGTTTGCGCGACTTTATTCCGCGCTACTTTTCATACGCACCAAGACTCCGTGTTCCGTTGCCCGGTTCGTTATTAGCCCTGCCGAAGGCACCGGTCATTTTCCTGATCACCGATACCAGTTCGCGGAAATCGGCATCCTTGTACGTTATGAATCGTGGTCTCAAACCGTGTCCGAGGGCCACGATTTCTTTTTTCCTGCTCGGGAGGATGAGCACGATCTGAACGTTGCAGAAGAAGTACCTCATGGAAAGGATGTCCATAAGATCTTCCTTGTCCGCTGCGAACAGTATCGCTATCATCCTGCCTTCGTTGGGAAGGCATAACCGCTGTTTCAAACTGGCAAGGCTTCTGAAAAGTTCGATACGTTCATCGAACAGGAGGGGCTCCAGTACATTCCGGAGTTTCCTGGGAATGTCTTCGTGGTTCTTTGCGTAAAAAATCGTGTCGTGTCGCCTTTCCGTTTTCGATCGCACCTGCGGGTTTCCCTCGTTCACTTTTCGTGATCCTTTCAATCTCTAACGCTTGCAGATCAATGACGGGGATTGTATATCAATAACCATGCCAGAAGATCCCTTTCTCATAAAACGGCCACAGTAGACAGCTTACGAGATACTGCCGCTCGGATGCCGACCGCTCGGGCCCACTGATCTGTTCACTTTTTTGGGACGCATCCAATAAAACTGGACGATTCATCCAGGCTGACCCGACAGCTCACGTTGAGGAAAATTTTCGATTGTTGTTACAGGGCAGGGGAATTTCGAATGCATATGCAAAGAGGCTTCGACCTTAGATCTGGTGTCTGATGTTGTACTTCTTAAGAAGGCCGTACAGTCGTGTCCGTGAAAGCTTCGACAGCGAGCAGGCCTCTTTGATATCGCCTGACGATGAGGTCAGAAGGTTCCTGAGATACGCCTCTTCAAGGTCTGAATACGCACTCTGGCGAAACCTTTTCAAACTCAGGAACTGCGACGACTGGAAGTCGAAATCCGTTCCGTTGGTTCCCCCTCGGCGGACAGAGCGGTTCTCTTCAAACAGGGATCGCGCAATGTTGATGCGCAGCTCCTGAGGGAGGTGGACAGGGAAGAGTGTCTCTTCATGCAGCCCGGCCGCACAGGCATGTTCGAGAACATGGAAAAGCTCTCTTACATTTCCGGGCCAGTCGTATTTCATGAGATATTTCAGGAATTCATCGGACACCTTTTTTGGCGTCACGCCGAAACGATGGCATACCTTTTCCACGTAAAATACTACCATGTCCCTGATGTCATCAAGATGGCGCCTTAAGGGAGGCAGATTGATCGTCATGGCTCCCAGACGATACAGAAGATCGCCCCTGAATTTTCCCTCTTCGACCATCTGCTCCAGGTTCTTGTTCGTTGCCGATATGAGCCTGAAGTCGCTCTCGACTTCCTTCTGGCTGCCTACGGGTCTGAAGCGGTGTTCCTGGAGGACCCTCAGGAATGTCTTCTGCAGGGACAGTGGAAGCTCCCCCATTTCGTCGAGAAAAAGGGTCCCTTTGTGGGCCTGCCTGATGAGGCCCTCCTGCGCCCTGTCGGCGCCGGTAAACGCACCCTTCGCGTGGCCGAAGAGGATGCTTTCCACCAGGGTCTCCGGCAGCGCCGTGCAATCGACGACCACGAAATTCTCCTGGGATCTCCTGCTGTTCGAGTGGATCGACAGCGCGAAAAGCTCCTTGCCGGTACCCGTTTCCCCCGTGATGAGAACGTTAAGATCGCTGTCGGCCGCCTGTTTGACCATATCCATGGACGCCCGCATTGCGGGACTGTTGCCGACGATGCCGTTTCGTTTGATCTCCACTTTTCGACGATTGTTCTGACGTTCGTTGCGGTACTGGACCGCTCGCGAAACCCGCGCCGTCATTTCCTTGATTGACAGGGGCTTTGGTATGTAATCCCAGGCGCCGCTTCGTATCGCCCTCTCGGCGCATTCAGGCGTCCCGCAGGTCGTCATGATGACCACCGTCGGCGAGGAGGGGGCGCCAAGGATTACATCCAGGATATCGAGGGCGCTTCCGTCCGACAGATGCGCGTCTATGAAGACGACATCGGGAGGATCGGATTGGATCTTCTCGAGACCTTCGCTCAGCGTATGTCTCGTCGATACGTCATAACCAAGGCGGATGGCCGACTCGGCCAACATCGCACAGCTCGATCTCTCACCGTCAACAACCAGTATCCGAATCATATCGTGTAATCCCACCTTCCGCTATCCTGAATATCCACTGTAAAGTTCACCGCGCGATGTCGCGAACCGGGTCTCGTCTTACCCATGGGCCCTGTGTCCGCGCCGCTTCCGATCGCGCCGGAAAGACATCTATATTACGCTACAACGGACGCCTCTTTCTGTCTGTCGCATAAGCGACAATAATCGTGTAGTACTTTGACCGGAAATTCGTCATCATTTTTCACGACATCCCGGGGCCATCATCCCGCCCTCTTTATAATCTTGCCCGGATGCCTGGCTGCCCGCAGTTTTCGGACACACTCCGGGCAGATGCCATGGGTCACAACGGCGCCGGCACGCTCTCTCGCATGAATCTGTTTCTCCGATTCTTCCCATGCGCCTTCATCGCTGCGCATCTTCTTGCACCATGCACAGACGCAAAGCATTCCCGGCGCGGTCTTTGAGGTGTTTGTCGTAAACGTCATAAGCCTGTGTGCTCCCGACCTTCGCACGTTCCCGCCGTTGGGAAGGAACAGGTGTGACAGGTCATTTGCCGCCTCTCTTGCGCGCTGCCAGTATGTCAAGTGCTATCCCGAGACCCAATCTGGCCGCCGCTTTCAGGTCTCTGGCCTGTTGCCTGCGGTTGCCCCGGTCGCCGTGTGCCAGACCGCGATAATAGTAAGCCCACGCAAGCCTGGGATCCATCGCTATGGCCCTGTCGTAATCACCGATGGCGTTCAGACAGTCGCCTCTCCTCTGATACGCACGCCCCCTGTTGTAATAACCTTTTGCGTCATGGGGGTGCGTTTCAATCATCCCGCCAGGGCCGTTCACCCCTACCCCTGCTGAGCGCTCCCTGCATATCCGGGGAAGCAACCCCTGTTCGTAGCCCTCCGCGGAATTAGCACCCTTGACGATCCTCGAGGAGGTCTTCACGCCCTTCTCCTTCTTTTCGACTTCCCGCAATCCAGTTCGATCCCTCATTGCGTCACCACTCTCCGGGTCCCGTACGTATGCCCGTCCGAGTCAATACAATCATAGTGAATGGGGGCGAACTTGTCTGTCGCCCGAATCAGCGATTTGTTTGTCGTGCTTTAGTACACGGAAAAAGTGAAACGGGGATGACAGGAGAAGTAAGGTTTCGGGTTTCGGGGTGGACGTTAACGAACGGGCCGGATCGACGTCTTCAGCCTCGGCGCGAGCAAGCTGTAACGCCTGCGGGGTCTGTCGTTCCGTATGGCAATGGAGAGGGCCTTCTTTGTTCCTACGAGATAGACAAGCTTCCTCCCCCTCGTGATGGCCGTGTAGACCAGGTTCCTCTGGAGGAGGAGGTAATGCTGGGTCAGGATGGGTATCACCACGGCGGGGTATTCGCTCCCCTGGGATTTGTGAACGGAGATCGCATAGGCCAGGATAAGCTCGTCGAGTTCACTGAATTCGTAGGATATGATCCTGCCGTCGAATTCCACCCCGAGTTCCTGCACCTCCCTGTTTATACGCACTACCCTGCCGATATCTCCATTGTAGACATCCTTCTCATAATTGTTTCGTGTCTGCAGAACCTTGTCGCCCACCTTAAAAAAGCGGCCGGACCGTGAAATCCCGTCCGTGGACCCGTTCAGCGTCTCCTGGAGCTGTACGTTTACGTTCGTCACTCCGGCCACACCCCGGTGCATCGGTGTCAGGACCTGGATATCGTTCAGCGGATGAAGACCGAAGCGGGACGGAATGATATTCTTGCAGAGGTCGACGATATACCGCAAAACCTCATCGGGGTCCTCAATCTCTGCAAAGAAAAAGTCCTGGCCTTGCTCCGCGTGCCTCTCAAAAAAGGGCATTTCGCCGCTGTTGATCCGATGGGCGTTGACTATGATCATGCTTCTCGTGGATTGCCGGAATATCTCACCCAGCCGAACGGTGGCCACACATCCGGACGCGATGATATCCTTGAGGACGCTGCCGGGGCCGACGGAGGGGAGCTGGTCCACGTCACCCACGAGCACAAGCGTGGCCTGCTGCGGCACGGCCTTGAGAAGGTGGTACATGAGCGGGACATCGACCATCGAGGCCTCGTCGATAATGATGAGGCCCGCGTCCAGGGGGTTTGATTCGTTGCGTTTGAATCCCGATTCCGCGGAAGGGCCCCCGGGGGTGTATTCAAGAAGACGATGGATGGTCCGGGCCTCAAGGCCGGCCGCCTCGGCCATCCTTTTCGCCGCCCTGCCCGTGGGGGCGGCAAGGAGCACCTTCTGTCCCATTTTTCCGGCGATCCTGATGATACCCTTTATGATCGTTGTCTTGCCCGTTCCCGGGCCTCCCGTTATGACGAGTACCTTCTCTTCGATGGAAGCCCGCACCGCCTCGAGCTGCCGTTCGGAAAAAACGATCCCCTGATTTCCCTGAACCCACCGCATGGCGTCTTTTAAATTGAGAAGGCGCAGTTGTTTCGGGAATGCCGCAAGCTTGCCGAGGAGCTCCGCAATCCCTTTCTCCGAAATATAGAGGGATGCGAGGTAGACAATGCCGGCTCCGTATTTCTTAGCCGCGGGGGGCAGCCAGGTCAGATCATCGAGGATCACCTTCCTCTGGGCGGCAAGGCTGCCAAGAGCAGGGGGGATCTTGTCGATCGCAACTTCCAGCACCTCGCTGCATCTCTCGATAAGCTGTTCGCCGGGAAAGAAAAGGTGCCCTTCATCGGAGAGCTGCCCCAGCACATAGAGGATGCCCGTCTCGATTCTAAGAGGCGCTTCCTTCTCAATTCCGAGCTTCCCGGCTATCCTGTCGGCGGTGAGAAAGCCTATGCCGAATATATCGACGGCCAGCCGGTAAGGGTTCTCGCTTACCACTCTGACGGCATCGCTTCCATAAAATCGGTATATCTTGACGGCATAAGCGGGGCTCACCCCGTTACCCTGGAGAAACACCATGACATTGCGGACTTCCTTCTGCTCGTCCCAGGCCGCTTTGATCATATCGATGCGCTTGTCGCCTATGCCGGGGACCTCATGGAGCCTTTCCATATCCCTGTCGATGATGTCGAGGGTCGCTTCGCCGAACCGGGTCACGAGCCTCTTCGCCATGACCGGCCCTATTCCCTTGATCATACCCGAACCCAGGTAGCGTTCGATGCCTTTGACCGTTGCCGGCAGCAGCGTTTCATAGGAAGCTACCTTGAACTGTTCACCCCAGCGGGGGTGTACCCCCCAGCTGCCTTTTAACCTCAATATTTCGCCGGGAACGATCGAATACAGGGTACCGACGACGGTAATCAGGGAATTTCTTCCCTCTATTTTAACTTTCGCTATAGTATAATGATTCTCTTCATTGTAATATGTAACATGTTCCACCTGTGCCTCGATTTCGCACTGCAGGATATTCTCAGGCATGGATTAATACTATCGGAAATCCGGCGATAATAAAAGTGAAAGATGTTGGCTCGCGGCGCGTTCCACCGTTGTTTGCACAATAGTGAAGTTGGATAGGTATTACATCTGACTGTGGGGATGGATTTTTATGTTGCGTTCGGTATCCCGTGTGATACAATATCAGCTCTCAAGAATGGTTACGAATAACAAAGCGTTACTTCTCCACGAAGCCGATAAGATCACCGGGTTCATGCGGTTGCTTATGAAACCGAGGAACACCCAGGCAAAGTGGACGAAAGAGGAAAGAAGACTCCTGAAGGCACATCTCAGGCACCTGTCGTACTACGTACCGGCCCTTGTGATATTCGTCATGCCCTTCGGGTCCCTGCTGATACCGCTCCTCGCCGAGGTCCTCGACCGAAGAAAAGCTTTCCGTAAAACGGCGCCAAACGAATTCGACGCCGCGGGCAGCGGCAGCGGCATCACCCTTTGATCCTGAAACAACCTCCCTCATGCCTTATGGTACACCCCGCATTACCCGTTGTCATTTGCCGTCGCATAAGGTAATATAAAGATCAGGAAAAGCATGCGATCAGCAATATTCCCCGTCAGCAGCAGGCAAAAAAGACAAGAAGACCCTGACACATCCCCCGGCAAAGATCCTCTCACGCACCTGTCCGATTATCCCGGTCTCGTGCCATACATGGAATACGTATGATACGGTTTAACGACATCGTTGACGAGGTTCTGAGGTACAACCCCGACGCCGATGTGGAACTGCTTCAGAGGGCATACATCTTCTCCGCCAAGGCGCATAAGGGGCAGGTGCGACTTTCCGGAGAACCCTACCTTATTCATCCCCTGGAAACCGCCTATACCCTCACCAAGATGAATCTCGATATCCCGAGCATCGTCTCGGGCCTTCTTCATGACACCATAGAGGATTCCTACGTTGACAAGAAGGAGATCGAGGAATATTTCGGCAAGGAGATCGCCGAACTTGTCGACGGTGTCACGAAGATAAGCAAAATACCGTTGAAGACATCGGAAGAGTCGCGGGTCGAGAATTTCCGCAAGATGATCCTTGCCATGAGCAAGGACATCCGGGTAATTCTGGTCAAGCTGGCGGACCGGTATCACAACATGCAGACCCTCAATTTTCTCCCCCCTGAAAAACAGATAGAGATCGCCAGGGAAACCTTCGAGATCTATGCACCGCTGGCACACAGGCTCGGCATAGAATGGCTGAGGGCCGAACTGGAAGACGCGGCTTTCAAATACTTAAAGCCCACGGAATACAAGCTCATCGCTGAAAACATCGCCCAGAAAAAGAAAGAGCGCGAGGCCTATATCAATGAGGTCATCGGGCTCCTGCGACAAAAACTCGATGAATTCCACGTCCGGGCCGACATCTTCGGAAGGGCGAAACACCTCTACAGCATTTACCGCAAGATGAGCCTCGAGGGACTCAACATAGACGACATCTACGATATCATCGCCTTCAGGGTCGTCGTCGACACGATCAAGGAGTGCTACGAGGCGCTGGGCATCATCCATGCCGCCTACAAACCGATACCGGGCAAGTTCGGGGATTATATCGCACTGCCGAAGGCCAACATGTACCAGTCCCTGCATACGAAAATCATCGGGCCGCACGGCGAGAAGATAGAGATACAGATCAGGACGAAGGAGATGCATCGCCTGGCGGAAGAAGGTATCGCGGCCCACTGGAAGTACAAGGAAGGAAAGGTTTTCAATCCGAAGGAAGACAAGATCTTCGCCTGGCTGCGCAGGATCATCGAATGGCAGCAGGAACTCAAGGACAACAAAGAGTTCATGGAGATCTTCAAGATCGACCTGTTTCCTGACGAAGTATATGTTTTTACGCCCAACGGTGATGTCCGGGAGCTTCCCAAGGGGGCTACCCCTGTCGATTTCGCCTATGCCATCCATTCCGAATTGGGCCACCGGTGCATCGGCGCCAAGGTGAACGGCAGACTCGTACCGCTTCGCTACACCCTGAAGAGCGGCGACACCGTCGAGATCATGACGAGCCCCACCCACAAGCCAAGCAAGGATTGGCTGAGTTTTGTCTCCACATCCAAGGCAAAGACAAAGATCAGGCAATGGATCAAAACGGAACAGCGGGAAAAGAGCATCGAGCTTGGCCGCAACCTCCTCGACAAGGAGCTCTCAAAACATGACATGAGTTTTTCCCGGCTGCTCAAGAGCGGTGACCTTTTGCCCCTCGCCAAGGATTTCAGCCTTGAGACCGTCGACGACCTCTTTGCCAGCGTGGGTTATGGACTCTATACCCCGCTGCAGATCCTCCACAAGATCATCCCCGAGACGGAAAAACCTGCAGGGAAGATCAAGACCATCATCAACTCATTGAAAAAAGGGGCCCGCGACAACGCGATCAAGATCAAGGGTATCGATGGGCTCGTCATACGCTTTGCGCGATGCTGCAACCCCATCCCCGGCGATAATATCATCGGTTTCATCACCCGCGGGCGCGGCCTGACCATCCACGTCGAGGACTGCCCGAACGTCCACACGTACGACGAGCAGCGCAAGGTGGAGGTCACATGGCAGCTCAGCAAGGACTATACCTTTCCCGTCAGATTCAAGGTCACGGGGAATGACCGCAAAGGTCTCCTTTCCGATATCTCGAGCGTCATAGCGGCCAACAAGGTAAACATCCTGAGCGCCCAGGCGATGACGTATCCCGACAGGTCTGCGGCAGGCATATACGAGGTTGAGATAGAACACATGTCACAACTGCAAAAGGTGATGAAGTCGATCCAGAAGATAAAAGGAGTACGGTCCGTGGACCGCATGAGGAGTATGACTTAAAGGCGGGTAATGGGTGATAGGTAATGGGTGATGGGAAAGGAAAATTACCTATTACCCATGACCTATTACCTATTACCTGTCTTCACTATACCGCTTTCTGAAAATTTCCCTTCTTGATACACTTCGCACAGACTCTTGCCTTGCGGGTTTCTCCATCTTTCACAATACGGACGGCCTGCAAGTTCGGCAGCCATTCCCTTTTGCTCTTGTTATTGGCATGACTGACGTTATTACCAATTTGTTTTCCTTTTCCACAGATCTCACAGATCCTTGCCATTTTTGACCTCCTGACCTTGCTTGCGTCCTTGGATTTCCTTTAAAGACAAAGATTTTACCCGCTTAGGCGTCGTATGTCAATAGTTTTGTCTTCGCTTCCCGAAGGCGGAAATCGCGGGACGGCGCCCGGGCAAACCGACGGCCGGTTTTTGCTGTTTCCATAGGTCCTATAAGTCATATACGTCCTATAGGACCTATAAAAAACCTTTCATTGCCAAATGGAATGGCAGTGGTAAACGGTTTCTATAGTTGTTGAAATCACTTCTGTTTTAACCTTGCACTACCATGAGGCAATCAGAGCAAAATCTTTTGGCATCATCTACTTAGGACCGTATTTCAACAACTTATCAACAGGAAATCCACAATTGCTGTGGAAAAACATCGCCGGACCCCCTAGTGATCGGCGGCCATTCTATCGAATCGTGCCTTGACGCCCGGGGCGATGAAGCATTCTTTCGCCTCACCCGCATTCACTTCCAGGATGTACCGTGCCGGATAGCGGGAACTGATCTGTGTTTCGTCGCGGGGGCGGGCTCTCCTGTGAACATGAACCACCTCATAACGCCCGTTTATGAATATCATGTCCAGGGGAATATAGGTGTTCTTCATCCAGAAGTAATGCATGTCGTCCCGGTCATTGATGAAAAGCATCCCTGTACGGCGCCGCATCGATGTTCTGAGCATCAGCCCCCGGGCCTGTTGCTCCGGTGTTATGGCCGTCTCGGCCTCAAAGCGGCAGAGCTCCCTGCCTTTTTCATCAATAAGGGTCACGAGAACCCTCCGCAGGTCCTCTGCCGATACGGGAAGAACGGCCGTCGCAATTATGCAGATCAACAGGCAGGAAAGATGAAGGACTGCACCTGTCGACAATGTCCTCGAGGCTGGCATCGGTTAATGGTGCGATAGAGATGCTAAAAAGTCAAGGGCTTAAGGTCTCTAAAACCCGGAAATACATCACGTCAGACCTTATTCACTGTGGCGAGATAGGTTTTGTATACTCCGCTGAGGTTCTTTGATCTGAACCCTTTCTGCGCCAGGATGCGGTGGCCCGCGTAAGATCTCGTTCCAACCTCACAGTAGGTGACATAAAGCTTTTTCCTGTCAAGTTTCTCCACTTTCTTTCTCAGCCGGCGGAGGGGATGTCATACACATCTTT
>DIFE01000100.1 GCA_002418985.1 Deltaproteobacteria bacterium UBA5756
TGCTTTCCGTCAACACCCGCCAGGTCGTGCGCCCAGCGCCAGTCATACCAAGAAACTTCGTCATCGTTCTGCCGCGCTACTGCCATCGCGGAATAAACGAAAAGGGTTTTCCTTCCTCCCACGGCTATGCCATTCGAATTGCCCAGTGCTGCTTCAAGCTCCACTGCCTGGAATTCGCAGTTCCTGACAGCTGTTATCCGGCCGTCGTACTCCCTGATCGCCTTCTCCATTGTGATGAGCATCGATTTTTTGTCCTCATCGCTGACAGCGAGCCCCGGTCCATCGTAAAGGCTGGAAGCGGGGTATCCTGCATGGGGTTCTGCAAAGAGGCTGTCTTTATCCTGTTCCATGACGGGCAACAAAGTCTGCGCAGTGGCGACGAGCCTGGCGGCAGGGTCTTCCCGATCATATGTATACGCGAAAACAGGTCGAGCGTCCTTTATCGCCCGCAGTGCGTAGCCTTCCTCTTCCTTGAACTCCGCGGCACAGATCTCGCCGTCCCTAGCTTCGATCTTTTTTTCTTTCTCGTTAAGGTAAAAAAGCTCATAGTCGTCGAAGCGGCCCGAGAATTTGTCGAGGATCGTTTTCATTCGACTGTTATAGTTCATTCCGCATCACCTTCACAGGGGTATTTTTTGGGTATCTACTCGCTATAAAAATAGGGCTGTAATAACTCTTTAGGTATGTGCCTGCCGGCCTGTCTCATTATTGCTCGTTGTGTGCCAACGTCGAGCTCGTCATGCACCGGTATTGTAAGCGTCTCTTCTTCTCCGGTCGGGCTGATCCTGCGCAGCTTCGCATGACTACCCCTCTGGGAATACACCACAAAACCAAAGTGTGAGAGGATAGAGATGACATCCTTCCCGGAGAGGTGTTTGGGCTTAGGCGACATCGGCCAGTGGTTCAACTTCCATGGTAATGATCAACGTCGGGTTGGGGGCCAAACCGAGTTCCTGCAAATCTTCGCCCTCCAGGTGGAGAGACACGGCTTCCCTGAGATTGCCGACGGTCTCATCAAGGGTTTTTCCCTGCGTAACCACGGCTAGTTCCAGACATTCGGCTATATAATAACTTTCGCCCCTTCTGATGAATGCTTTGATAGTGTGTTGCAATGATTCCAGACCCTTGTGCCTCACCGGATTCACCTCTTTTCAAATCTCATGCAAACCCCTACAATGATGTCAATTATATACGTTTAGCAAGATTGTATCAAGCCGGAAAGGGAACGGGATGGCGAAGAACGATAGCAGAATGACATTCGAGGTCTTTCTGGCGCTCACGTGGTTCAGGTAGTCTTTCCGATTTCCCTTATCATCGCGGTTTCGTCACATTCGGGGAATTTGGCGCACTTGATGCAGTCCGACCAGATCTTCTGAGGGAAAACTTTTTTGTCGGTTATGGTAAAACCACATTTCTTGAAGAACTCAACCTGGTACGTCAGGAGGAAGAGCTTGCCGATATCGTACGTCCTCGCCTCTTCCACGCATGCCTCAACGAGAGATCTTCCTATGCCTCCCCCGCGGACGGAATCGGCGACGCAGAGCGAACGGACCTCCGCCAGGTTTTCCCAGCATATATGCAAGGCGCCGGTTCCGGCTATGTTTCCGTCCCGGATATAGACAAAATAGTCCCGGAGGTTATCATAGAGCTCCCCCAGGGATCTCGGCAGCATCTCGCCCTGTGCGGCAGCCTGGTTTATCAACTGGTGTATCTTTCTGACGTCTTCCACTCTTGCTTTCCTGATCATGGTTGAAGCATCTCCCGGGCTCTTTTGATTGTTGTATCTGTGATGGTGGCGCCTCCGAGCATTCTTGCAAGCTCCTGCACCCGTTCTTCCCCCGTAAGTTCCCGTATGGCGGTTTTGGTCCGGCCGTCTATCACCTGCTTCTCTACAAGAAAGTGCCTGTCTCCGTAGGCCGCTATCTGGGGAAGATGGGTGATGCAGAGAACCTGGTGCATTCCAGAGAGGTCTTTGAGTCTCTTTCCGACCATGTCTGCGACACGCCCGCCGATCCCGGCGTCCACCTCGTCGAAGATCAGGGCTTTTTCCTCCTCACCTCCGACGACCTTCTTGATTGCAAGCATGATTCTCGACAGCTCACCACCGGAGGCTATCTTTCTCAAGGGTTTCAATGGTTCGCCCGGATTCGTGGATATCAAAAGCTCTATGTCGTCCCGGCCGTCGCGATCGACATGGCCCCTGTCCGTAACGAGTACTTTGAACTGAAGTCCGTTCATGGAAAGAAACCCCAGTTCTTCTATGATGGCTTTTTCGATACCGGGTGTTCCCTTTTTGCGCCTCTCTGAAAGACTGCTCGCCATCTGCTCTACTTCCTCAGCCAGACTTTTTCCGGTCTTCTCGAGGGCATCGATATTCCCGGTAATCCCCTTCAGGTAGAGGAGCCTTTCCTGCGCTCTCCGGCGGAATACCTCGATCTGTTCGCAGGTATTGCCATATTTCTCCTTGAGCCTGAAGATCTCGGAGAGCCTCTCCTCCAGCCTGAGCATTTCCTCTTCGTCGAAGAATAGGGTCTTCCCGAAACCATGCATCTCCAAAAGAAGGTCCTCGACCTCATAGGATATGTTCTCAACCCTTTTCTTGAGGGCATCCAGGGTATCAATGGGACCGAGGGTCTTGAGCATGCCGGTATATGTCTTGAGAGAGGTCTGGACCGATCCTTCCGATCCCTGAAAGCCTTCCGTCATCTCGTCCAAAACGATCCGGATCTTTTCAGCACCCTTGAGGACTTTCAATCTCTCGCGGATGGTCTCCTCTTCGGCCTCTGTGATTTTCGCCTTATCGATCTCGTTTATCTGGAAATCAAGGAGTTCTATTTCACGTTCCTTGCCTTCCGCCTCCCTCTTTCCGGCGGCCAGTTCACCGTTCACCTTCTTCAGCTCATCAACTATCCCGGCGAGCTTCTGCCTTTCTTCATCAAGAGAAAGAAGGTCGTCCACGATCGTTGTATAATTTTCCTTATCCAACAGGTGCTGGAATTCGTTCTGTCCGTAAACGCTTATCAACGTGCTTCCCAGGGTCTCCATCCTGGCAAGGGTAATCGGTTCCTCGTTCAAAAACGCCCGTGACCTGCCGGAATTCCCGATAACCCTTTTCAGAATATATTCGTCATCGCCGCTTGCAAAATGCCCCACTACTTCCGCCTGAGCGGAACTCGTCCTTACCGCGTCCGGCGCCGCTTTCGCATTCATCAGCGTAGCCAGGGCATTGATGACGATGGACTTGCCTGCTCCGGTTTCGCCGGTTATGACATTAAAACCCTCTCCAAACTCAATTCTGAGCTCGTCGATAATGGCAAAACCTTTGACTCCCAGATACGTCAGCATCCCTCTATCGTTCGCCCCATTTCAGCTTTGTTCTGAGTATCTCGAAATAGCCCCGCGATGAAGACTTGACGAGGTGTACCGCATGATTCGACTTCCTGACCGTAACCACGTCGGCATATTCCAGTGGAAAACCAACCTGCCCGTCAAGGGTCAGGATGACCTTTTCGTCCATGGATTTAAGGACCGCCTTGATCACGACGGATTCAGGCAGGATAATGGGGCGGTTCGTCAGGGTGTGAGGGCAGATAGGCGTGACAATCAGGTTTGTCAGGGACGGATAGATGAGCGGCCCGCCGGCCGCCATGGAATAACCTGTCGATCCGGTGGGGGTCGATACGATGAGCCCGTCCGCCTTGTATGTCGTCAGATATTCCTCGTTTACGTAGGTTTCGATGTCGATGATCCTTGCAAGGGCATCCTTGGTAATGACCGCATCATTGAGAATGGTAATATCGAAAATCGGTTCGCCTTCGCGTTTGACCCCGACATCGAGCATGATCCGTTTCGAAATGCTGAAATCTCCATTCAGGACATTTTCGAGGGTTGCGGCAAATTCCTCGATGGGGGTCTCCGTCAGGAAACCCAGACTCCCGAGGTTGACACCCATGATGGGAACCTCAGCCCCTTTGCCATGACGCGAAACAGACAGCAGAGTGCCGTCTCCCCCGAGCACGACTATGAGGTCCGCTCCTTCCCCGACATGCTCCATCTCAAAGGTTGCGCCATACCCGATCCGGGCGGCGGCCTCTTCCTCCACCAGGATAGTGCTCCTTTCCCCGAATTGCTTCAGGATCTCGCCGGCAATCTCCAGCGCATCCCTTTTCTCGCGCTTGCAAACGATATGGATCGTCTTCATGAAATGTACCTTTCCTTAAGGAGGCCGGACAGCTCGGCAAGGTGACGAAAAGCCCTTTCCACCGTCAGTGTCCGGTCGGGGTTAAGAAGGTTGCACGTTGCGGGTGCGAGCAAACTCCTCGCTGCAATCTCCGCTGCGGCAATGCCCGTCCCGGTCAGGGGCTTCCACATCGTTTCCAGCCTGTCCGCCGTCGTTCCGGCATCTTCCCTGGCCAATTCTTCCTCATACGTAGGTACGATACCCCAGCTTACGGTGCCGCCGTTTTTAATGAAATCCTTCACCCTGTCATACTTAACGAAAATATCACCAAATCCGTATGCATTCAATGAAATGATATCAATGTTAAGAGAAAGCAGAAAATCCCAATCCGGGTTTCCGCACAGGTGGAGGCCCCGGGGCCCCTCGACGCCTTCATAGAACTCATGCAATTCATCCCTAGCCTTAATGTGGTCATAGCCGCTCATGGCGTTGAAGATAAACTCCAGACCCGGGTCATCGATCCACACGAAAGCACGCTTATTCCTGGCAGCAAGCTCCCGGTACTGTTGATTGACCCTGTTCCGGATAAACAAGAACGCAACGGCCCGTATGTCATCATTATAAACTATCGGTATTCCATTCTCATCTACAATTTTTAACGCAAGGCTCACCGGGCTTATGACCTGCCCGTGGACCGCTATATACGGGGCGAGGTCCCGCTCCAGAAAGCGCCGGTAAACGAGCGAATCGCTGTCGGAAAGGGCAAACCAGCACAAGTCCTCCTCGTGGGCGAAGAAAACCTCCAGCTCATTGTAGAACCGCTGAGTGTCGATATATATCCTGCCCGCCCTTTCGTCGAGGACGGCACCCGGGAATTTCTGCAGTGCCTGCACGTACATGTCTTCAAAAAAGGATAGCCGGGGAAGCTGCGGCCAGAAGGGGATATCGAGGGAAAAAGCGAGCTCCAGGGCCTGATCGACGTCTTCATGGGGGAGAATCCCCATCGCAGTGGTCGCAAGGTCAGCTTTGAACGGCAGCCCGTTTTTCATGTTACATCTGTAACAAATGGATAGATGTATGTCAAACTCGGGATGGGTATCAGGCCTTCAAAACGGCCCCAATGACAGGCGCTTATATTTTGCGTCTCTTTATCCATTATTTCAATGGCTTATATGTTACGTACCCTATAAAAGGGTTGACATCATCATTTAAGATAGGCTATGTAATACAATGCGTCATAGCAATCGATTCTATATCATTCTCATAACGATACTCTTCGCGGCAAGCATTTTCGCGACCACGACCTTCTCTTCCACAGGACTGATACTGGAAGATGAAGGGGCCGACAAAACGGAGATCGTGGAGAAAACAGTCATCTTTCTCAAGGAACGCAAGCCCGGTATCCCGGAAGACAGAATTAAGGTCATCGCCAACAGCGTTTATGAAGAATCAAGAAAGTACGACCTTGACTACCGTCTCGTCCTGGCCATCATGAAGGTCGAAAGCAATTTCAAGAACGAGGCGGTCTCCAGACGGGGCGCCCGGGGCCTCATGCAGATCAAACCCTCTTCCGCAAAAATAATAGCCCGCGAGTCAGGCGTTGAAGTCAAAGGCGCGAAGTGCCTTCACGAACCTGAAAAAAATATCAAGATCGGCGTAAGCTATCTTTCAAAACTTCACGCGATGTTCGAGAACATGGTTTCCGCCCTCCACGCCTATAATGCCGGGCCCGGAAAAGTCAAAAAACCCGCGACTCAGGAAACGGCCAAAACGACCTCCTTCACCAGAAAGGTCATGAGCGAATATCGTCAGATAACCGAAGTCCTCCCCGAGGCGGACGAAGATTAAGAAGAACAGGGATCAGGGATCCGACAAACCTAAACCGTTTTTTACTCCGTCGCTTCTGCTATAATAATCCAGATGATATCGAAGACAATGAGGAGGATGGTATGGCAAAAAGCTTGATGGAATTCTGCGGCCGTCACTTTTGAAGTGACTGCAATAAGACCGCTCGCCGACTTCGGCCAGGGCTGGGAAAAATCGGTATAGAGAAGATGGGTGATGGGGAAAGATGGAAAGAATTTATTCCTATCACCTATCACCCATGACCCATCACCCGCCTCATTTAAAAATCTTCCCCGGGTTCAGGATGTTGTTCGGGTCGAAGAGGGTCTTTATGGACTTCATTGTCGCAATCACGTCCGGCGAGAGTTCCATGTCAAGATAGGGCGCCTTGGATGTTCCAATGCCGTGCTCTCCCGACAGTGTTCCACCGAGGCGAACGGTTTCGGCAAAGATATCCTTGACCGCCTCTTCTGCTTTGTGGCGGTCTTCAACCGTGTCCTTTATCATGATGCTCACATGAAAATTGCCGTCACCGGCATGCCCGAAGCTTAAAATGGGGATTCCATACTTTTTCTCCAGGGCCTCCAGGCTGCGTATCAACGTGGGAATGTGAGAACGGGGGACCACAACGTCTTCCGCTATCTTCACGGGGTTCAGGTTGTAGGTCGCCTGGGAAAGAACGCGCCGCGCCTGCCAGAGTTTCTCCGCCTCCGCCGGGTCACGGGTCACGTCACACCGTGCGGCCCTCTGACCGGTAAGGATCTTTTTCACCTTTTCAACCTGAGGTGCCACCGCCTCCTCGTTGCCATCCACCTCTATGAGAAGCAGTCCTCCTATCTCCTCGGGTATCCCCATCGGAGAGGCCTTTTCGCTGCAGCGTATTGACGCCCTGTCCATGAACTCTATCGTGGACGGAATGATCTTGGCCGCAATGATCGCCGACACGGCCCGGGCCGCCTCCTCCACTTCGGTGAAAAGGGCAAGAATGGTGGCCTTTGCCTCGGGAAGAGGAACAAGTTTCACCGTAATCTTCGTAACAACGCCCAGGGTGCCTTCACTTCCGACGAAGAGCCGCGTAAGGTCGTATCCGACAACCCCCTTCATCGTCCGGACCCCGGTGTTGAGGATCGCGCCGGTCGGCAATACCACTTCAAGACCTATCACGTAATCCCGCGTCACTCCGTACTTGAGTGAATTAGGCCCCCCGGCGCATTCCGCGACATTGCCGCCAATGCTTGAATATTTGTATGAAGCGGGGTCGGGCGGGTAGAAAAGGCCATATTTGGCTGCCTCCTGCTGAAGATTGAAGGTAATGACGCCAGGCTCGACGACGGCTATGAGGTTTTCCGTATCCAACTCAAGGATGCGGTCCATTCTGGTAAATACCAGGACGACACCTTCAACCACCGGTATCGCCCCGCCTGTCAAGCCTGTGCCCTGCCCCCTCGGGATAACGGGAAAACCATGGCGGTTGGCCAGTTTGAGTATGCCGGAAACCTCCACCGCGGAAGAAGGGAATACGATGAGGTCCGGGACGATCCCGTCGGTCCTCGCATCGTATGAATAACACTGCCGCTCCTCCATCGAATCCATCACATTCTCTTTTCCGACGATCGATCTTATCTCATCAATCACTTTGCTTTCCACGCCGCCCTCTTTCTCCTGGTTTTTTTGCGTGTAATAATACCATACTATTGTGAGATATTCATCGAGAGAAATGAAGGAAAAAAGAACAGGGATTAGGGACTAGGGATCAGGAAAAGAAGAAAGGAAAAGGAACCGGAAATAAGAAGAGGATTAGGGAACGGGACCGGGCGGTGCTCCTTTCGAATTCTGATCCCTAATCCCTGTTCTTATCTTTATCTTCCTTGTGTGATAACCGTTCCCAGAAGCGTGCCGATGACGATGCCGCCGATGGCTGCCACAGCTACCTGGCCGCTTCTATCTTCCTCGCGGCGCTCCACGTAGCGGACTCTCTCCTGGTGATAGCGGACCGGGGCGGGCCTATAATAACGGGGACCGTGGTCGCGAACCACGACATATTCCGTTCTCTGTGGACCGCGCTTCCAGGAAGGATTCGAATAACCGATCGACGGAACCAACAACATGAAGCTCGCTACTCCCAACAACATCATCAGAACAATTTTCTTCATCGCATCCTCCCAATTTATTTTGCATTTCCTAGAGCAAGTGCCATGCCACTTCAGGGTGGCCCCTTTAACCAACAGATATTGCGGTAGTTTCTCATTATAATGGGAGGCGTTATCTCTCCCATCCACGCAAAATGTGTCGATGCAAGGGATCCGGTACGACAATAGCGTCGAGTTTGTTAAGTCGGTGCATCCCACATCTGTCCAAAATAATGCAAAGGTCAACCTTTCTCCGGAGCCTCCGTCATTCCGCCCCCTTCCCACTCCGTCATTCCGCCCCCTTCCCACTCCGTCATTCCGGCGAAGGCCGGAACCCAGGAGATACTATGGATAAGGAATCACCATGCGAAGGGACATCCAGCTGTCCTTTTTAAACACAGCATGGGTGTTTTATATACGCATGCTTCCTGTTGTATGAGAGTTTTTCCTTCCTTCCGGCCTGCGCCGGAATGACGGATAGAGTAAAGCTGGAGTAACGGACTGAACGAGATAGGGCAACCTGGTTTAAAAATGCGGGATTTACCTATCTTAAACCATTGTCTTATAAAGAAGGCAGTCCTAAAAGTGGATTATTTTGGACAGCAGTGCGGTGTATCCCATAACCCATGGCCCATCACCCATCACCCGTAGTAGTTCTTTTTTCCTTTGCATTTTTGTGCCATGACGGGTTAATTTCATTCTAGTCAGGGAGGACTGGATGAAGAAGGCCATACTATTGATATTCTCGTTCCTTGCGGTACTGTTTCTGACGTGGAACGTCTACGCGGATTCGAACGCCTTTGACAAAGCCGACACCAACAAGGATGGAGCAATCACAGAAGAAGAATACAAATCTGCGGTCCAATCAAAATTCAGGGAATACGACACCAACAAGGACGGCGTTATCGACGCAAGCGAATTTGCCGCGAAAGGCCACCCCGAGGCGGCAAAGGAGTTCAAGTTCATGGACAAGAACAACGACGGGGTTGTCAACGCCGACGAATTTTTCAGGGCAGCCATCCAGAGGCGTGACAACTTTGATTTCAATCGTGACGCAAAGATCAGCAAGGAAGAGTTCAATTCCTCCAAGGCTCTGCCGATCCTGAAGTTTTACTTTTAAGGAATCGGAAAAAGACAGCCCGGGGCAGATAATATCTGTTACACTACCATCGGGAGGCGTGCAAAACAGCCTCATTGATCGGGGCACCCGCAATAACGCCCGGCGTTTTCTATGACAGAGACCACTCACAAACAGAAGAGCACCTGGAGCGCTCTCCGGGAACCTTTTTTCAGGGTACTGTGGATTGCGAACATAGCCTCTCTCGTAGGGTCGTGGATGCATGAAACGGGTACCGCCTGGCTCATGACATCGATGACCGTCTCGCCGTTCATGGTGGCGATGCTGCAGACATCGATGACATTGCCCTTTTTCATGATGGCCCTTCCCGCCGGGGCTCTCGCCGATATCGTCGACAGGCGGAAATTGCTTGTCGCCGCGCAATGTGTCATGCTCCTTGCGGCCGCCGCCCTCGGAATTCTCACCCTTGCCGGACTAATTACACCCGTTACGATTCTCTTCCTGACTTTCGTTCTTGGCATTGCCGCTGCGGTCAATGCGCCCACCTGGCAGTCGGTCATCCCGGAACTGATCTCCCGCGAGCACCTGCAATCCGCCGTTACTCTCGGCTCTGTTGCTTTTAACATTGCCCGTGTGGCGGGTCCTGTCCTTGGAGGTCTCTTACTTGCCCTCCTGGGCCCCGCTTCGGTCTTTTTCGTCAACGCCCTGTCATTCACCGGAGTGATACTTGTGCTTCTGAGCTGGAAGTACATATCCCGAGAGCAAACGCTGCCGGCGGAACGTTTCTTCGGGGCAATCGGGACGGGTGTTCGATACGTCAGGAACGTGCCCCAGGTGAAGACAGTGCTGATCCGGATGGCGGTCTTCTCGTTTTTTGGCAGTTCGCTCTGGACCTTCCTGCCCATCATAGCTCGCGTTCGACTGAACCTCAGCCCTTCAGGATTTGGTTTGCTCCTCTGTTTCTTCGGCATAGGCGGGCTCCTGGGAGCGATTCTCCTTCCAAAGGCCGGCCAGGTACTGAAATTCAAACTACTGGCGAATCTGTCCACGCTTCTCTTCGCGGCGGCAATAGGGGTCCTTTCATTTTCCGGAACATTCTACCTCACCGCGCCTGCTCTCCTGTGCGGAGGTATTGCGTGGCTCGCCCTCATCTCCAGTTACAATACGGCGATACTGTCCATTGTCCCTTCCTGGGTAAGGGGCCGCGTAATGTCCGTGTTCATGCTCGTTTTCTTTGGTCCCTTTGCTATAGGCAGTGCACTCTGGGGTTCCCTGGCATCATGGTTCGGGATCACGGAAACCCTCGTGTTCACGTCACTGTCGACCGCGGTCGGTCTTATTGTCACGTCGCATAGACGACTGTCCGAGCCGCACGGAGTTGATCTCACACCATCGGAATACTGGCCGCAGTTCCCGGGGCAGGTGGAACCCGACATGCATGAAGGACCCATCCTCGTCGTGGCCGAATATTCTATTGATCCCGACCATCTTGAACAATTCCTTGCCGCCATGCGTTCCCTAAAGACGATCAGGCTGCGTGACGGAGCCTTTCGATGGAATCTTTACAGGGAAGCAAACATATCAAATCGATTCATTGAATCCTTCATCGTGCAGTCATGGGCGGAGTACATGCGCCAACAGGAACGCTTTACCGTATCCGATGGCGGAGTAGTCGATAACGTCAAATTATGCCAAAAAGACGGGGAACCGGTGACAATAAAACACTTCGTGGCCCAGCCGATAAGAAGGGAAAAGTAGAGAGACGGGTAATGGGTAATGGGTCACTGCTGTCGAAAATAATTCATTTCTCGGACTGCTTTG
>DIFE01000147.1:0-36245 GCA_002418985.1 Deltaproteobacteria bacterium UBA5756
AGATACGTGACATGACACTAGTCCCATCGAAAGAGAAACTGCCGGCGATTTCGATGTCGCCCAGGTACTGCCCTATATCTTTCGGGTCATCGTCGAGTCTGATGGCCATTCCACAGTCAGAGCTGAGATTTCTCGGTACCGGCACCAGCTCGTATGCCGCGCCGCGCTCCTTCATTATCTTTTCCGCCCGCAGCACATCGTGAATCGTATGGAATAAAAGGAAGACGCTATTTTTCTGCAATTTCTCTGATCGCCTCGACAAATGCTTTCAGGTCATCTTCCCCGGTAAAATATCCGGGCGATACCCGAAGCGTCCCCTTCGGAAATGTGCCGAGAGTCCGATGCGCCACAGGCGAACAGTGGAGTCCCACCCGAACAAAGATCGACCTTTTGTTCAATTCATATCCTACTTCCGAAGGAAGCTTGCCTTCGATGTTGAAGGCAACGATGGGAAGATATGTGCGGGCACCCTTCCCTTCATGACCATAAACGATCGTACCCTCAACGGAACGCAAACCCTCAAGAAGGATGCGCCTCAGTGCCTGCTTCCTCTCGACGATGACAGACAGGCCCTCACGCGCAATGAACGTAAGGCCGCCGAGAAGGGACGCAATTCCCGGAGTATTTGGCGTCCCGCACTCGTACCTGTCCGGCAGGAACGAGGGGTGTGCCACTGATTCCGATTTGCTGCCCGTTCCCCCGAATTTCAGAGGTGTCAGGCTAATTCCCGGTCTCACGTAAAGAGCACCGACTCCCTGGACTGAAAAGAGCGATTTATGGCCCGAAAAACACAGGATATCCGCCTTCAGTTTCTCCATATCGACGGGCAGCGACCCCATCGTCTGGCAGGCATCCAGGATAACGAGCGTGTCGCCGACCACCTCCCTTATGCCTTCAAGAGACTGCACTGCACCGGTTACATTGGACCCGTGATTTATAATGACCGCCCTGGTGTTCCCTTTCATGGCCGGGCGAAGGTCGTCGAGATCGAGAAATCCCTCCCGCGAACATGGTACGGCGGTATATGAGATTCCGCGGCTGGTGCGCAAAAACTCAAGGGGCCTCATGACGGAATTGTGTTCCATCGTTGTCGTTACGACGTGATCATTTTCCTTAAGGAGACCGAGCAATGCCATATTGAGGGATTCCGTCCCATTCTGCGTGAAGATCAGGCGTTCGGATTCCCTCATTCCGATGAACGCGGTTAGTTTTTCACGGGCTTCAAAGATGATCCGGGCGGCCTCCAGCGATAATGTGTGGCCGCTTCTGCCGGGATTGCCTCCAATATTTGTTACGAAGTTTGTGAGACAATCCAGGGTTTCTGGGGGTTTCGGAAATGAAGTTGCCGCGTTATCCAGATAGATCATTAATGGTTTTACCCCGGGGATGCACCAGCTACGGCCTGATCACGTTCGTGGCTTCGTTGAACGAGGTCACGATCTCGAACATATTGCTGATCCTGCCGACATCGACTTTTTCCTTGAGGTGAAAATAATCGAGACAGGTGCCGCATACGATGATATCGACACCCAAATCTTCTATTTCCTTCAGGATCTTGATATATTCCGACTCTGATACTACAAGTTTCACTCCC
The DNA here is from genome assembly GCA_002418985.1 of Deltaproteobacteria bacterium UBA5756. Classification (GTDB taxonomy): domain Bacteria; phylum Desulfobacterota; class Syntrophorhabdia; order Syntrophorhabdales; family Syntrophorhabdaceae; genus Delta-02. The sequence goes on from DIFE01000147.1 coordinate 1,595, forward strand.
GCATTGATAAAAACCATTCTCCAGGGGAGTGTTTCCAGTTCCTTGATAGTGTTCAGAAAGGATCTCATCAGGATTTTTCCGAGGTCATCGCTGCCTCTCCCCATGGTTTCACCGTCGATGAAGACCAGCGATCTCTTCGTCTGTGCCTGCTCAGCGGTCAACGCCTTTTCCCGGCAGCCTTCCACGCGGTAGATATTACCGTCCTGGAAGACTGTCGTGGAATAGCCCTTCGATCCCAGAAAGCGTCGTACATTCTCACTGGCCGTGGGATCATCGACGACAACCTCGATCTCATCGACCGTCCTGCCCTCAAGGAATTTCTTCGTTTCGATCACCGGTACCGGGCAGGTTTTGCCCTTTAAATCCAGACATTCCATGGCGCTATTCTATTAGAAAATCTCGTCAAGAGCAAATGAATAATAAGCATGGAAGTCTCATAACTAATAGAGGCTGACGATAGAGAACGACAAACTGACCTGGACCTTATTTCGGGAATTGCTGCTTCTAAAGAAAAGGGGAGAACCTTTGCGGCTCTCCCCTTCGAAATTGCTGTACTCCGGTTACCTGCTCAGTTTGCTTTTGAACTTCTCTATCATCTTGGGAACGATCTCTTTGTAGTCGCCTACGATACCGAAGGATGCGGCCTTGAAGATAGGTGCATCGGGATCTTTATTGATGGCAACGATACAATCGGATGTTCTCATGCCGGCGAGGTGCTGGATGGCACCAGAGATACCGCAGGCGATGTAGATTTTCGGTTTTACGGTCTTACCCGTCTGTCCCACCTGATGCTCGTAGGGGATCCATTCGGAGTCGACAGCGGCACGGGATGCGCCCACTGCGCCGCCGAGGAGGTCAGCCAGTTCCTGCAGCATGGCAAAACCCGCGTCGCTTCCCAGTCCGCGGCCGCCGGAAACGATGATGTCGGCCTCGACGAGGTTGACTGCTGTAGCTGACTTGATGAACTCAACTACCTTGGTTGCAAGATCGGCATCCGCGAGGGCAAAGGACTCTTTTACCACCTCGGCACTCTTGGAGGCATCTTTTTCGCCCATTGCGAAGGCCTTCGGCCTTACCGTCGCGATCTGGGGGGCCGCCTTTTCATTTACAACGGAAACTGAGTAGTTGCCGCCGAAAGCTGCCCGCGTCATCTTGACTTTGCCGCCGTCCACGGCGAGCCCGATGGTGTCAGTACACAGACCGAAACCGAGCTGTGCCGCTGCTGCCGCTGCGACATCGGTACCCATGCTCGTCGCCCTGAACAGGGCGATTTCGGGTTTATATTTCTCGAGAAGAAAAGCTGCGGCTTTAGCGTATGCTTCGCCCCTGAAACCCTTGAAAACTTCACCTTCGACTGCATAAACCTTCGTTGCTCCGAAGGCGCCGGCTTCTTTCGCGAGGTCGTCGACCTTGTCGCCGATCACGAAGGCACACACACTGGAACCGAAGCCATCGGCCAGCTGTTTGCCTATGCCAAGAAGCTCAAAAGACATCGGTGTAATAACACCGTCTTTATGTTCTATGTAAACCCAAACATCGTTAGCCATTGTATTTTCCCTCCTCCAAGTTATTTTATAACTTTCAAGTCAATGAGCTTGTCGGTGATCGTATTGGCAATTTCTTCGATCTCGCCTTTGAGGATCTCGCCCGCGCCGCGCGGAGGCGGTACGGCGATCTCGACCACTTTTGTGCTGGCGCCTGCCGCTCCTACCTTGCCGGCGTCCACACCGAGGTCACCTGCACTCCATTTCGGGATTTCTATCTTGGATGCTTTCCTGATTCCCATGAGGTTGGGCAACCTGGGCTCATTAATACCCTTGATAACGGAGACAACGGCCGGAAGCTTTGCTTCAATAACTTCGGTACCGCCTTCAATAGCCCTTTCCACAACGATCTTTTTGCCTGCGGCGTCGATGGACCGGACCTTCGAAACGTATGTAAGCGGGGCGAAACCAAGAACTGCGGCAAGCTCTGCCGCGACCACACCGGAATTGCCGTCGGTGGACTGTTTGCCGGTAAAAACTACGTCCACGTCGCCTGCTTTCTTAATCGCAGCCGCAAGGACATACGCCGTGGAGTAAGTGTCTGATCCGGCGAATGCGTCATCAGTGCAAAGTGCAACTTCATCAACCGTCAACGCCAGCGCATTTCTCAATACGTCGGCTGCACCCTCGGGGCCCATGGAAATGGCCACGATCTCGCCGTCGTAATTCTCCTTCGTCAGCAATGCCTCTTCAAGCGCGAACTCGTCAAAGGGATTCGTGATGGAATCCATTCCATCTCTGCTCAAGGTCCCCTTCGGGATATCCCATTTGATTTCTGCTTCGGTATCAGGAACCTGTTTCAAACAAACCGCTATCTTCACAGTGTCCTCCTTATATGTTTTATTCACCCGTAAAGGTGGCTTTTCTTTTTTCCACGAATGCCGTCATGCCCTCTTTCTGGTCCTTCGTCGCAAAACAAAGACCGAAGTCCTTCGCCTCAAGGCTAAGCCCTTCCTTGTTATCAAGAGAGAGGCTCTTGTTGACGCATTCCTTGGCCAGTCTGACTGCGAACGGACCGTTTGCAGAGATCTTCGCGGCAAGGGCCATAACTTCAGCCATTAGCTGGTCATCGGGTACTACCTTGTTGAGGAGACCCATTTCATAGGCCTCAGCGGCGCCAATCGTCTTACCCGTAAAGATAAGTTCTTTCGCCTTTGCCAGTCCGGCAAGTTTTGCTGTCCGCTGCGTTCCTCCAAATCCGGGGTGTATGCCCAGCGTTGTCTCGGGAAAACCCACTTTTGCCTTGTCGGAAGCATAGATAATATCACAGGCGAGGGCCACCTCGAATCCGCCGCCAAGGGCGAATCCGTTCACCGCGGCTATCACCGGCTTCTCCATGTTCTCCAGGGTGGCGAATGCCTCATGACCCCGCGCGGAGAAGGCCATGCCTTCCAGTGCCGTCAGGTCTTTCATCTCAAGGATGTCGGCGCCCGCCACGAAGGCCTTGCCTTCGCCGGTCACCACAACCACCCTGACCTCCTTGTCGGCGTTCAGGGCAATACCGGCTGCCTTCAACTCAACGAGCGTCTCGGAGTTGAGGGCGTTCAGGGCCTTCGGCCGGTTGAATTTCAAAATCGCAATACCGTCCTTCTTTTCGACGATAAGGTTCTTGAATTCCATCATTACGCCTCACATTCGAGTATTGCGGCCAGACCCATGCCGCCGCCGATGCACATTGACACGAGACCATACTTCAGACCGAGCCGTTTCATCTGGTAAAGCGCGGTGGTAACGAGCCGGGCACCCGTGCAGCCGATAGGGTGACCGAGTGAGATGCCGCCGCCGAACATATTGCACTTATCCATATTGATTCCAAGCTCCCTGATACAGCCGATGGACTGTGATGCAAAGGCCTCATTGAGCTCAATGCAGTCGATCTGATCGATCGTCATGTTGGCCTTCTTGAGGGCCTTCTTGATGGCCGGGATGGGGCCTAAGCCCATGTAAGCCGGGTCAAGGCCGCCGTTGGCCCAGGAGATTACCCTGCCCATGGGTTTGATGCCGAGTTCTTTCGCCTTATCCCGCGACATCATAACCACGGCGGATGCGGCGTCGTTGAGGCCGGAGGCGTTTCCCGCGGTGACGGTGCCGCCATCTTTCTTGAAGGCCGGTGCCAGGGAAAGCATTTTTTCCAGCGTCGTGTCCATCGGTCTTTCGTCAGTATCGAAAATGATGGGGCTGCCCTTTCTCTGGGGAATGGCTACGGGAATGATCTCATCCTTGAACCAGCCTGCCTTGATGGCGGCTCTCGCTCTCTGGTGGCTCAAAAGTCCGAACTTGTCCTGCTCTTCCCGGGAGATACCGTATTTTGCCGCGATATTCTCGGCGGTGAATCCCATATGATAGCCGTAGAAGATTTCCCACACACCATCGAGGACCATAAGGTCGACGGCCTTCGTATCGAACATGCGCGCGCCCCACCTCAGTCCGGGGATCGTAAAGGGGGCCTGGCTCATATTCTCCATGCCGCCCGCCACAACCACTTCGTTGTCTCCGACCATAATCGACTGGTTGGCGTTAATGATCGCCCTTAATCCTGATGAACATACCTTATTAATGGTATAAGCAGCTGTTTCCTTCGGCACGCCCCCGTGAATGCTGGCCTGGCGCCCCGAGTTCTGACCGAGTCCCGCCTGAAGAACATTACCCATGATAACTTCATCGATCACGACCTCTTTCAGAGCGCTGTCGTAATCATAATACTTCGCTTCCAGTTCGGTGTCCGTCTTGCCTTCGAAGATAGCAGGCGCGAATTCCTTGTCCTTGCTCTTCGACGGTCTGATCCCGGCCCTCTTGATGGCTTCTTTGATGGCGGTTCCGCCAAGCTGGACAACGGGTACGTCCTTCAATGACTGACCGAACTGGCCGATCGCGGTTCTAGCACATGAAACAATGACTGCTTCTTTCATACAGGTCTCCTTTCAGTTGAAAAAAATTTCACAACGTTTTTACCGCAATTCCGTGTTTTTGTCAACGATTTTAATGGTTGTCACCCCCTGCGCGGCACTTGTCGTGCCACCTCAAGCCAGGCGCAAAAACCGCGTCAGTCCGCTTGACGCGACAACACAAATCCCAAGCAGATGGATCCCGGCGCTGAAACCGAAAAGGTCGCCCGACAGACCGAGAAGATAGGGGGTGAACCCCAGCCCGCACAAAACCCCCAGGGTGGTCACAATGCCCGTGGCAAGACCCCGTTGCTCGGCCGGGAATATCCGCGAAATCGCTACAAGCCCTACCGGGAAAAATCCCATTACTATGCTGGCCTGAAAAAAAAGCGCCCAGCCTATGTATCTCGCACCGGCCAAGGGTATGAGGACTGTCAGGAGACCCGACAACAAAAGCTGGATGAACATCATTTTCTTGAGGCTGAAGCGGTCGATCATGAATCCGATCGCAATAGTAAGCGCTACGCCCCCTATCCGGGAAAATCCGAATATTTCGTTGGCATAGCTTATGTCAAGCATCAACTCCTTGGTCAGATAGAGGGGCGTAACGAATATAGATACCTAGGTTCGCGCCCGCGGCAAAGGTCCATATGGCCGCCATGAGCCATAAGGAGGGGGTCCGGACGATCTCGGGCAGCTGGCTCCGTACGGACCGCGATATTTTTACCTCCCTGCAGAACATCGGAAAAACAACGGCCAGGACCCCGAACACCCCGCCCAGTATGTAGAATATTCCTCGCCAGTTCACGAAGGACAGAAGAACGAGTGCGACGAAGGGTACCGCGAATATACTCATCGAAGCTGCCGTATCGTGTATCGCGATAACCTTGCCCCATGACCCTTCCTCATAATAATGTGTGACCAGGGGAATGATCGCCGGCAGGTAGATGCCGCTTGTCAGCCCCAGTACCAGGACTAGCAGGGCAAGGTGGGAAAACCGGCCGCAAAAAGGAATGAGAAATAAGATTAGTGCCGAGATCATGAGGGATAAGGTGATCGAACGCCGGTATCCGACATATCCCGAGAACATTCCCGACAGGAAAAGGGAGACGCTGTACCCTGCCGAATTGTAGAAGAACAGGCTGGCGGCCTTTGCGTGGGAAACGGTGAAGTCATCCTCGATGAGGGGGAGGATAGGCGAAAAAATCGTCCTGACGCTGAAATTCATAAACCAGATGAACCACAAAAAGGCAAGCAGAAAGAGCGCCTTCCCTGTAAGTGACTGATATCGCCCCACCGATTCACTCTACGAGCATCGCCTTAAAAAATCAATGAAATCTTGAGTTGGCCGAAAGGAATGTGTTAACATACACCGATCTTTAATCAATATAAATCCCTTTGCGAAAGGATGCAGCGCATATGAACATCCCCCCGATCAACCTGAAGGCACAGTTCAAGGGTGTCAAAAAGGACATATTGAAGGGCATACGGGAAATACTTGATGAGCAGAAACTGATCCTCGGCCAGTACTGCCTGAAGCTGGAAGAGCAGGTAGCCTCAATGACCGGGGCAGCCCAGACGATCTCCTGTGCCAACGGTACAGATGCGCTGATCCTCTCCCTCATGGCGCTCGGAATCGGAAACGGGGACGAGGTGGTCACCACACCCTACACCTTCTTTTCGACCGCCAGTTCCGTGGCGCTTACAGGAGCCCGGCCCGTCTTCGTCGATGTGCGGGAAAGCGATATGAATATTGATCCGGGCCTGGTAGAGAAAGCCATCACCCCGAAAACAAAGGCCATCCTCGTAGTACACCTCTTCGGAAAGATCTGTGATATGAAAATAATATCTGCCATCGCCGAAAAACATAAGATCCATGTAATAGAGGACATGGCGCAGGCGCTGGGCGCAAAGAGGGGCGGCATCGGGGCGGGCACGCTTGGGGATATCGCTGCCACCAGTTTTTATCCCACCAAAAATCTCGGCGGTATCGGAGAAGGCGGGATGGTGCTCACCAGGCGTGCGGATCTGGGCGAGAAGGTCCGTAAGCTCCGGGTGCACGGGATGGGAGAGAAACCATACATACACGAGATGATCGGATTCAACAGCCGGCTGGATGAGATCAAGGCCCTGGCGCTCTGTGTCAAGTTCACCAGGCTCGTCTCATGGAACAAGACGCGTCTCGAAACCGCCGGGTACTACAACATGCATCTTCGAGACCTTCCTATTACCCTTCCCATTATTGACGACGAAACATCGCACATCTTCCATCATTATGTAATTCGCACTGACAGGCGCGATGCCCTCCAGCTTCACCTCAAGGAAAAAGGGATCATCACAGGGATTTATTATCCCCTGCCCCTTCACTTACAGCCATGTTTCTCATACCTCGGCAACGAAGAGGGTGCTTTCCCTGTAGCGGAAAGCGCGGCAAAAACAAGTTTGGCCATTCCCGTCTTCCCGGAACTGAAAAAGAGAGAAAAAGACTATATAATTAAGAGTATACGATCCTTTTTTAAAGCATGACATTAAGTAACGATGAGGACTCGCGACCTCCCCATAAAGAACGTTCGCGACCTCTTTTTTGAGACCGGCGGGATCGGGTCTTTTCTTACTTGCTTTCTTGTTCGCTTTTTCCGGCTACCTTCCCTACAAGGATCTGAACCATGGAATCGAGGTCAAGGTATTTTCGTGCTACCCTGTCAACATCCTTCTTTGTTACCTTCTCAATTGCGGAGGGCCAGGTTTTGAACATGTCCGGTTCCAATCCGTAAAGAGTGTCGAAACACATTGTCGATGTGATGGCGCCATTCGACTGCATTCTTATATAGTGGTTTCCGATGAGATACGCTTTCCCGTCCTCGATTTCCTTTTCCGAGAAACCCTTTTCGCGGATCTTCTCGATCTCCTCGCGGGCTATGCGGATGACGTCTTTCACAAAGGCCTCGCTCGTACCTATATAGATGCCCGTCGCACCAGTTTCATAGGCCATCTGGTTGAAGAATGTCACCGCATAAGCGTAGGGGTTCTCTTCCCGGAGCACTTTATGTATCCTCCCACCCATACCGCTCAGAACGGCATCGAGAACTTCGACAGCGAACCTGTCCTTGTCTATGAGCCCCGGCCCTGTAAAACCGAAGACTATGTGAGTCTGCTGAATATTTTTCTCGACGGCCACGTCCTGTCTTGAGGGCTTGACGTATATCTTTTGAAGCTCGGTCTTCTGGCCTTTCCACCCCTCGAAGAGTTCATTCACGAAAGCGAAGACCTGCTTTTCATCGATATCACCGGAAAAGGCAAGCACAGCTCCCTGCGGTGTGACATACCGCCGGTATATGCCCGCGACATCCTCAAGCGAAAGGGCTTCGACATCTTTTTCACTGCCCAGAGGGTCCCGGCTGTAGGGGTGATGTGCGAAAAGTGTCTCATTGAACCGCAGGAAGGTGAAGCTTACGGGGTCGTCATCTCTCTGGCGGATTTCCGAGAGGACCTCCCGCTTCACTCTTGAGAGTTCTTCCTGCGTCATGGAAGCTTCCATGACGACTTCCTTGAGAAGCTCGAGGACCGCCTTCATGTCCTTGCTCATGAACTTACCCGACAGGCCGAAAAGATTTCTGCCGTTGAAAGGAGCCAGCGTTCCTGCCAGCAGGTCCACTTCTCTCGCTATCTGCGAAGAGCTTTTCTTTTTCGTACCCTTCAGTAGCATCCTTGCCATAACATTGAATTCACCGTTTTTGCCGGACCGTTCGGACTTAAGCCCACCGATAAAACCCAGTCTGAAGGAAAAGGTGGGTGAGGAGACATTCTTGTTGACCAGGCATTTGAGCCCATTTTCCAGAGTCTTCCTGTAAGGATTGGAGGCGTGCTTCGGCCCCATGGTAACGGTGCGGCGGTTCTTCGTCACCAGGTATTTCGCGGCCATTTTCTTTACATCGCCTGCTGTAACGGCGTCGACGGCCGTCAGGTACTTTTGAATAAAATGAGGATCTCCCGTCATCGTCGCCGAGTCACCGATCTGGCGTGCCCTCCCCTGTGCGGTCTCTGCATCGTATACGTAGTAGGCCCTCAGCATATTCTTTGCCTTGGTGAGCTCCCAGTCCTTTATACCTTCCTTTTCTATCCGTGCGATCTGCGCATCTATCCCGGCGAGGACCCGCTGTGTGTCGTTGCCGGAATAATTGGCATATATGACAAAGAGTCCTTCCTCTTTCGGCGTGAATACGTATGTCGAAATCCCGTTTACAATGCCTTTCTCCTTCTTCAGGACCTCCTGGAGCCGTGAACTTTCGCCGTCACCCAGGATAACGCCGAGAATATCGATGGCCGGAACATCGGGATTCAGTCTCCGGGGAATGCCGTAGGCAAGGGCCACATAGTCTTCCCTGAGATCTCTCTCGAGGACCTTCCCGGTCTGTCCGTTCACGGTGGTCTTCGAAATATGCCGTTCGGGCGGCTTTACGCCCTTGGTTTTCTCTGAGAAATATGCCCCCACGAGTTCGTGTGCCTGGGTGGCGTCAAAATCTCCCGTTATCACTACAGTCTGGTTCGAAGGGATGTAATGGGAACGAAAATAGTCGACGATATCTTTTCTCGTGAGCCTTTCAACGGTCTCACTGAAACCGATAACCGGCTTCCCATAAACCTCGCCGTGATAGCTTAGCGAGAACAGTTCCTTAAAGAGTTTGCGCTGGGGATCGTCCTCTCCCATTTTGATCTCTTCGAGAACGACCTTGCGTTCCTTTGCGATCTCCTCTTCAGGGAAGGCGGGGTTCTTGACGGACTCCACGAGGAGCTCGAAGCCCTCGCGAAATACCCTCGAAGGGACAATGATGTGATAGACGGTATTATCGAAGGATGTGAAGGCATTGATGCTGCCCCCCATCGCTTCAATCCTGGAGGCCAGGACGTTGCCTTTCAGCTTTTCCGTGCCTTTGAATATAAGGTGCTCGATAAAATGGGTCACGCCGGCCACCCGGTCGTCTTCATCTTTGCTGCCCACATTCACCCACACCTGGATTGCCACCACACCGGTGTTCTTGCGCTGCTCGAGAATATAATCGAGGCCGTTCTTAAGAGAGTAAACTTCCATCGCTGCCATCCTTCCTGGAAATGAGAGCATCACTATAAAGAACAAGGACAGAATAAAAGACGACAGGAATATGAAAGGCCCCCGGGAGGGCCTTTCATCCTGCTTGAAACCTTTAAACCTGAAGACCATGTGGTTGATTACAGGGCCTGTTTTCCTGCCTGAAATGCCTTGATATTGAGATCATGGAGCTTCGGTGCCAGGAGCTTCTTGATCGCATCGATGAAGTATGCTTCCTTGATCTTCGGGAAGAAATTGGAGAACGCGCCCACGAGAACAACATTCTGCGCCTGAAGATTGCCCAGTTCTTTCGCAATCCCCAAACCGTCTATTACATGCACGTTTTCCTTAAAGTATTTTTTAAATGTTGCTTCCACACCCTTCGGGTATTCCATCTGACCGAGACTTACGGACGGGGGGAGGATCTCCTGAGTATTGATGACGATCTTCCCGTCCGGTTTTACCCAGTTGACGTAGCGAAGGGCTTCGAGGAGTTCAAAGGAAAGAAGATAGTCGACATCGCCGTATTTAATGATCGGCGAATAGACCTTCTTGCCAAAGCGGAAATGGGTTGTAACGTCGCCGCCCCTCTGGGCCATGCCGTGAACTTCCGCTTTCTTAACATCATATCCGGCCCTTATGAAGACCTCGCCAAGTATGTTGCTTGCAAGGATGGCTCCCTGCCCGCCTACACCGGAAAGAAATATGTTTGTGGTTTTCTCGTCTTTTTTCATATTCTGCCTCCTCACTTCTTAGCCGGTTCTATGGCGTCAAATTTACATACCTGTACGCATACCTCGCATCCAACACACTGATCGGGGTTGATATAGACCGTCCCTTTCCTCTTCTGTCCGTCTTTCGTCTGACCTGCGGCTTCCCTCCAGCTAATGGCGGGGCAGTTGATCTCGAGACACATCTTGCAACCGCGGCACTTGTCCATATTGATCGCAAAAAGAGGAGTTTTGAACTTTTCCAGAGGTTTTGCCCTGCGAAGAAGCATGCAGGGGCTGTCTTTACAGAGAATAAGCGATGCCTCATCCCTGTTGATCTCCTCTTTGACTATCTCCATCGTTTCTTTGATGTTGTAAGGGTCGATGTAACGAATGTTTTTGATTCCCACAGCCTTGCCTATTTCGGCATAGTCAACCTGGTTCGCCGGTTCACCGCGGACGGTAAAGCCGGTTCCCGCATGTTCCTGGTGACCGGTCATACTGGTGATCCTGTTGTCGAGGACGATTGTTGTGGAATTGCCTTTATTGTAGCCGGCGTTCATGAGCGGTGCGATCCCGGAGTGAAGGAATGTGGAGTCGCCAAGGACGGCGACCATCTTTCCGAGGGCTTCCTTGCCCATTGCCTTCATGGCGCCATGCACCATGCCGCCGCCTGCACCCATACAGATCGTCGTATGGAGGGCGGAAATCGGCGGAGCAACTGCCAGAGTATAACAACCGATGTCGCCGAATACGAAGGCGCCCAGTTTCTTGAGGGCATAGAAAAGCGGTCTGTGAGAGCAGCCGGCACAAAGGTTCGGCGGTCTTCTGGGAAGATCCTCCGGTTTTACCCTGATCTTGGGTGCCTTGTAGGCCTTGCCCTTTATGGCCTGCTCGACAATTTCAGGTGACAGTTCGTACATATTGGGAATGATGTCCTTGCCGTGGAAAACCTTGTAGCCCATCGCCCTGATCTCTGTTTCAAAGAACGGGTCGAGTTCTTCGATGATCATGACCTTCTTCACCTGCTTGAAGAAATCGGCGATCATCTTTTTCGGAAGCGGCCAAACCATACCGAGCTTCAGGAAGGAGTATTCAGGAAAGACTTCCTTTGCGTACATGTATGCGGCACCGCTGGCGATGATGCCTACGCTTTTGTTGTTTATCTCCATCTTGTTCAGCTTGGTCTTGTCCGCGAATGCCTCCAGCTTCCTCATCCGTTCTTCGATGATTTTTCTTCTCGGCCGAACGTTGGCAGGGACCATGACATACTTTGTTGCCTCTTTCGGGTCGAGGCCCAAGGGCATTTTCGACTCGACTCTTTTTCCTGTCTGCACCAGTGAATCGGCGTGGGCAATTCTTGTTACCGTTCTCAGGAGGACCGGGGTGTCGAACTTTTCACTGATGTCGAAGGAGGCTTTGGCGAATTCGTAGCATTCCTGCGCATCGCCGGGTTCCAGCATCGGGACCTTTCCGAAACGGGCCCAGTTCCGGCTGTCCTGCTCGTTCTGGGAACTATGGACGTTCGGGTCGTCAGCTACGACGATCATGAGACCACCCTTGATACCCGTGTAGGCAAGGGTCATCAAGGCATCGGAAGCCACGTTCATACCGACGTGCTTCATGGATGCCATCGCTCTTGCGCCGGCAATCGCGGCACCGCTCGCTACCTGGACCGCCACCATTTCATTTGGTGACCATTCAGCGTAGATCTCCGGGTAATTGTCGGCAACGTCTTTGAGAATTTCACTGCTTGGTGTTCCGGGATATGCAGCCGCGACTTTCACACCAGCTTCCCAGGCACCTCTTGCAATTGCTGCGTTTCCTTGCATTATTTCTTTCATACTACCCCCATAATGGCGTATCGCCTGGATTTTGAGTGATTAATTACTTCACCTCCTTCAAGATAACGATTTTTCTATATTTTTTTAGACTTGTTAATAAATTCACGTATTATTTTCAACAGAATAACAATTCTTTGTCAAGAAATATCGTTATGGAATCCGGTCGGATGCAAGGAAATCTACGATACCCTTACAACCTTCCAATCCTTCCCTTATGTTCTCCAGCGATATTCGTTCATCTTTACCGTGCATCCTCATATGCTCTTCCTTCGTCAGGGTGACCGGGAAGAACCCGTATGACGGGATCCCCAGGTCTCTAAAATATCTGAGGTCAGTCGCCCCCGTCGTTACGAAAGGAAGGACCAGGACGTCCTTCCCGAGCGATGCGACACAGTCTTTAATGCCCTGGAAATAGATCGTGTTGTATCGTGAAGGACCGGGTGTGCTTATCTTCTCCCCGATTCTTTCGATCTCTACGTCCTTCCCGGCAAGCTGCCGTATCTTCTTGAAAAATTGCTCGTGCGTTTCGGATGGCAAAAGTCTTGCGTCGAAATACGCCGATGATTCCGAAGGTATGACGTTGACCTTTTCGCCGCCTTTCAGGACGGTCAGGGTCACCGTATTGCGAAGAATCGCATTGTAGATCTCATTCCCTTCGAACAAATCTCTCCATTTCTTTACTTTAAGGGCCTCCTTCAGGGGGGGAAACTTTGCGCCGCCGATTTTTCTGCCTTTCAGGACGCCTCCCAGGTAGGCTGATGTAACGGGCATGCTCTTCAGAGGCCATGCCTGTGAGAGAATGCGCTGCGAAGCGGCGACAATTTTTTCATTGGCGTTGTCGCCGTGCGGCATCGACCCATGTCCGCCTCTGCCCTTTGCCCTGATGATAAACTGGCTCAGCTTCTTTTCAGTGACGGACACCTGGGCGTGGACAAGGCCGTTCTCCTCGATCAGGCAACCCCCTTCGCTCAGCACGAACGATGCATCCCCGAGGTCCGGTACCTTATGGAGCATGTATTCCACCCCGTTGGCTCCACCGACTTCTTCGTCGCAGGTGGCGAGAAAGATAATGTCCCTTCCGGGGGTAATCCCCCTGTGAGCCAGATCGAGGAAGGCGAGGAGTTGACATATGACCTGAGATTTCATGTCGACGGCACCCCTGCCGTAGAGATATCCGTCCCTCACCTCCGCGCCAAAGGGATGGACCGTCCATTCATCTTCCCTGGCGGGCACGACATCGATGTGTCCGAGGAGGATGATCGGCTTGCCGTCCTGTTTCCCTTTGATGCGCGATAGAAGGTTTGCCCGCCCTGGTGCGGCTGTGTACAATTCGGCGGTCAGTCCTTCGCTCTTAATGATATCCTCGAGAAACTGTGCCGCTTTCTCTTCATTGCCCGGGGGGTTTGTTGTATCTATACGCAGGAAAGCGCGCAGCAGCTCAACCGCTTCATCAAAAGTCTTCATAGTATGTCCTGTTCTTTCCGTCCTTTTTCGCGCGGTAGAGATTATCGTCCGCTTTTTTTATGAGGTCTTTTTCCTGGCACCCCGAGGCATAGGCTACTACGCCGCCGCTTACAGTGGAACGGATAATATTGTTGTCAGATTCGATAACGGCTTTTTCCACGGCGATCCTGAGACGCTCGGCGACCAGGATGGCTTTATCGGCAGAAGTTTCCGGCAGGATAACAAGAAACTCCTCTCCGCCATACCTGCCTACTTTATCGATTGCCCGCAAATTCTCCTTTACGATCCGGGTTATTCCCTTCAACACCTGGTCCCCGACAAGATGCCCGTACCGATCGTTTACGGTCTTGAAATCGTCCACATCGAAGAGAATCACCGAAAAAGGGGTGCTATACCGTTTTGACCGTTCGATCTCCGCCGCCAACTCCCCCACGATGCAGGCATGATTGTAAGCGCCGGTGAGGCCGTCGTGTCGCGAAAGGATCCGGATCTCTTCGAAGAGACTGATCTTTTCGAGGGTCAAGGCGATGTGGGAACAAAAACGGGAGAATATGGACCTTTCCTCCTCATTGAAAGATTCATGCCTGTAGAGAGCCGCGTACCCGTAAAGGCGGTTCGTCGTTCTGAGGTCCGACACGGTGGATTCTATACCGGGAATGACGGCTGCGGTATCCTTCCCGCCGGCAAGCACCGACATCATGCTGTGCTGAAGCTTCGGGTCGCGATCAGCCTCCGGCAGGATATGAATGTCGGCCTCCTGATCCGCCATGAGCATCGTCCCGAAGAACTCGAATTCAATGAAGCTCCCGAGGAGCGTGTAGGCATTTCTCAGAACGAAGACGGGATCCTCCGTCTCCCCTATCATGTGCTGAAGGTTCTTGAGAAACTCCAGCTCGAGGATGTTTATTTTTTCCCGCCGGAAGCGCTCTTCGACCTCTTCGGTCAACTCCTGGGTCCTCAAGACCTCCATGTAATGGTCCATGCTGTTGTTAACGATATGGAAGAGCTCCTCGAAGCTCTTGAAGGGTTTGGTAAGCAAGGCGTACGCCCCGTTGCTCAAGGATTCCAGGCGCTCTGTCTCGTCGGCATACCCTGTCATCATTATAACGGGTATGCGCCGATCGATCCTCTTTATTTCCTTGAGGATCTCTATGCCCGAAATTCCTGGCAGAATTATGTCGCAAAGAACGGCATGCGGCCGCTTTTCCGCCAGTTCCTTTTTCAGGTCGGGCATGCGCTGGTATACGAAGACCTTGAGACCGAACTGCTGAAGGAACTCTTGTAAGACGGCCAGAAGGCTTTCCTCGTCATCTATTATGAATAAACGTTTTTCAGAAGACATTCTTGGCCGGGACTTTACAAGAATCGCCCGCTCTCAACCCAATACCACCTGTCTGTTTCAAACGGAGACTACTTCCTTGACCTCGGGGATCTCCTGTTTGAGCTGTTTCTCCACACCCATCTTCAGTGTCATCATGCTCATCGGACAGCTTCCGCACGCTCCCTGAAGCTTGACCTTTACAACGCCATCGACGACATCGACGAGCTGAATATCGCCCCCGTCCCTCTGCAGGAGCGGTCTGATCTTTTCAAGTACCTGCTGAACCCTTTCTTTCATTTTTTCCTCCGTTGCTTCAGGGCCCGCCCGGCAGTCGGCACGGGTTCACCTTGCCGGACGCTGACCTTGATCTCTTTCACCGCTATCTTGCGGGACTTCGGCACCGTAATAGTGAGAACACCTTCCTTGTATGTGGCGCCGGCCTTCTCACCGACAACCTCGGCAGGAAGCTGGATGCTCCTCATAAAGGACCCGTGTACTCTTTCCGCACGGTAGTAATCTTCTTCCTTGAATTCCTCGCTGCGCTTGCGTTCACCTTCCACGGTCAATTTGTCTCCGAGTATCGTGATCGCCACTTCCTTTGGATCTATTGCGGGTATGTCCATGTTGATAACGATATCCTGTTCCCTTTCGAGGACATCCACGGCAGGAAGCCAGTCCGCCTCCCGAAGCGATGGAAAACCGGCCTCGCCGAAAAATTCCTCGAATACCCGGTCCATTTCTTCACGCAAAGAAGGAAACCGCGTCTCCCACATGGATTTCCAAGGTGTCAAGGGCATACCCATACCTCCTGCTTACACTTGCTGCGGGACCGGGACGAGTCTTTTCCAGAAACTGACGATGCCCGACTGATGGAAAACAAGCTGAACGAGTTCCCACCCCGATGTGCCCATTTCATTCAACAATGTAGAAAGGTTATCGAGTTGTTCAACCCCCACTTCATGAACCTCACACTCACCGTCGGGCCTGCAGGCATAAATGAGGTTGTTCTCTTTCTCTATATCGACCCCTCTCCTTTTCAGCTCCTCTAAAGAGTAAATTCTGACGGTATGTTCGAATTTGTTCATGGTCGACCCCTTTCCCGCGATTCTTTATCCTATAATGATAAACCATTGTGTTATATTTTTAAAGTGTCATGACCGATTTTCCCGCCTACACAAGATTATATTCCCGCGGCCTGCTTGAAGACAGGCTTGAGGCAATCCTCTCCCTGTCGGCTCCATGCGTCCTCTGTCCAAGAAGGTGCATGGCCGACAGAATGGGCGGCGACCGCGGATACTGCAACGCCCCCTACGACCTCTACGTTTCGTCCGCTTCGCCGCATTTCGGCGAGGAAGAACCCCTGGTGGGAACCGGGGGTTCGGGGACAATTTTCATGACACACTGTAATTTGAGGTGTGCCTTCTGTCAGAATTTTGAGATCAGCATCCGCGGGGAAGGCATCAGTTGTTCGGCGGCGGCCCTTGCCGATGTCATGCTGGATCTGCAGGGGAAAGGTTGCCACAATATCAATTTTGTCACTCCGACCCACTATATCCACCAGATCGTCAGGGCCCTTCCCCTTGCGATAGAGAAAGGCCTCACTGTTCCGCTGGTATACAATACCGGCGGTTACGATTCATGGGATGTGATAGGGCTCCTCGAGGGAATTTTCGATATCTACATGCCCGACATCAAATTCATGAATCCGGCACTCGCCTCACGGTATTGCCGGGCCGAGGATTATCTCGTCGTCGTGTCGCCTGTGGTCAAAGAAATGTTCAGGCAGGTCGGAGATCTCGTTACGGACGAAAACGGGATCGCACGACGGGGGCTCCTCATACGGCATCTCGTAATGCCCGGTGCTGCCGGGGACACCCGGGCCGTGCTTGATTTCATAGCCTCCCAAATATCCCGCGATTCATATGTCAACATCATGTCCCAGTATTACCCTTGTTACCGTGCTGATGACCTTCCTGAGATTTCCCGCAGAATAACGGGTGAGGAGTACGAAGAGGCTCTCGCCTATGCGCGGTCCATCGGCCTTACTCGGGCTTCCCGCCACTGATCCTTTTACTCAGAGCTCTATCAGCCCTGATGATCTCCTGCGGGTCTTTTCCGGCAATCTCCCACGAGTAGGCCCCTTTTCCATCTCTCCTGAGCTTTATTTTGATGTCCCCCCTGAGGCTCTTCCTGATTTCCTCAAGTTCCTTCCCGTGTCGTGCATCCGATACAACTCCCGTCCTGACGGGCTCCTTGATCGCCGCCTCCCGGCCACATCCTGAAAACACGGCTATGAGCAGGACTGAAACCGACAACGTTTTCCCGATACCACCCATATTTTCACCTCCATTCACCAATTCATATTTGCTTGAACAACGCGTCCGCGATTCTCTTTCAGGACTGATATTACTTTTCACGCGAACGAATTGCCTCCCTTGGCGGCTCAAAAGGAACTTTACCGTTTTGAAACCCGGTTTCCTGGTGTATATTCTATCGGAGAGGTTAAACATGGCGTTGCCAACAAAGTTTTCGGTGAGCCCCGACAAGGAAAGAGCCCTTCAGGAGAGGATGGAACAGCTCGGAATCGACGAGAAGGACATTGTCGAACGATTCATACGCTCTTCGGGACATGGGGGGCAGAACGTCAACAAGGTTGCCACCTGCGTGTACCTCAAGCACATTCCTACGGGAGTGGAGGTCAAGTGCCAGCAGGAACGCTCTCAGGCTATGAACAGGTTCCTGGCCCGGCGTATTCTGGCGGACAAGATCGAGAACATTGCCCTCGGACGGGAAAGCAAACAGCAACAGACGAGAGAGAAGATAAGGCGCCAGAAGAGAAGGCGCTCCCGGAGGGCAAAAGAGAAGGTCCTGCACATCAAACACCTCACAGGAGAAAAGAAAAAATCCCGGTCCTTCCGGCCCGGTCCTTCCGACTATCCCGGCGAAGACTCCTAAGGGCGGTCCCTTCGGCCCGGGTTAAAGTTTGTCGTCATCCTGCCGATAAATACTCCGACTGCCATGAGCCTGAACGCCACCTCGAAGGAAAAGCCCGTACAAAATTTCCTCACGTCCCTTATGGAGGCATACCCTGACGCATCGATGCGGGACATTGCCGTACTTTTCACCGATGTGGTCGGTTCGACGACCTTTTTCAAGACCCATGGCGACATCCGCGGACGGGAAATGCTCAGAACACACCACCATATGGCCATGTCGATCGTGGAGGACTATGGGGGATCGCTCATAAAGGAAGTCGGCGATTCCGTCCTTGTGTACTTTCCGGACCCTGCGGAGGCTCTTAAGGCGGCAGTCTCCATGCAGCACAGATTCCTCCTCCACAACCAGCAGAGTACCCCGGACGACCAGATCCATGTCAGAATCGGATTGCACCACGGTAAGGTGATCGTCGAAGAGAAAGACATATACGGTGACGTTGTCAACGTTGCCGCGAAGTTGACCAATCTTGCCGGGGGGGATCAAATATTTGTTTCCCATGAGGTATACGCAACCACAAGAAGCCTTCCTTCGATACAGTTCGAGCGTATCGATTTCTGGAACATGAAAAATGTCCCCGACGGTCTGACGATATACAAGGTCGTCTGGGAAAATGCGCAGGCAGGGGCTCCTGCGCGAAGAATCCTCGTGGTCCTCGTACCCGATCCCCTTCATCCTGAAATAGGCACTATTGTGGATGCAACCGACCTGCCCCCTCGTGAAGAGGACGACCCCGTCGAAGATGCATGTCTTTCCGTGGAAAGGTCGCGTGACAATAAACCGGTGCTGGTCTATACGAAAACCTCCGCAGCGGTTCAGGCATCGGAAAGGATATTTGCCGGGCTTACCGGGAATCAGACCCCGGCGGGCATGTGCCTTCCTCTGAAGATCTTTATAACGAACGTCTCCGCCCGTGATGAAGAAACGATCCTTTCAAGCGGCCCGGGACCCGAACTCGATACCGTTCCCTACGGCAGTATCTATGTAACGGCGGACGTGTGCCAGCAAATGCGAAGTCATAATCGCGTCGCCGGAGGGGCCGTCGTTGAATTCGAATCCTCCGGCAGCCTCTTCAGGATATCAGGCCGGGGACAACTGAAAGAGAATCTTCCTGATCCGGAGCTCTCCACTTCAATCAATCCCGCACCTCAAGGAACGTATTCCCCGTGTTTTTATTGCGGGAGCCGGCGGCACAAGATCACTAATTGCCCGTCCAGGACCCTGACTGAATCGGGCAGATCCATCCATCTCCTGGGATACCTTCCCATGCCGGCTATCGAAGAACTTGCCTTGTCTCTGGAAAAGTCACTCAGCGACATCGAGGCCGGGGCCAACCCATTTTCCGTGGAATCGGTGCCGTCTAAAAAAGACCTCGCCGCCCATGCCTATTATGACCTTAAGTCGCTATACCAGTTCCGTTTTTCTCAGATCGTCTGGAACAGCAATGCGGGCTCCTGGGATACGCTCCGGGCGGCCCAGGCAGAAAACCAGGGAGGATTCGCCTGGCTGGCACAGGATTCGCTGCGCGTCTCCAATTATGACAAAGCCCGGTCATTTCTCAAGCTGGCACTCGAAAGAAAACCCAAGGACTATAAAGCCTTCTGTGTCTCGGGATTTCTCAACATGGAACTGGAGAACATGCCGGCAGCCATATCGGACTTGACGAAAGCCCTCGAGTTTGCAGACACGAATATCCGGAAGATATACATCTCGATGCTCCTTTCACGGCTCTACAAACTGTCCGGGGATTCCAGGAAATTCAAGAGCACCCTGAGCGAAGCGCGCCTTCTGGATTCGGCCTGCCACGAAGCCGTCTATGAAGACATCGTCCTCGGATTTGAGGAGAACAATGAAAAATCGGCCCTCCAGAAGCTCATCCGCCTTATCGGGGAAGACCGGAACTTCTTTGTCGTCTCCCTTATAGACCCCGAACTCTCGCAACATCGCAATACCATATACGTGCATTTGACGGAGCTTCTGGCCGAAGCAAAGAAGGACGCCCTCTCCCACTTCGAAGATGCGCGGAAGGATTTTGCCAGATCCCGGACCCTTCTACCGCTCGCGGCCTTGAAATCAATCGACCCCGTCGTTCTTGAAATCGAAAAACAGATACAATCGGAAAGCTATTTCGGCTGCCTCGATGTCCCCCACCGATGCGCCCGCATAAAGATAATGTGCAAAAATGCCCTCAACGAGCAGATTCACACGATTGCCGCGATCACAAAGGAGCTGAAAGCACGCTTTCAAAAAGCGGAGGAATTCCTGAAGTCCTACCGGTATGCCCAGTTGACGCAAAAACACCGCGGGCGCCTTGCCCATCTCAAGGGCTCCCTCAGTCAGATCGGCGACGTGCGGTATTTCGAATCGTCCGGAGAATTCGAAAACTGCTTCCATGTGTGCCAGGATATTTCCAAACAACTCTCCTCTCTCGAAAGCAGGCTGGAACTCCTGGACATTGCAGCCCAAGCTATCCGGATGTGTTTCAAATTTCTCAAAAGCTCCTCCATCTCTTTTTCAATTGTCTTTTTCATCGGGATCTTCCTATTCCCCCTCATATCCGACCCGATCAACACCATGCTGGCCAAACTCGATATTTCATTGTTCCAGAACGCCTGGTCGTTACAGAAATCGTTCCTGATCCTCGGGGGAATCGTAAGCATCGTCGCCTCATTTTTGGTTACCATCAGGGAAGTGCTTACAGCCGAACGCAAGGGTAAGGACCTTTGATTCGGGCGCAGGCCCGAATCAAAGAAATGACTGGTTATTCTTTAATTCTTCGCTCTTTACTGTCTTTCACGAAATTGTTATACTAGCAACCTGTGGAGACACTAACCCCGAATGAACTTGCGGAACTGCTGCTCGTCGCTTCCTATGAGGAAACCGAGGCCCTCGGACACACCCTTTTCTTGATCTCCATTACCGAGATAGCGGGCAATCTCGGAGTGTACAATCTGGACGAAGTCATCGATGCCTGCCATCTTCTGGAGGAAAAGGGGTTGATCCTTCTCGCTTTCGACCATGCGACCGCTCTCAGTGCATCTATTACACCCGCGGGCGAGGCGTATGTGCAGGAGGGTGGAGAAACCGGTATCATCGGCGAATATCTACGCTACCGGGCCGTTGCTGCCAACCGTAACGCTGGCGACGCATTGCCTGGGGGGGTAGCACCGATTCCGTCCTCCGGCGGTTTCGAACGCGCTACCCTTCCCACAAATAGCGTAGGATCCCATCCCCAGCAGGAGAGCACGGGTCATATCATCGCAAGTATGGAAATGCTCGTCCGAAACGATCCTTCGTTTGCCCCTGATACGGCGAACGATATCATTATCGACATACGGACATTTGAGCTTCAACTCTCGAAAGG
This sequence comes from Deltaproteobacteria bacterium UBA5756, assembly GCA_002418985.1. GTDB lineage: Bacteria > Desulfobacterota > Syntrophorhabdia > Syntrophorhabdales > Syntrophorhabdaceae > Delta-02. Next base: position 22,807 of record DIFE01000147.1, read on the forward strand.
GACGATCAACGCAGGGCTTCTCGACCTGCTGGCCGCCGAATTGCGGCGCGCTCCCGCTCTTTCACCTCTAGTCGATCTTCTGCTCACCATGAAGTCATGACCGACGACAAGAACTGTTACCTCATGTCATAACGTGAACTGGCCCACTTCCTTCTGCAGGTCTTTGGAAAGACCGGCTAGTTGGGATGCCGCACCGGCATTGTCCTGGATGCGTTTTGCCGTATCAGCCATTACCTCCGAGATCTGCTGTATGTTGTTCGCGATTTCGTTTGTCGTAGCCGTCTGCTGTTCCGAAGCGACAGCGATCTGGTTGATCTCGGTTGCCACAGTGTTGACCTGACTCAGGATCTCCTTAAGTGCGTCGCCGGATTTCCCGGCCTCCTTCGCACCGCGTTCCACTTCGCTGACACCCTCCTCCATCGAAATGACCGCGTTTTTTGTTTCGTTCTGCATGGCGATGATCGTGTTGCCTATCTCTTTCGTGGCCTGGGTTGTCCTCTCGGCCAGTTTTCTAACCTCATCGGCTACAACGGCAAACCCTCTGCCGTGCTCTCCGGCCCTCGCTGCCTCGATGGCGGCGTTCAGCGCCAAGAGGTTGGTCTGGTCTGCGATCTCGTTAATAAGGCCTACGATCTCCCCTATCTGGTCGGAACGTGCACCGAGATTCTTGATGATCAGTGCAGACTGGTTCACCCGGTCGTTGATTCGGTCCATCACCGATATCGTTTCCAGTATAATTCTTTCGCCGGACCGTGCCGAATTGTTGGCATTCTCGGAACTTTTCGCGACACGGACGCAATTCTGTGCTATTTCCGATGACGTTGTGGACATCTCTTCACTCGCCGTGGCCACCGAGTTGACCTGGATAGCGGCCTGCTCGACACCGGAAGCCATTTGTTCAGCCCCGCCATCGAGCATCCCTGCGGCGTCCGAGACGCGGTTGCTGCTGTCGGCCACTTTGGTGATGGTTTTGTGCAGGGTATCGACAAATACATTGAAGTGACCCGCCATAGACCCGATCTCGTCCTTCGACATGACATCTATCCGCTTCGTGAGGTCTCCCCGGGAGATATCCTCAATGACCTGCACCGTTTTATTGATCGGGTTGAGAATGACCTTCGTAGTCAGAATCGTTGCCGCAAGGGAGATAACTATCGCCACGATGAGAACGGTGATGAAAATGGCAAGGACGCGATTGAAACTGCTTACCGAAAATTTGTAGCTTTCCGCGCTCTGTTTGTCTTCCAGCGCCACCATGCTATTGAGGGTCTTGTTGAGGATCTGGAACTTGTCATCTGTTGTCCCCATGAACATCGTGGCCGAGGCTATGTCGACGGTGGCAACGTCAATGACCCCATCCACAGGCTTATAATATTCCTTGAGGTTCACAAGCAGCGATTCGTACAACTTCTTCTCCTGCGCTCCAATATCCTTTCGCTTCAGCCGTTTTTCGACCTCCGCAATGGCCTTCTTGATGTTTGCAAGCTGAGTCTTACCCAGTTCGTCAACCTTATCCTTGTTATAGTTGGAACTGGCCCAACTCAAGACCTTGTAGACGTTGGCATGTACATTGGTCACGTCGTTCATTATTTTAGCAGCCGTCTGGTAGCTCTCGAACACGCCATTATACATGACATCAACAGCCCTCTTCTGATTCATGATTCCGATGTATGCAACGATGCCGAATATGAGAAGCATGCCCATAACCACCATCGGCGAGAACAGGAGCTTTCTCGACATCTTCAGATTTATAAAGAATTGCCTCATAACACCACCCCTTTTTCCAGAAAACGTAGCGGCAGGGTACCTTCCTTTCTAAGGAACCCTGCCGTCATTCGCGCTTTATGCCACCCCTAATCCATCTCCGCAGGTATTGCCATCGTTGCGCCGGGCCGTTCGACTTTCTCTCATCGATCTATTTCTTGTAGACACCGCAGCCGAAAACATAGCCCTCAACTTTCTCCACGTAGGTTGTTTTTCCATCAACCTTCTTCGTTACCGGATTGGCCCATTTGTAGTCAACCCATCCCTTGCCTTTCTCGACGGCTGTCTTGATGATCTCCTTCATGAAAAACTTGCCGTCTGCGTCCTTCAGTTCCGACATGTCCTTGCCGACAAGCTTTGCGTTCCCGCCATGGGCATAGACAAGCCCTTTCGTGTCGATCACGAATATATAGAGATCGCCTTTTGTGAACTGCCCCTTTGGATTCGAAAACTCCGCAAAGGCTTTGTCCTTGCCGTTGGCTTTGTAGAAAGCGACACCTTTTTCGATGAGGGCCTTTGCATCGGCCTGGCTTGAAGCATAGAGATCGGTCGCGACAAGACCGAACAAAAATAAACCCGCCACTAACACCAACATTACTCTTCTCATTATAGAACCTCCCTAAGTAATTTTATTCCCGGATCCGGTGAACGTGAGGCTTTTGTCCGCTCCCGGATGCTCGGGGTGCTGATAACCCCTTATCTATATATTATCGGCACACTGTAGCAGGACATTAATAGTGACTTCATTAATTATGTACACAGGTTAGTTATGGACATCATTTATCCATCTGGTATATCATCAATAGAACATATGTTCTCCGATCCCACACCACCCCAAAAAATCCTCATTATCGACGACGACAGGTCCGTCCGGCTTGTACTTTCAACGTTATTGAAAAAGAACGGCTTCGTTCCCCTGCAGGCTTCAGGGGGTTCGGAGGGTATAGTCCTGCTCAGAAATGAACGTCCTCACTGTGTTCTTCTTGACCTCAAAATGCCGGGGATGGACGGGATAGAAACGCTCCACGCTCTTAAGAAAGCGGACCAAGCTGTCCCCGTCATTATCGTAACCGGCTACGCCGACATTCCAACAGCGGTACAGACGATCAAGCTTGGTGCGTATGATTTTCTGACGAAACCGCCCCAGGTCGATAAACTGATACTCACAATAAAACGTGCCATCGAAGCCTATTCCCTCCGCCTGGCTCTCAATCAGCTCGACGATACCATGCTTGGTTCTCTGGAATCCCTTTTCGGCAGAAGCGATGTGATGAAGAATGTGATCAATCAAATACGCCAGGTGTCCAAAACCGATTTCTCGGTTATTTTACAGGGAGAAACGGGGACCGGGAAGTCCGTTGTTGCGCAAACCATACACGACCTGAGCAAGAGAGCCCGGAACACCTTTCAATCCGTTGACGTGGGGGTCATCCCTGAGAATCTTATCGAAAGCGAGCTCTTCGGCCACGAAAAGGGAGCGTTTACCGGTGCAGACAGAAAGAAGATCGGGTTTTTTGAAATAGCTCACACAGGCACGCTTTTCATCGACGAGCTCGAAAACACCCCCCCGTTGCTTCAGAACAAGCTGTTGAGGGCCGTCGAGGAAAAGAAGATTTATCCCATCGGCAGTACAAAACCCGTCAACGTCGATGTCCGCATCATCGCCGCATCGAACACGGACATCAAGAATGCCGTTCGGGAAAAGAAATTCCGCGAAGATCTCTTCTTCGGGCTCAGTGAATATATGATCACCATGCCCAGGCTCTGTGACAGGCCTGGCGACATACCATTTCTCGCCATGAAGCTCATGACCGCTGCGTCCATGGAGCTTGAAAAACAGATGCGCGAGCTGTCCCCGGAGGCGGCCGAACTCCTCATGGCATATTCATGGCCGGGGAACATTCGGGAATTAAAAAATGTGATCCGTCGGGCAGTGCTTACCTGCGAAGATGGTGTTATCAGACCGGATAATCTCGAATTCATCGTCGGCGATACGTCTGCCCGTCAAGGCAGCGCATCCTTCCTCATGCCACTCAAGCAGGTCGCACTGCAGGCAACCCGCGATGCCGAACGGGAGGTCATCAGGCGAGCCCTCACCATTACGGGAGGCAACAAATCCCGCGCCGCGAAACTCCTCGAAATCGACTACAAAACGCTCCTGACCAAGATCAAGGACTACAGGGTAACCTAGAAGACTCTTCTGGGGTTTCGCGTTTCAAGGCTCGGGTTTTTGCCAGAAACGCCAACACCTAAACATTCCTTTATGTGATCTTTAGTATGGAATTGATTCCATAGTTATGGTGTCAGTTCCACAATATCGGGCCGGTTAATTTCGACATCATCAATGATATCAATATATTTATAATTGGCACGACACTTGCTATATCAATAACAATGACTCCGAACCTTCACATATTAGGTACAGCAGACGAACTCGTGACCTCCACCGGCGAAGCCTCTTGCGCACAGGGATTGGGGAACATCCCCGTTTCCCATCAAAAACTCGCCATTAGTATCGGAAAACAGGTAGATTATGTCCCCCAAGGCGTCTACCGCATTTTCCCCCTGTCACAGAGGCTTCGCCACCCCCCAATATATGTTGCATCGCACTTCGGACGTTACCACAAACGTTTTGCAGTTCAAGAGGAGGATGTTCCCGGCTCGAACATCCTTGATTTTTCAACGAACATCCTCCTCTGTCTTTCCGCATGAGAACGCCCGGAAAAGGAAATGAGCCATCGTGTTAACACAGACATATCTCAACATCCCCGTTCGGGCGCCTTACGGCAACCCGGCCAGTGTGCTCGTCGCGGCCGGTGACCCGATCATCCGGCAGGCTCTGGAGTCCTATCTCGGATTCTGGGACTGCGAAACTGTCATGGTTTTTGATGACAGGGAACTCCTCCATCGTTTGGAACTGGAAAACCACCCCTCCCTCCTCATCATTGACGGCGGAATGGAGGGGATGGACACGGATGCCGTATGCCGCCATATCCGCTTAGCCTCCCGCACGGTGCGCCCCTACATCATTCTTATCTCCCACGGCGGTGCCAGCGAAAGAGGTGTCTTCGACGCCGATTCAGGCCCCGACGATCTCCTGGACAGCCCTTTTACAGAGAGGGAGTTTCATGCCCGTGTTTCCGCGGCCATGCGGATTATTGACCTTGAGACGGAATTGTCGTCGCTTGTTCTGAATCTGAGACAGGCAACAACAAAAATACAGAAACTCAACGGTCTTTTGCCGATATGCTCCCATTGCAAGAAAATTCGTGACGACCGGGGGTACTGGAACGAAGTTGAAAAGTATATAAGTGATCATTCCGACGCCGAATTCAGCCACTCAATTTGTCCTGGCTGCCTCCATCAATACTATCCGGATGTGAACGATGAAACCCTCTGATTTCACCAGGAACGAACCAGCGTCCCGGACGACGATTCCTGACGCACTGCTTGCCGAAACTGCACAAGCCCTGATCAACGCCACCGATGAACTCGTCGTTTTAACGTCGGAAGACGGGAGTATTCTCGCCCTGAACGATAGATTTGCTCAAAGGTACGAATCTAACGGCGACACGCTTATCGGTTCCAGTGTCTATGACGTAATGACCGGGCATCTGGCAGGAAAGGTGAGGGAGAGGGCCGGCACGGTTCTGCGGGACGGAAAAGTGGCCCGATTCGAAGGAAGAGAAGACGGCCTGTGGCTTGAAGTCGTCCTGTATCCCATCCCCGATAGTCTCGGCACGACCTCCAAAGTAGCCATCTTCATGAAAGACATCACCAACGAGCATCGGTATGAGGAAGCCCTGCGGGAAAGCGAGAAGAAATACAGGCACATCGTTGATACAGCAAATGAAGGCATCTGCGTGGTTGACAGGGACTTCAGGGTCACCCTTTTCAACCGCCAGGCAGAGATCATGTTCGGGTACCGGGAAGAAGAGATGATCGGCAGGTCCCTTGATGATCTCATATGCGAAGAGGATCGCGAGGATCACAGTCAAAAGATGCACCGAAGATCTATTGGAATATCGGACCAATACGAACGCCGCTTCCGCCAAAAGAATGGGCAACCCCTCTGGGTTATCGTTTCCGCAAGCCCTATTCTCAATGGCAAGAACCGTTTCAGCGGCTCCATATCCCTTTTCGCGGACATCACCCGGCGTAAGAACGTCGAGGAGGCCGTCAAAGAGTCGGAGGAACGATACAGGACGGCCATCGAACATTCCAATGACGGTGTCGTCATGGTCCGTGACGATGTGTTCATCTACGTAAACCATAGATTCGTGGATATGTTCGGCTATAATTCCGCCGACCAGATCATCGGCCAGAGCCAGGCGATGACCATACATCCTGAGGCAGCGGAACTCGTCGCGACGATGAACAGGAAGAGACAGTCAGGAGAGGACGTACCCGAACGCTACGAGTTCAAGGGCATGCGAAAAGACGGCGCTACCGTCCATGTTGAGGTCTCGGCTACAAAAACGCAGTATCGGGGCGAGACGGTCACCCTGGCTTACTTACGGGATATAACGACCCGGAAGCAGATGGAGGACGAACTGCTTAATTTCAGAAAGCTTGAGTCCATCGGCATACTGGCGGGCGGCATCGCCCATGACTTCAATAATCTGCTTATGTCCATGCTCGGATACATCTCACTTGCAAAGCTATACCTTCAACCGACGGAGTCACGGGCTCGGGACAAGCTCACCGAAGCGGAAAAGACGATCGGCAAAGCCAACGAACTGACAACCCAGCTTCTTACGTTCTCCAAGGGCGGAAGCCCCCTCAAGAAGAAGCTGCGCCTTCAGCCGATTGTCCGCGAAGCCTCAAGGATGACCCTGTCCGGATCGCAGATCAAATGCAAATATCATATGCAGGAAAACCTCTGGGCTGTGCGGGCAGACGAAATACAGCTCCGTCAGGCCATCCATCAGCTTGTCCGCAATGCCAGGGAGGCAACGCCCGAAGAAGGATCGATCACAATTTCTGCCCGCAACAGGTCTCTTGAGCCTGTTGAGGGAGCGATCCTCCCTGCCGGTGATTACGTTGAACTGACAGTCTCCGATACGGGTAAGGGAATCGCCCGCGAGCATCTTTCCCAGGTTTTCGATCCCTATTTTACAACCAAGGACTTCGGGCCTCAAAAGGGTATGGGACTGGGCCTTGCCGTATGCTATTCGATAATAAAGAAACACGGAGGGCAGATCGAAGTCGAATCGGAGATCGGTCAAGGTGCGACCTTCAGAATATACCTGCCGGCGGACAACGCCCAACCGTCAAAAACGCCGCCACCTCATGAAAAAGCTTCGAACAACGATGAGAAGCTTAGAATACTGATTGTCGATGATGAACGGTCGATTCTCCAGACCACGTCAATGCTGCTCACCCGTCTCGGTCACGATGTCGCCGGTGTCCCCGACGGCAGAAAGGGCATCGATCTGTATCGTCAGTCGAAGGAATCGGGTTCTCCCTTTGATATCGTTATCCTCGATCTCATCTCCCCGACGGGCCCGGGTGGCGTGGAGATCCTCGAAGAACTTCTTCGCATAGACCCCGCAGTCCGTGCGGTCCTCTCCAGTGGATACTCCAGCGATCCCCAGATAGTCAATCACAAAGAACACGGCTTCAAGGGCGGCCTCCTCAAGCCATACAGAATCGAAGACCTGATAGAAGTATTAAAGAAGGTAATGGGAAAAACGAAGGGTCTTTCCTATAACCCATAACCTATTACCCGTTACCCGTCTTAATTACTACTTTCCCTCATTACCACGCCGGCTATGTGGTCGAGGGGCGAGACTGTTCTTACCGCGCCCAGTTTGATGGCCTCCTTGGGCATGCCGAAAACGATGCAGGTTGCCTCATCTTGAGCGATAGTGTAGGCTCCCGCTTCTTTCATCTCGAGCATCCCCCTGGCACCATCGTCTCCCATGCCCGTCATGATGACAGCCACGGCATTTTTCCCCGCATATCGGGCAGCGGACCTGAAGAGGACATCGACTGAGGGCCTGTGCCTCGATACCAACGGCCCGTCCTTCACCTCGACGTAATACCTCGCACCACTTCTCTTCAGAAGCGTGTGCTTGTTCCCCGGAGCGATGAGAACCCTTCCCCGGACCACAGTATCGTCATTTTGCGCCTCCTTAACGGATACACGGCAGATCCCGTCGAGCCTCCTGGAGAAGGCCGCGGTGAAATGTTCCGGCATGTGCTGGACGATGACCATGCCCGGCGCGTCGAGCGGCAGGGCCTCAAGAAAGAGTTTCAGAGCCTCCGTCCCCCCCGTCGATGCCCCGACCACGACAACGCGCTCCGTGGTCTGAATCATGGCGCGGGAAGACGGTTTTTCAAGGATGGCGTCGGCCGTCAGTTTCGGTTCGACCTTTATAAGGGGTTTCTTTGACCGGCCCAGTCGAGCCCCGGCCGCGGCCTTTACTGTATCGCAGATGATCATCCGTGATTCTTCGAGATACTGCTTCACGCCCATGCGCGGTTTTTCGATGATATCCACCGCGCCGTATTCGAGGGCCTTCAAGGCCGTCTCCGAGTTCTTCTCCGTAAGGCTCGAGCACATGACCACGGGGATGGGTTTCTGCATCATTATTTTGTGCAGGAAGGTAATACCATCCATCCTGGGCATTTCAACATCGAGCGTTATAACATCAGGCGCCACGCGTCTCATGATGTCCGCGGCGACAAAAGGGTCTCGTGCCGACCCGACCACCTCCATGGATGAATCCGATGAAATTATCTCTTCCAGAACTTGCCGCACCACTGCTGAATCGTCAACGATGAGGACCTTGGTTTTGGCCGTCATAAAACCCTCCGTTATTACCCGCTCCCGGGCTATTTTCTTCCCATGCCCACCTGTATCTTTCTGTAGACTGTCGGTGCCGCCTGTTCGAAGGGAAGATCCATGCCGAAGAGCGTCTCCGAATGACCCATAAAAATGTACCCGCCCGGCTTCATGCACTTACAAAATTTGTTCAGGAGTTTTTCCTGAATGACCTTATCAAAGTAGATTATTACATTTCTGCAAAAGATCACGTCGATCTTTTCCCGAAACCCGAAGTCACCATCCATGAAATTGAGTCTGCGAAAGGAGACACAGGACCTTATTTCAGGAGCGATCCTCACGAGACCGGTACCCGGATTCTTGCTTCTTAAGAGAAACTTCCTCTTGATCTCGGCAGGAACCGGCACTACTTTCTCTTCTTCATATATGGCCCGCTGGCCCTTTTCTAAAACCCGTCGGGAAATGTCCGTTGCAATGACTTGAAAAGGGATAGGCTGCACGCCATCGGCATCCATGAAATCCTTTACGACCATCGCGATGGTATAAGGCTCTTCCCCGCTTGAACAACCGGCGCTCCAAATGGTCAGCTTGTTCGCGGCGGAAACTTTCCCCCCTTTCATGAGGGCCGGCAGTACCCGGGAGGTGAGGAAATCGAAATGCACCGGTTCACGGAAAAAATCCGTCTTGTTCGTCGTCACCTCGTCGATCATGTTGACAAGTTCACCGCTTCGGCCCTCGTCGCTGAAAAGGTGTTCGCAGTAATCCTCAAAGGATCTCATGCCCAACTTGCGAAGCCTTTTCTGAAGCCTTCCTTCAAGCATGACCTTTTTGACGGGCGTGATCTTAATCCCTACTTCCGAGTGAATAAATCCGCTCAACTGTTCGAAGAGCTTGTTGGAAAGCCTCACAGAACCGTACTCGGTGGCATGATCTCCTGGGCGGGCCGGATGTGCCGTCATGCACTCGTCCCCCTAGCCAAGAACTTTTTTGACTACGGCCAGGAGCTGATCCGGCTTGAAAGGCTTGACGATCCAGCCCGTCGCGCCAGCGCTCTTCCCCTCCTGTTTCTTATTGTCCTGGGATTCCGTCGTCAGCATGATGATAGGGATGAACTTGTACTCAGACTTGGCCCGAACTTCCTTTATCAAGCCTATGCCGTCAAGGTTGGGCATGTTGAGGTCGGTTACGATCATATTGATCCCGGAACCGTTGAGCTTGGATAATGCGTCTTTCCCATCGCTCGCCTCAACGGTCTCATAGCCCGCATTCTTGAGGGTGAAGCTGACCATCTGGCGTACACTGACGGAATCATCAACAGTCATGATACGTTTTGTCACCGCATACCTCCTTGTTCATCAAAACCTTGCTTTATTTTCACACTCACTGCGTACATCATCAAAAGAGCTCCACGTTATCGCCAAGATCATCGGTGAAGGCAACATCTTCCCCGACCGGGGGCGGGGGGGCATTATCCCTGCCCTTGCCGACAAAGGGGATAACATTGGACGCCACGCTCTCATGGATGATCCGTTCTCTCTGCATCGTATAGTTGTTTTCGATATACTCGAGGGACAAGCCCCGGGCCTTTTCAAGTTCTTCCGGCGAAACGGTCCGTTTTGCCCATGTGATGACCTCATCGAAACGACGAGAAAGTCCGGCAATCTCACGGGCAAGATCTTTGTGAACGGTGATCTGGTCGATGGTGTCCTCGACGAGGTCCGAAAGAGCGCGACTGCCCCGTTCAATCTCCTTGACCAGGCCCACAACGTTGTCGTTCATCGTCTTGAGTTCCTCGAGAAGCCGTGATAGTTCTCCGATGATATTAGTGCTGCCGGGGCCTTCTTCGTCTGTCTGGCGGCCGCTGACCGCCTGAAGCCCTTCGGTGGCCACGACCACCTCTCTCAAGAGCTCCGAAATTGTCGTCTTCTGTGAAGTAGCATCGATGGACAGGCGCCAGATCGCCTCGGCAATGACCCCGAGGGGCGCGCCTTCAATCCCCGTATGTGCCGATTTGACGCGTGCGTTGACTGCGATGAGTTCTATCTCTTCCCCGATCTCTTCGATATCGTCAACCAGGCCCGATATGGTGGACACGGCGGACGAAAGTTCCCTCATGGCGTCCAGGAATTCCCCTTCCGCCCGGGTGCCGTCTTCGAGCTTGCCGATCACGGCTCCCGTTCCCGATTCGATATTCGAAAGAAAGGTGCTCGATATAAGATCTGTCCCCCCGGTTATCTTCTGGACATCGTCGATGATCTTGAAGACGTTTGTGATGACCCCCCGGAGGTTGTCTACTATAGAGTTCACCGCCCGGACGAACTTATCCTGTGCATCGTTGAGCTGGGCCCTTTGCAGCTCACAGGCTATGGTGGACTCAGCCAGAACTCCAGGTAAGGGCTGCGTATTGGTGTCACGGTCGGCCGACTGGGCGTCGTTCACCAGTTTCTTCCCCGTCGCGTCCAGAACGTCCCTGATATGCTCGACCTGTTGACGTGTAATATCATGAAACTGCATGGACGTGACGACTTCGCCCACCTGTTTTGAGGTCGCATTGAAGCGGTTGAGCATGGAGTCCGCCGCGCTGAAGGATTGTTGATGCCTGCTCTCAAGAAGGGCAATACTGGACTTGATGTTTCCGAGCACTTCGTTGATGTAACCCTTGCTTTTCTCATTTATGTCGACAATCCTCGAGAGGGTTTCTCTCGCCAGGGCCATAAGCGACATCCTCTGGCGTTCGATACCGGCCGATTTGTCATGGATGAGCGCCGAAAGTTGCTCCACGTCGCCGGCAAGATTGATGAAATCGCTCTCCATTTTTTTCAGCTGGGCGCTTTCAATCTTTGTAGATATGCTGAGTATCTTCAGCGTTTTCACAATCTTGCGAAAGTTTGCCAGGGGATCTCCCACGTGGGAGACAGCGACCAGGACATCTTTAAGGGCTGCCATCCCCGATTCGAATTTAGCGTCCGATTTGCCGATGTGACTGTCCATACTCTCGAGGACATCGCGGAACCGGCCTATCGTTCCCTTCATGACCGAACTGTCGAGCATGCCCACCAGCGACGACGCCTGGCGTGAAATATTCTCCACCTCGACATAGACTTCGTTCAGACGGGAACCGATGAACAGGAATTGTTCCTCAGTCCCGGGGATCAGTTTGCTCACCAGGTTTGTGAGGCCCGCAATCTCGCTTCTGATATCATTCATATGCCCAGGCCTTTCGTTGCCCTATTTAGACTCATGGTTTGCCGATAAACTTCCGTCTTTTTCATAAGATATTTCTCGCCTTTTCAAGGGATAACTTAAGGAATGACGAGATGGTTTCATATTTCAGGGAAGGAAAAAAGACGCTGGCGGCAATGCTCCGGAATTACGGGAGGACAAAAAAATCAGGGTTCAGAGGGGACATCCTTTCTCTCGTTCTTTGTCCCGATCTGAACCCTGAATCTGTTCCTTATTTCCGGACCCCGACGACTCTCTTATTCGAAGGAGAAATCGAGATACATCACTTCCTGGGTTCCGTTCCCGACGGAAAAATTGAAGGGCAGTTGGACGATGGGCAGGGTCGTAATGAAATTCAACTCGATCTCTTTGCCCACAATAACCATGGGAATTGCAGCCTTCAGGTTGATTCCCGCTTTTTCAAATTCTTTTCGCGCCTGTCCGGATATGATATTGGTTATCTCTCCGATGGCGTCCACCACGTCTGAATTAACGCTCGCGGACTCGTCTCCGATGAGCGTCTTATATATGAAAAGAGCCCCCTTGTCCCGAAAACTTATCGTTATGGTGCCCTTCTTGTCCCCGACGAGGCCCATGATGCCCGTCACTTCTCCCGAGGTCGTACGGCTCGTTTTGATGACTGGTTTGCTCAACGTTGCTTCAATGCCCAGCATCGTCCTGAATACGGACTGTGCTGCCATGATGAATGGGTTAATATACTTGACATCCATGCCTGCCTCCGGCGCTGTATTATTTTCCGACCTTGGCCTTTGCCTTGTCGATAGCTTCCCTGAGTTTGTCGGGTGTGAAAGGTTTTACGATATAATTGTCCACACCTGACTTGATGGCCTCCATGATGTTGTCTTTCTGGGCCTCGGCGGTTACCATGATAAAAGGGATTTTTTTGATGTTTTCGTCGCTCTTGCAAGCTTTCAGGAACTCTATTCCTGTCATTTCCGGCATGATCCAGTCGCTTATAATTAGATCGACAGTGTCACCGGCGAGGACCGTCAGGGCATGCTTGCCGTTTTCGGCCTCGAGAACGTTTTCGATATTTATCTGTTTCAAGACATTCTTGATGATTTTCCTCATCGTCGCAAAATCGTCAACAACGAGCACTTTCATTATAACCTCCGTCGATTGTTGGGTTTGATTCCATTCTAATCTAAATATACTTATCGTGTAAAGTTGAATTAACTTAAAATAAATCCATCAGCTTATTGAAAATAAAAAGGATTTTCTTCCTCTCTCTCCCTCCGGGCCAATGGGTATTGCCCCTTGTCATAGCGGTACATATCAAACCATATAGTAATTTTCTTCTCCCGCCGAAAAGGCGGGATGCAAATGCGGCCCGATCCTCTTAAGTTCGGAGATCGGGCCGCCATCTTTCTTTTAATCTCTCTTCAAAGACAAGGCAGGTCTTTTATCTTCTACTCGTTCCCTGCCAGTCTTTCGTCCTCACCCGTCACTTCATGGACGGACGTGATCTCCTCCGCGGAGAAGACCTTGTCGATGTCGAGGATGATGATGAACCTGTCGTCCCTCTTCCCCATGCCCCGGATGAACTCCGTTCTCAAATGTGTGCCGATCCTAGGGGCCGGTTCTATCTGGTCCCCCTCGAGTTCGAAGACCTCCTGCACGGAGTCGACAAGGGCGCCCATGA
>DIFE01000147.1:36269-40876 GCA_002418985.1 Deltaproteobacteria bacterium UBA5756
ATCGTCTTGTCCGTCGCCGCCATGCCGAACTTGAGGCGCATGTCGAAGACCGGCACGACCGACCCTCTTAAGTTTATGACGCCGCGCATGTACTCGGGGCTCCCCGGCACCTTCGTCACGCTGTTGAACTCCAGTATCTCCCGGACGTTCACCACGTCTATCGCAAAGACCTCTTCGCCCAGCTGAAAGGTAAGATACTGTCTTGTCCCGTTTATGGAAGACACGCTCATGATCCCCTCCTTAGAACCTCTCGAACTCTTCGTCGAACTTGTCGTTCCCCGCGCCCATGTCAAGACTTATCCCTTCCCCGTTGCCCCTCTCGCCTGCCTTCTTCGCGGCAGGGTCCGGGCGGACGGGGGAGAGCTTCTTCGCGTCGGTGCGCGCGGGCGAAGCCGTCTTTCTCTTCGCGACCCTCGTCTCGTTGCCCGTCTTGAAGAAGCCGATGATGTCCTGGAGATGTTCCGCCTGGGAGGAGAGTTCCTCTGCGGTCGATGCCATCTCCTCCGTCGCGGAGGCGTTCTCCTGGATGACCTGGTCGAGCTGCTGGATGGCCTTGTTTATCTGGTCGGCGCCGGAGTTCTGTTCGTTCGAGGCCGCGCTTATCTCCTGGACGAGTTCCGCCGTTTTCTGGATGTCGGGGACTATCCTCGTCAGCATCTCGCCCGCCTTCTCCGCCACTTCCACGGATGACGCGGAGAGCTTGGAGATCTCCGCCGCCGCCGTCTGGCTCCTCTCGGCGAGCTTCCTGACCTCTGTGGCGACAACGGCGAAGCCCTTGCCGTGCTCCCCTGCCCGTGCGGCCTCTATGGCTGCGTTCAGGGCAAGGAGGTTCGTCTGGCGGGCTATCTCCTCTATGATGGATATCTTCGTCGCTATGTCCTTCATCGCGGCGACCGTCTCCGTTACCGCCTGGCCGCCTTCCTTTGCGTCGCTTGCAGCCTTTAGGGCTATCTTCTCCGTCTGGTGGGCGTTGTCCGCGTTCTGCTTGATGTTGGAGGACATCTCCTCCATGGACGAGGAGACCTCTTCTGCGGATGCCGCCTGGACGGTGGCGCCCTCGGAGACCTGCTGGGCCCCGGAGCTCATCTGCTCGCTGGCGGCCGCCACGTTGCCCGACGCGGTGCTGACGCCCTCGACGACCTCCCTTAGCTTCCCGACCATGTTCTTCATCGCCATGAGCAGCCTGCCCGTCTCGTCCTCACTCCTGACAACCACGTCCACGGCCAGGTTCCCGTCCGCCAGGTCGTTGGCCACATGGACGGCATCGTTGAGGGCGTTCTTGACCTTGCGGGAGACGAAGAAGGCGATGCACATGATGATGGCAGCGCACAGGACGGTGGCTATTATTATCTGCCATTGCATTTTATTCGTCTCTGCCCTTACGTTGTCGATGTAGATGCCGGTTCCTACCATCCAGTTCCAGGGGGCATAAAGCTTGACGTAGCCCAATTTTGGTGAAGGCACGGTCTGGTTGGGCTTGGGCCAGGTGTATTCAACATACCCTTCCTCTTTGTTCTTTGCGATGGTGACCATCTCCTTGATGAAATACTTTCCGTTGGAGTCCTTGAAGATGTCTTCACCCATGTCTCTGCCGGCCAGTTCGGGTTTAACCCCGTGGGTCACCATCTTACCGGCCGTATTGATGACGAAGAAATATTCACTGCCCTCGTACCGCAGGCCCCTGATGTTCGTTGCTATCCTCTTCTGGGCCTCATCGAGCGTGATCTCCCCTGTCTTGACCTTCGCGTCGAGTGATGCCATGAGGGTGATGACGACGTCCGTCACGTTCTGCAGGGTGCCCTTTTTCTCCTCCATCAGCTTGTCCTTCACCAATGGGATGTAGTAAAGGATCATCCCGGCCATGATGATGACGATCGTCAGCATCGATATGCTCATAACCTTTGTAGAAATAGACCAATTATTGAACCGTTTCATGTAAAGCCTCCTTTTGGTGATGGCCCGGGGGCCGCTCAATGATGAATTGACTATGGTGTCGGAACATGTCCCGTTGTCACAATGCATGCCGAAAGGGCCGGCCTGCCCCCCCTTTTTTTAGCCTGCCATGGCGAATCCCGCCCCGGCGTAAGCGTCGCTGGTCAGCCGCGCGACGTCCATGATGAGGGCCACGGTCCCGTCTCCTAGTATCGTCGCTCCCGATACCCCCTTAACGTCCCGGTAGGCCCTGCCCAGGGTCTTGATGACCGTCTGGTGCTCCCCGATGACGTTGTCCACGACGAGCCCGATGCGGTTCCTCTCGACCTCCGTTATGACGATCTGCTCGATGTCGGGCCTCGCCCCCCTTATGTCGAAGGACTCCCTGAGGCGGATGTAGGGGACGATCTCGCCGCGTATGTTGGCGATGTCCCTGCCGTGGGACTGCCCCACGTCGGTCCTCGTGAGCTCGACGCACTCCTGGACGATCGCGAGGGGCAGTATGAAGAACTGCCTGTCTATCTCCACGAGGAGGCCCTCGATGATCGCGAGGGTGAGCGGGAGCTTGAGGGTCACCGTCGTGCCCTCGCCCTTCTGGCTCGCTATCTCGACGGAACCCCGGAGGTTGTCTATCGTCCTTTTGACGACGTCCATGCCGACGCCCCGTCCCGAGACGCTCGTCACCGTCTGTGCCGTGGAGAAGCCCGGTGCGAAGATGAGGGAGAATATCTCCTTGTCCGTGAGCTCCATGTCGGCGCTTATGAGGCCCTTGTCGACGGCCTTTTTGCGTATGACCTCCCTGTCGATGCCGGCTCCGTCGTCGGTTATCTCTATGAGGACGTAGGCACCGGAGTGGCGCGCCGCTATGTTGAGCATGCCGGAGCGGGGCTTGCCCCGGGACTCTCTGACGTCCGGCGCCTCGATGCCATGGTCCATGGAGTTCCTGATGAGGTGGACGAGCGGGTCGTTGAGGCGCTCGATGACGGTCTTGTCGAGCTCCGTCTCCGCACCCTCCGTCGTCATCTCCACCTCGCGGCCCAGCTCCTGGGAGAGGTCGCGCACGAGCCTCTTGAAGCGTCCGAAGGTGGTGCCGATGGGGAGCATCCTGATGTTGAGCGTGTTGTCTCGGAGGTCCCCCGTCAGGCGCTCCACCTCCTCCGCTATGGAGACGAGTTCCGCGCTTCCGAACAGGGAGGCCACCCGGGTCAGGCGTGCCTGGACGGTGACGAGCTCTCCCACGAGGTTCACCAGGGTGTCGAGCTTGTCCGCCGGCACCCGTATGCTCGATGCCGCCTCGTCCTGCCTGTGCGGTGCCTTCTTGACCTTCCGTACGTGCTCCTGCTCCATGAGGGCCGATTCGACCTTCTCCTTGGAGACGAGACCCTTCTCCACGAGGATCTCCCCGAGCATCTTCTTCTCCGCGAGCGTCTTCAGGAGATCGGCGCTGTCTATGTCGCGCCTCTCGACGAGGATCTCCCCGAGCCTGCGGTGGTCCTCCCCGCTTAAGGAGTCCTCGCTGTCTATCGTGGCGATGTCGACCCGGCTCGCGTCGTCGACGAAGATGAAGACGTCCCGTATGGCGTCGATCCCCCTGTCGGTGGTGAGGATGATGTCCCAGAAGACGTAGCAGCGCTCCGGGTCGATGTCGTCAAGGGAGGGTATCCTGTCGAGCCCGGCGAATATCCTCGACTCGCCCAGGAACTGCAGCTCGTTGAGGAGAAGGAGCGGGTTCGTGCCCGTTAAGAATATGTCCTCCGAGGGGACGAAGCGCACCCGGAAGGTGCACTCCGGCTCCTTGCGGGGTAACGACGAGGCCTCCCTCGCCAGTAAATCGTCAGCTGGGTCCTGGGTGGGGGGGGGTTTGCCGGGGGTCCCTTCCGAAGGCATGGAAGGAATCGATGAGTGTCTGTGCATCCTGTGGCAGGGAGGCTTCGTCGGAGGGGGCTTCTATCATGAGGCGTATGAGGTCCCTGGCCCTGAGCGTCAGGCTGATGAGCTCCCCCGTTACCGGGAGCCTGCCCTCGCGCACGTCGTCAAAGACCGCCTCTATCGTGTGGGTGAAGCGGGCCACGTCCTCGAATCCGAACATGGCGCCGGAACCCTTTATCGTGTGGAGGGCCCTGAAGACCCTGCCTATGAGTTCGGAGTCATCGGGGGCCTCCTCGAGTTCCAGGAGGGCGGCCTCGAGGTCGGACAGGAGATCGAAGGCCTCCTCGATGAATGCCTGCGTGTGGGTATCCATCATGGCGCCACCTCCTGTGCCCTCTGCCAGAGGCAGGGGCCGCCCGTGCACGAGGAGCCGCGGATGAGGCCCGACGATGCCATGACCTCACCGACGGCGGGGGACACCTCCGCCAGCCTCACCGGTACGGACGTCCTGTGCGCCGCGCACAGAAGCTGGAAGAGTGACAGGTCGCACCGGGTGACGTAGGCGAGATTGACGGTGAGGCCGGAGGCGGCCGCGAGTTCCCCGACGAGGACCTTCCTGAGCTCGACTGCGCTCTCGATGGTCACATCGCCGTAAAGGGTGAGGACTGTCCCGTCCTGTGTGTGTTCGACCCTGCTATCCATTATTCATCTCCCTGGGACGTGGTTTTTTCTGACATACTCTCTTTGTCGGCGGATTGCACAACCACCTATGCGAGATTTTGCTTATTTTGTTGTAGGAATTCGCT
>DIFE01000166.1 GCA_002418985.1 Deltaproteobacteria bacterium UBA5756
TTTTATAAGGAACGCATTTTGGGAAACTGATTATCCTGGACAGCAGTGACCTATTGCCTGCTCTCTTTATTCCCCCATCATCTGGATGACCACCAGCCGTTTTCGGGGGCGGTTGTCGAATTCGGCCAGGACCACCTGCTGCCAGGTTCCGAGGAGCAGCGTGCCCGATTCGAAGGGGATGGTCAGGGATTGCCCTGTAAGGGTGGCCCTCAGGTGGCTGAAGCCGTTTGCGTCACCCCAGGTCTCGTCATGATGGTAACCGCGGTCCGAGGGGACTATCCTTTCGTAGAACTCTCCTACATCCGCGATAAGGCCCGGTTCGTATTCCAACGTGGTGATGCCGGCCGTCGAACCCTGCACGAAGACCGTCATGTTCCCGACGGCCAGGCCGGCTTCGGAGAGGACGCGGACGAGTTCGGTCGTAATGTCGATAAGATCACCACTGCCTTTGGTGGAAAATTCCCGATGTTCGTTGATAATCTTCATATTCTTTCCCTTCCCTATCACCCATTACCTATTTTTTAATCAGAAAGTCCTCGAGCGGTCTTCGCTGCCCTTCTTCGCGCGGTCCAGTCGGGTACCCCATGACTATGACGGCCACGATCTCCAGTTCCTTGCCGAGTTCCAGCCAGCGGGCAACCTCTGCCTTCCTGTTTATGATCTCGCCGAGCCAGCACGTGCCGAGCCCCAGCGAACAGGCGGCCAGGAGGATATTTTGTATCGCCGCACCAATTGCCATGATGTCCTTGTCGCGGTTGTAACTTGTGGCAAGATCGAGGCAGACCACGATCGATACCGGAGCGCCAAGAACGACTTCCGAGTATCTCGTGAACCGGGCCAGACCTTCCCTTGTTTCCCTGTCCGTTACGACGAGAAATCTCCAGGGCTGGTTATTGAGCCCCGAAGGAGCCCATCGTGCGGCTTCAAGGGTTTTCGTAACGGTATCGCTGTCAGGCACCTTTTCGCTGAACGTCCTGACCGATCTCCGCAAGAGTATCGTCTCTATAGTCTTCAAGGTATTCACCTCCCATGAAGATGATAACACGGTCGACTTCCCGGCCGCTGCAATATTTCAAAGCAGCGCGGACGGCGGGGCTTTAAAAGGAGTTAGGAAGCGGCGGCGGAGTAACAAAAGGCGGTGAAGCGGGCAAGGTGTCCTTAAACGAAAAGGGGTGAGTTGTGAGCCCACCCCTGTAATTTCGGCTATCTCAAGAATGATCAGGGAACCAGAACGACTTCTATCGTACCGGCGTTTGAATTGTCCTGATACTGGCATACAACGCCAGGCTGCATTTCCGTCCCGCTTTTGCATTCGCTGCTTTTCCCTTTTGAATAGCCGCAGGGAGGATTTCTTCTCTCTACGCACACGTCACATCCTTCGGGAAAAACACCAAAGACCTGCTGATTGCCTGATTTTCCTTTCGGCGGTCCCAGAACGACTGTCTTTGCACCGGTGGGGGTGACGTTTATCTGAATCTTTTCGTTGAAGCCATCGACGAGGCTGACATCCATCACGTCATACCATTTCGGGTTGTTGACGGTGACTTCGGCCTTGGTGGAGCCGCATCCCACATTAGCTTTGAAAGCCAATGCCATATTAAGGTATTTAAAACCAAAATTGGACATTTCCTTGTTGCCGTTCGCGGGTAGGTCGAACACGCAATTGGACTTGCCGTTGCTGGATTTACAGAAGGCCCCGAGAGTCTGCGCGTTGACTTCGGAATCGGCGCCGAAATTTATGCTCACGGTAACCGCCGTGGCCTGCTGGTTCTTGACCACCACCTTCTTCTGTTTTGCGGCTGCGTCAGCGTTTCCCGCATTTCCGAACCACACCGCCAGGGCCAGCAGAACTAGAACTACAAGAACCTTCCTTTTCATGATTTCTCCTTGTATTATATTTGCCGGTAATGTACCAGAATCGGATAGTTTGCACAACAATTAGTGACAAATGTTTTACAGGAGAGAATATTCCCGGCGGAGGCGGTACAAATGCGGCCGGATTCGGGTTTTCTCTCGAATCCGGCCGCGATTATTTTAAGGTTTCTCTCTTACGCTTTCTTCATTGTCTCCGGCGAACCCGAAGGGCGAAGCAGACCCCGTGTGTTGCGGGAGTCTTTCGTCTTTAGCGGAGAGCGGAACTGCAGCGTTGTTCTATTCCTGAAAGCTCTCCAGCCTCTTTCGCCGTGAGGGGTGTTTCAGCTTCCTCAAGGCCTTGGCCTCAATCTGACGGATACGCTCACGGGTAAGCCCAAAGGCATCACCGACTTCCTCCAGGGTAAAATCCGTCTTTTCCCCGATGCCGAGCCTCATCCTGACGATCTTCTCTTCCCTGGGAGTAAGTGTCGACAGGACCTTGTCTATTTCTTCCTTGAGAGAGATGCCTATCAATTCCACCAGGGGCGAAGAGGCCTTTGGGTCTGCGATGAAGTCGCCAAGTTTGGATTCATCATCTCCGACCGGAGTTTCGATTGATACGGGCCCGTTGGAAACAGCCATGATCTTCCTGACTTTTTGCACGGGAAGTCCGGCTTTAAGAGAGATTTCTTCGAGGCCGGGCTTTTCCCCTAATTCCTGGAAGAGGGCTACGGTAGCCTTGTTGATCTTGTTCTGGGTTTCAAGCACGTGTACCGGTACCCTGATAGTTCGCGCGCAATCCGCAATCGCCCGTGTTATGGACTGCCTGATCCACCACGTCGAATATGTCGAGAATTTATAACCTTTCTGATAGTCGTATTTTTCCGCGGCCTTCATGAGTCCCATGTTGCCTTCCTGGATCAGGTCAAGGAATGACAACCCCCGATTGAGATATTTCTTGGCAATGGTAATCACGAGTCTTAAGTTTGCTTGAACGAGCCTGTTCCTGACGGTTTTCAGTCCATTCTCGATTTCACCCAGTTCCATCAGTTTCTGTCGTACGATACGCGCCTCGTCATTATTCATGACCTTCATCTGATTCGCGATCCTTCTGATGATCTCCACAATAATCTTCTTGTTGAGTCTGAGATTAATGAGGACTTCCTGTCGCTTGTCTTCGATCTTCTGCAGGTCTCCGGAAAGTTCCTTTCTGGTCGATTTGTCTGTTCCCCGCAGTAATTTCTTTATCCCTTCCTTTTTTTCGTGAAGGTTTCTTAAGGTGTTGATGGAGGATATGGTCTTCTTTCTATATTTCTCCTCATCTTTTTGCGTGTAGTTCATTTCATCAATATTGCTGATGACATCTATTATACTTATGATCTCCTTCTTCAGTTGCTGACTTATTTCCAAGAGTTCGTTCACTGCCTGGGGCAATTCAAACAATATGCTCTTTGCCTTTTTTTCGGCTTCTTCAATTTTTTTCGCTATCTCGTATTCTTCATCAGCCGTGAGGAGAGCCACATGTCCTATGTCCTTTAAATAGGCCCATACTATGTTATCGGTCGTTTCTGACGGTAACTTGTGGGCCTCGCCACCGTCCAGGCTTTCGTCCTTACGCGAGGTGGCATTCTCTCGTATCGTTTCGACTATGTCGATATCGGATTCCGAGAGAAAGTCGAATACATCTTCACCATCTTCGGGAGAAGAGGTTTCCCGAGGAAGGTAATCGGTGATTTCGTCCGGCTCAGGGAAGTTTTTCCCCATGCCCAGGTCAACCAGGTCACTTACTTCTGTAGAATTATTTATCGCCATTCCATACCCCAAAAATAAAGATGCCCTTTGTAGCATAAGGGCATCCGCGTTTTATGAATCTATCAAGTGAACCTATTATACAACTAATCGCGCCCCGGGTCAAGCTTGTTCACCGGGGACGTGCCGAAAAGAAGATAGACAATAGACAATGGTCGGGATGACTGGATTTGAACCAGCGGCCTCTTGCTCCCGAAGCAAGCGCTCTACACCATGCTGAGCTACATCCCGTAGGCATTAAAATAGCAGACTTGCGGGAAAATATCCATTGATTTTTCACGGTTGCCATGATACGACTTCAGACTTTGCCAGGGGGGTGTGGGATATGGATAAAAGACCGGTCAAGGTTACCGATCTAACTCTGAGGGACGGCCACCAGTCTCTGTTTGCCACCAGAATGCGGACTGAAGACATGCTGCCTATTGCCGAGAAGCTGGATTCCGTCGGTTTCTATTCCCTGGAAGTCTGGGGCGGGGCCACCTTCGACGTGATGACCCGTTTTCTTGATGAAGACCCATGGGAGAGGGTACGTCTTCTCAAGGAAAAGATGCCCAATACGAAGCTCCAGATGTTGCTTCGGGGACAGAACCTTGTCGGGTACAGAAATTATGCCGATGACGTTGTGGATGCCTTTGTTGAAAAATGTTGCGATGTGGGTATCGATATTTTCCGCGTCTTCGATGCTCTTAACGATGAGCGCAACTGCACGGCCGCCTTCAGGGCAATCAAGAACTGCGGCAGGCATATCCAGGGCGCCATCTCCTATTCGCTGACGGAAGAGAGATTGGGCGGTCCCATATTCAACATCGGCTATTACGTGGACAAGGCAAGGAAGATCGAAGACCTGGGGGCTGATTCGCTGTGCATCAAGGATATGGCGGGCATCATTTCGCCCTATGACGCCTACGAGCTGGTCTCGCGTCTCAAAGAGACAATCTCCATCCCTATCCACCTCCACACGCACTATACGAGCGGAATGGCCTCAATGTCCTGCCTCAAGGCCATCGAAGCGGGAGCCGATGGCATCGATACATGCCTTGCGCCTTTCGCCTATCGTTCCTCCCACTCGCCTTCAGAGGCTTTTGCCGTCGCATTGAAGGGCACGCCTTACGATCCGGAACTGGACCTCGGCAAGATGTCCGAGATAGACGATTACCTTGAAGAGATCATTCCTTCAAAGCTGCGGTCTTTCTCCGACCGCACGCATTACGCGGTCATCGATATCGAGGTTATCATGCACCAGATACCGGGGGGCATGATCTCGAACCTGGTGAGCCAGCTCAAGCAGGCAAAAGCACTGGACAGGCTCGGGGAGGTTCACGGGGAGATACCGAGGACGAGACAGGATATGGGGTTTCCTCCGCTGGTTACGCCTACCAGCCAGATTGTGGCTGTCCAGGCTGTCTTCAATGTTATTGCCGGCAGGTACAAGATGATCTCCAATGAAGTGAAAGACTATTTCTACGGCCTCTACGGCAGACCGCCGGCGCCGGTGAACGAGGAGATAAGGTCCAAGGCATTGAAGGGTTATCCCCGGGGGACGACGCCTATCGATAAGCGGCCCGCCGATATTCTGGAACCGGAGCTTCCCGGGGCGCGGGAGGCCTTGAAAAGCATATCGGAGGATATCGGCGACATCCTGATCTACGCCCTCTATCCCATGACGGGTCTTCAATTCCTGAAGAAAAAATATGGCAAGGAATAGGGGACTGATGGTATCTTACCTTACATGAAGAAGCTGCTCATCGCGATGGGATCGAAGGAAAATATTGTCGAAGACATTCATGTTCTGTCCCGCCGGTATCACGAGCATCCCGGAATTGTCATCGCCCAGGGGAAGGACTTGAGGCACGTTGTTATCGAAAATGCATCAAATCTCTTTCTTGCCGAAAACCTGGTTATTGCCGTTGTCGATCCGACAGCGGCCGATGCTGAAGCGCTGAAGCCCCATCTCAACGTATTGAAAGAGAGGGCCGGAGTGATCGTCTATCTCACATCGGAAACGAGCCGGGTGCCGGGAACGCTGGAGGGAGAGACCGTGGTTCTCGAAAAGGACAGAGACAAGAGGATCAAGGAGAGGGTGAGGGGCGCACTCAAGCTCAGCGGCAAGAAGATGACGGACAAGGCTTTTGCGTTGTTGACATCGAGGATCAGGGATGAGTCCATACTCGATCAGGAGGTCCTGAAACTGATCGGATATGCAGGCGAAAGGGTAACGATCGAATCACGGGACATCAACGCGGTCGTCACCGAAACGCACGAGGAGACTTTGATGGCTCTTTTTGACGCCTTCTCCCGAATGGACAAGAGGGAGGTTCTCACCATCTTCGAGAGCCTCCTTATGAACGGCCAGCACATCCTTGCGATACATAGCTACCTTGTAAATCAGATGCGCCTCCTTATCCAGGCGAAGGACCTGGAGCCTTTTGTTGCCGAAGCACGTGCATACCCCGCCTTTGCCGCCGCATTCAAGCGCTGGAAGGATAAAACAGGTGTGGAGACCTCGGGCAAAAAGCGGTATCTGCCCTTTCAGCATCCTTATTATGCCTTCAAACTTTCAGGCACATCGCGAAAAATTTCCCGACGGAGCCTTGTCGAGTTTTATGAGTTTCTCAGCCGGCTTGACGTGAAGATCAAGACGGGGACAAAGCATGACCGCACACTCATGGAGTACGGGCTTCTGAAGGTCTAGATTTCCGATGATCTACCTGCACATTCTCCTTTTCCTGATGACAATAGCATCGACGATACTTGTCGGCGGTTTTCTTTACAGTCTTGCCATCATGACTATCCTGCTTTCCCACGAACTGGGTCATTATCTCATGAGCAGACGTTACGGCATTCCGAGCACGCTGCCTTTTTTCATACCCTTGCCCCTGCCGCCCTTTGGCACCTTCGGGGCCGTGATCAAAATGAAGGGTGTCGTTGTCAACAAGAAAGCGCTCTTTGATGTAGGCGTAGCCGGTCCGGTGTGCGGCTTTGTGGTTGCCCTGCCTTTTATTGTGGCGGGTATAAGAATGTCCGAGGTGACACCCCTTTCCGGCCTACCGGCCGGCTCATACATGGAACTGGGAGACCCCCTTCTGTTCAGAATGCTTGAGGCATGGCTTGTCGGCGAGATCCCGAAGGGGTATGACCTGGTTTTGCATCCCTTCGCCTATGCCGGTTGGGTCGGGCTTTTCGTGACCTCCCTCAACCTGCTGCCGGTAGGCCAGCTTGACGGTGGTCACGTGGTCTACGCCGTGTTTGGTGAAAAGAGCAAGTGGGTCTATCGGAGTGTCATCGCCGGCCTTGGGATCCTGGCGGTATTTATGAACATCGGCTGGTTTACGCTCGTCATCCTACTGATCATATTCGGCAGGAGCCATCCCCGGCCCTTCGATGACGAAACGGGCCTCGACGGTTCACGAAAAAAACTCGCTATCGTCGCTCTCATAATTTTCATCCTTTCCTTCATTCCCGCCCCCTTTCCTGAAATGAACATCATCAACATCCTCAAGGAAGCAGGTTTTTCCTTCCGCTGACTGTGAAGACAATAAAAAAACGCCGCAGGATAAGCTGCGGCGTTTTTTTATTGTCTTCTAACTCTAGAATACCGGTCGTATATTCTTTGCCGGTTTCAGTTCCAGGCTTGTCATTACTTCGGATTGGTCGATTGCCTCGGCGAGGCTCAGTTTGCCGTCAAGATAGCTCTGGGCGGCACTCTTGGGAAAGAAGATGTATACGTATTCGATATGACCGCCGTAGGTATCACATTGGGAATGGTCTCTGACAGCCCAGTAAACACCGAATGCGAGGCCTTCGATATCATCCGCATCGAGATCGCGGCTCTTGATCGTCTTTATGTATTTCGGAACGAAGTCACGGATGATTTTTGCCAGACGGTCATCGGGCTTCGTGGCATTGACGTCGAAAGACGCTTCTTTCGGCCTTACGTAGGCCATGACGTAGTGGAGTTTTTCCTTGTTCGTGTCTTCAAGCGTTGTAATGCCGATACCGTCCTGGTAAATTCCCACGTTGTAGGAGTTGTACCTGGCATAGATGTCTTTAAAGAGCCCGGCATTCTTTTCAAAGAGAGCCTGAACGTGCTGATCGTTGTAATTCTTCTTGACGCTGTCGTTTTCGTCTCTGGCGACATAGGTCGGGCCGGGTGTACAGGCACAGACGGCTAAGGCCAACAATGTAATAATAAGGATGTTTCTCATTTTGTCTCTTTCTCCTCCTGCTTGAGCATTGCTACAAGTTCGGTAAGTTCTTCCCGAATCTCATTTAATATTCGTTTGTGGTTTGCAAGATATTGTTTTGCCCCGTCGATGGTGAATCTCTTTTCATGAAGGAGCTTTTTGATGGTAAAAATGATCTCAAGGTCTTTTTTCTTGTAGAGCCGCTGTCCCGTTGGGCTCTTGACGGGTTTGATGTCCTTGAATTCCTGTTCCCAGTAGCGAAGGACGTGAGGCTTCAGCCCTGTTAAAGTGCAGACTTCCTTGATACGGTAAAAGACCCTGTCGGGAATTTCCCTTCCGTTCATTCCTGCCTTCTGCTGTCGTTGATTTCGTCCTTCAAAACCTGGCTGAGCCTGAAGCTCAGGACCTTGCGCTCTGTTATCTTGATCTCTTCGCCGGTCTGCGGGTTTCTGCCACGGCGGGATTTCTTCTTTCTGACGAAGAAATTGCCGAAACCCGAAATCTTTACGTTCTCATCGGTGGCGAGAGTGTCTTTTATGATCTCAAAGAACCGGTCGACGATATGCGCGCACTCCCGTTTGGAAAATCCGAGCTTTTCGTAAAGATCGGTTACAATATCTATTTTCGTCATAACTCCTCCTTATGCCCTTAACGAAATTCCGTCAATTTTGGTCAGCTCGCCGATGATTTGTTCCTGCAAGGCATTGATACGTTCATCGGTGAGAGTATCTTCGTATGATTGGAATACCACCCGCATGGATACACTCCGCATCTCCTTCCGGAACATATCAAATATTCCCACGGAAACGATAAGGGGTGAGATACCCTTGATCTTCTCAACAAGAATAGCTATCGGTACTCCGTCATCCACGTAAAACGAAAAATCCCTTGTAGATTGCGGATAACGGGGTATCGGCTTGTACTGAAGCGTCAAGTTCCCTTTTTCTAAGATTATATCAAATCGTAACTCAGCGCAATAAATAGTTTGTTCAATCTCATAGAGTTGAAGGATATCATCCCGAATGGCCCCGGCCCAACCGGCCTTTATACCGTCAATCATGATATCGGCGCCGCGGCCATGATCCAGGAAGGGTTCCGTGGTCGCTCCCACCTGGCAACTCACACCCAGCCTCTCCATTAAACCTTCAATTGTGCCTTTGATGTCAAAAAAGTCATAGTCGGGGTGTCTTTCCTTCCATGAGTATTCCTTCTGCCGGCCCGTTATGGCAAAACACAGCATGGTCCGCTCGCTGATACCGCCGGCGCTTTCCCGGAAAAAGACCTTGCCCTTCTCGAAGAACCTGAGATTCTTCGCGCCCCTGTTTAGGTTATAGGCCATGCACCTGAGAACGGACGGTATCATCATCGTTCTCATGACCCCCCAATCACGGGAGATGGGATTCATAATGGGTACGTACCGGCTGCGCTCGTCATCCCCGGGGATCAGGAAGTTTTCAATATCTTTGACGGAGAAGAACGAGAAATTGATGATCTCGTAAAAGCCCGTTCCGAGACAATACTCCTTTATCAAGTTCAGAAAGCGTTCCTTCCGAGTGAGTTTCTGGGGCTTCAGCACGGACACCGGGCTTGTATCGGGGATATGTTCGAACCCGTGGATCCGTGAGATTTCCTCGATGATGTCGGCTGTTTCGCCGATGTCATGTCTGAAGTTGGGGACGGACACGATAAAGCCGTTCTCATCCTCTTTCGTGATGTGCAGGTCTATGGATCGCAGCGCCCGTGTGACGGCGTCGCGGCTTATATGGGTTCCCAGGAGGCCGTTAATGTTGCTGTAGGTGATATAGATCGTCCGGGACTCCCTCTTCTCGAAGATCTCCCGCTGGCCCTTGACCACCGTACCGCCCGCCAGTTCGTGCATGAGATACATCGCCCTCTCGGCGGCATATCCGACGTTGTCGATATCGATGCCCTTTTCAAACCTGAGCGAGGCCTCCGACCTGATCCCGAGCCGTCTTGCCGTCGCGCGGATCGAAAAAGGATTGAAATAGGCGCTCTCCAATGCCATGTTTTTGGTTGCCCCGGTGATCTCCGAGTTTTCCCCGCCCATGATGCCCGCGACGGCCACGGGACCCGACCCGTCACAGATGAGTATGTCGCCGGTTTCGAGCGGCCTGTCGATACTGTCAAGGGTGCGGAAGTTCGATGATCCCTGTGCTACCTTTACCTCGATCCTCGATTCCGTGAGGCGCTCGAAGTCGAAGGCATGGAGCGGCTGACCCAGTTCAAGCATGACGTAATTGGTGACGTCCACTATGTTGTTGATGGGCCTCATGCCCGAGCGGGTTATTCTTCGCCTCATCCAGAAAGGGGAGGGCGCCAGCGATATTCCTTTTATCAGTTTCAGGACGTAACGTGGGCACGCATTTGTGTCATGTATGGCGAGGTCTATCTCGTCTTCGGCACGGCCATCTCCGTATGCCTGCAGAGTGAAGTTGGGAAGCTTCGCTTTTTGTCTCAGAATACTGGCCACTTCCCTCGCTATGCCGAAGACACTCAGGCAATCCCCCCGGTTGGGAGGCACGCTGACATCGAGTACCGTATCATGGGCAATGGAGAGATCGGCGAGGACGCTTCCCGGCGTGACAGTGTCAGGCAGGATGAATATGCCGCTGTGGTCGTCGGTAAGGCCCAGTTCCTTTTCAGAACAAAGCATGCCGAAAGATTCTATTCCGCGGACTTTTCGCCTGCCGACGACAAAGTCCTGGCCCAGGGCCGCACCTACCGTGGCGAGGGGAACCCTGTCATTGACGGAGATGTTGGAGGCGCCGCAAACGACGGTGAGTTCCTCCCTGCCCGTGTTGATGGAACAGACGGAGAGGTTGTCGGCGTTGGGATGGGCATCGATCCTTGTGATGGTTCCCGCAATGACACCGGAAAAACGGGGCGCAAGCTTCTCGAGGCCCTCGACCTCCAGTCCCCGCATGGTGAGGCGTTTTGCGAGATCCTCAGGTTCTATGTCAATGACAACAAATTCGTTCAGCCACTCGATGGGTACCTTCAATTAATCTCACCTCAGAACTGCGAAAGAAACCTGATATCGTTATAGTAAAACTGACGGATGTCGTCGATGCCGAACTTGATCATGGCGATGCGCTCGACCCCCATGCCGAAGGCAAAGCCGGTGATTTCTTCCTGATCGTAGCCGACGTTACGGAAAACCTGGGGATGAACCATGCCTGAACCGAGAATTTCGAGCCAGCCGGTGTCTTTGCATACCCTGCAGCCTTGACCTCTGCATATCACGCAGCCGATGTCCACCTCCGCGGATGGTTCTGTGAATGGGAAATAGCTGGGGCGGAATCTCAGCGGTGTATCGGGGCCGAACATATCATGGATGAATATGCTGAGAATCCCCTTCAGATCGGAGAAACGGACGTTCTTGTCGACCATCAGCCCCTCCACCTGATGGAACATCGGTGTATGGGAGATGTCGTTATCGCAACGGTAGACCGACCCGGGCGCGATGATCTTGACGGGGGGCAACTGTGCCTCCATGGTCCGTATCTGCACCGGGGACGTGTGGGTCCTCAGGACGACCCCCGGCCGTATGTAAAAGGTATCCTGCATATCCCGGGCGGGGTGGTCCGATGGGATGTTGAGCGACTCGAAGTTATAGAATTCCGTCTCGATATCGGGGCCTTCCGCCACGGCGAAACCGAGGGATGCAAAGATCCTGATAATCTCCTCGAGCGTCAGGGTGATAGGATGTTTCTTGCCGAAAACAGGGGTCGTGCCCGGCATCGTGATATCGATCAGCGAGGCCTGTTCCCGTTTCTGCCTTTCGATATCGTTGAAATGTTTTTCAAGCTCACCGAGCCTCACGTCGGCCCAGGATTTTATTTCGTTGATAGCCTTGCCGGCGTCACGGCGAAGGTCTTTGTCCAAGGTCTTGAGCTGGTCGATATAGTCGGCGAAGAGCCCCTTTCTGCCGAGAATCGACACCTTGACGCGCTTCAAATCTTCAATGTTCCCGATCCGTGATACTTCGCTATCGATCTTTTCTTTCAGTCCGCTTATATCCAAGCGTCACCCTAATGCGTCACCACTGCCTTGACTTTCGCTACAACCTGCTCGAATCCCGCAGGATCGTTAACAGCCATATCGGCGAGTGATTTCCGGTTAAGGGCGATGTCGGCCACCTTCAGCCCGTTCATGAAACGGCTGTAAGGAATGCCGAAGGAACGGCAGGCTGCGTTTATGCGTACGATCCACAGCGCCCTGAAATCCCGTTTGCGTTCTTTTCTTCCCCTGTAGGCATACTTGAGGGCTTTAAAGACGGCCCTTTTTGCTACGCTGTAAACGTTCTTCCGGCGCTGGGTCATGCCCTTTGCAAGCTTGAATACCTTCTTTCTCCTCTGTCTTGCCTTGAATCCGCGTTTTGCCCTTGGCATGGTACTATACCTCTCTCTACTTTTCTATGAATAGGGTAGTAATGATTTCATCTTTTTTGCATCAGCGGGATGGATCGTGTCGGTCCCTGAAAGCCGTCTCTTCTGCTTCGGTGTCTTTGCAGAGAGGAGATGGCTGTGAAAGGCCTTCCCGCGTTTGATCTTGCCGCCGCCCGTTATCTTCACGCGTTTCGCCAGCCCCCGATGGGTCTTTACCTTTGGCATGTTAACCTCCTTGGAATTACAGGGGGGCAAAAATCATTACAATGTTTCTGCCGTCGAATCTGGACTTCTGCTCCAATTCCCCCACGTCTTTCAGTGATTCTATAACCTTTTGAGCCAGTTTCTCACCCATGTCAATGTGAAGAATCTCTCTTCCTCTGAACATGATGATGATCTTCAATTTATGGCCTTCTTCCAGGAACCCTCTCAAATGCTTCATCTTGAACTGGAAGTCATGTTCCTCTATCTTGAGCCCCAGCTTCATCTCCTTGATCTGGATCACGGTCTGTTTCTTTTTTGCTTCCTGGGCCTTTTTGGCCAGCTGATACTTGTACTTGCCGTAATCCATGATCTTGCAGACCGGCGGTGCCGATTTCCCGGACACCTCCACAAGATCGAGTTCCCGTTCCTTGGCCATCCTCAAGGCATCTATTGTGGGAACGATGCCCAACTGTTCTCCGTTCTCGTCTATGAGACGTACTTCACGAACCCGGATCTTTTCGTTGACGTTAATGTCCTTGAAGTCTTTTCCTGCTGCTATAAGGCTCACCTCCTGGTTATATTTTCATCCTTTACCCGGTCGACGAAATCGTCGAGGCTGATATCCTTCAGCTCACCGCCGTCGCGAACCCTGACGGTGAGAGTATTGCCCTCAGCTTCCTTCTTCCCCGCTATGACCATATAGGGGATTTTCTTTACCACACTTTCGCGGATTTTTAAACCTAGTTTTTCATTTCTCAGGTCCGTTTCGACCCGAACGCCTTCCCTGGCCAGCCTATCGGCGATATTATTCACGTAAGAGGCCTGTTCGTCCGTGATGTTCATAACCACGACCTGGGTGGGAGCGAGCCACAGCGGGAACTTCCCCGCATAGTGTTCTATAAGGACGCCCATAAACCTCTCCAGGGCTCCGAGTACAACCCTGTGGAGCATGACGGGCCGTTTTCTGAGACCGTCCGAATCCGTATAATGGAGATCGAAACGCTCCGGAAGGGCAAAATCGCACTGGATAGTGGCGCACTGCCACTTCCTACCCAGGGCATCCTTCAATTTAATGTCTATCTTTGGACCGTAAAAGGCCCCGTCACCTTCGTTGAGATCATAGGGCAGGCCTTCGCTGTCGAGGACTTCCTTGAGCGCCTTTTCGGCCCTTTCCCAATCCTCGTCGCTGCCGATGGACTTGGATGGCCTGGTACTGATCTCCATCTCGAATTGAAAACCGAAGATGGCCATCACGTCCTGCACGAAACGGATGATGGCCAGGATCTCCTCGTGGAGTTGGTCGGGGCGAAGGAAGATATGGGCATCGTCCTGCGTGAATTCCCTGACCCTCATAAGCCCGTGAAGTACGCCCGATTTCTCGTGGCGGCAGACGGTGCCGAGTTCGAAATACCTCAGCGGCAGTTCGCGGTAGCTTCGCACCTGCGATTTATAGACCATGATGTGCGCCAGGCAGTTCATGGGCTTGATGCCGTATTCGACCTCGTCGACCTTTGTAAAGTACATATTCTCGCGATAATTCTCGAAGTGGCCGGATTTTTTCCACATATCCATCTTCAGGATATGTGGACCGACGACGAACTGGTAGCCCCGTTTCAGGTGCTCCCTGCGCTCGAAATCCTCGAGGAACCAGCGCAGAAGGGCGCCTTTTGGGTGATATATGACGAGTCCGGCGCCGACCTCGTCGGATATGCTGAAAAGGTCGAGGTCCTTCCCGATTCTCCGGTGGTCTCTCTTTTTCACCTCTTCAAGGAAGGCGAGGTGCTCCTTGAGTGATTTTTCGTCGGCGAAGGCGGTGCCGTAAATGCGTGTGAGCATCTTGTTGCGCTCATCGCCTCTCCAGTATGCGCCCGCAAGGCTCAAAAGCTTGAAGGCCTTGATCTTGCCCGTGGAGGGAAGGTGCGGTCCCCGGCAGAGGTCCGTGAACGAACCCTGGGTATAGGTGCTCACTTCGTCATCGGTGAGGGTTTCGAGGAGTTCAACCTTGTAGGGTTCGCCCATTTCGGAGAACATGGCGATCGCATCCTGCCTTTTGAGGACCTTGCGCTCTATGGGAGTATCCACGGCCGCGATCTCGTGCATACGCTTTTCTATCTTCACCAGGTCCTCTTCCGTGAAGCCCGGTTCATAATCAAAATCATAGTAGAATCCCGTTTCAATAGAGGGCCCTATGGCGACCTTGACCCCGGGAAAGAGGTCCCTGACGGCCTGTGCCATGAGGTGAGATGCGCTGTGACGTATTATGTCGAGGTTTTCATCCATTATGCTATCCTTTGATTACCCTGTTGCTTTTCACACCAGACCTGAACAACATTGTCTGAACAGAAAGATATTATTACCATTTTTGTGTTTCTCTTGTCAATTCTTATAGTTAAAAAGATTAGGAAAAACATGACCTCAGGTTGCACGCCACAGGCTTCAGGGATTCGCCGTCCCTTTATTTCACCCCGGTTACAGGAAAATCCCGGCCGAAATTTCTGATGAGCGGTTCCTGTTTTCCCTGCGAGGCGGCCTTCATGCTGCGGAGCAGATAGGGGTTTACCTCCATGATGCTCACCTTTCCGTCGGAATTGAGATCGGCCTTTCCCGCAAATGCTTTCAACAAAAAATGTGTGAAAAACCCGTTGCCTCCGTAATTATCTATGGCCTGCTGGTAGGTTTTCGAACCGGCCAGGATGTGCATGCCCAGGGCCCTGGCGAGGACGGAGATGCGCGAATCGTAAAGTCCCAGGACGAAAGCGCCCGCTCCGCCGGCCTGGCAGGTATCGAGGAGGTATATTTGCCGAAGAGAAGGGATCGTTCTGGAAAACTCCATGAGTTCCACCGATGATATGGATGTTTCACCATCGAGAGTGGTCCCGTCAAAACCGGACGTGAAAAGGTAGTAAAGGTCATCCTGTGCGACGCCGTGACTTGCCGCATAAAAGAGGAAGACATCCTCCGGGTGCACGCCGCGCACCATGCGGTTCAGGCTTTTAAGGAACTGCAGTTTGGAGGCGTCGGTGAGCACTTCGACGGAGACTTTCTCAAAGAGGGTGCGCGAGGCCTTCCTGATCAACGTCGCGAAATCTTTCGCGTCCTTCACTGCGAAGGAAAGGTCGATTTCCCTGTTCCTGAAATGGTCGTTGCCGATGACAAGGGCAAACAACCGCGGTTTCCGCTCAGGCACATCCGCCCCTATTGTGACGGTCTTCAGGGAACTCATGATCGTGTTCGGACCGTTGAAGGCTGCGAGCGAGATGGTGTTTTCCCCCCGGATGAGCTCAATGTCGTAGGAGAGTTCCTGTGTACCGGACCGTGGCGGTGCCTTGTCAATCTCAATTCCCTGCCTGTCGGCGGACAGTCGTGCCGAGACCGTTGCCGCACCCCGCGCAGCGATGCGGTAGGGGTTCGGGGCCCCGGTGCCCCTGGTGCCTTCCGCTGTGGCGGCCGGGGCGGCTATCCGGTAAATTCCCCTGGAATGGACGAGTTTCCCGTTATTGAATACCCTGACATCACCTATGCCGCCTCCGGTATCGCTCACCCTGACCTTGATCGACAGATGCCTTCCGTCGACCTTCGCTCCGGAGACGGGAGACAGGATGGAAACGCCCGGGGCCGGGTTCCTGAGCGCCTCTTCGATACTGAGTCCGGCACTGTAGCCCGAGATGTCCTCTCCTTTGAGCTTCATCATTACGAGGTCGGGACGGTAGAAGACATCGTAGAACTGATTGAAATCGTAGATATTTGTCCCTCTCACATAATGAACCTCACGATCGAATCCGCCTGAGCCCGAGAAGAAGCCCTCGGGTGTGACGGTGACCGAGCTTGCCGGGAAGGTGAATATCGTTGCCCGTTCCCTTCCTTTCGCCAGGTCCATGATCCTGATCCCGTCCTGGGTGTGCTCGGCATATACCCCGCCGCCAGGGCTTATCGACAGTGAGCGGCCGGCACCTGTATAGAAAGACCCCAGAGAGGTGAGGTCCGATGGGGTTTCGATGTCAGCGACCTGCCGTGCATCGGCCAGCCTGAAGACCTTTCTGCCCACAAGGAGATGGCTGCCGTCCAGGGAAAAGGCAAGGATATCCGTTGCCAGGGGCTTTCGGTCAAGAGATCGTGGGGATTCCCCTTCGCTGTAGCGTCCGGCATCGATTGTCCTCACCGTGTCCTTGCCGCCCGCGTTCCATAGTTCGACGAATACCTGCTGCTGGTGCGGGGGATCTTTCGCGGCACCCGTCGACAGGTCCGTAAAAACTGTTTTTGCGATGTAATGGCCGTCAGGACTGAATGCAAGGGCTTCCGTCGTTGTTGTCTTTACACCCGTCGCATTTCTTTGAAGCGCCATGAAACGCCTGCCGTCGGATGCCCTGAAGACGTATGTTACAGGCTTCAGCGGGTTCGAACCGTCCACGGCGGCAAAGACACGGCCGTCAGGATTTATCGCGAGACCTGTATTGAATTTGTCGTATGGGACCTTGAATTTCCCTGTTTGCCTGCCGCCCGGCATCTCCCAGATATAAATGTTTTCGAAGTCTCGTGCTATGAGGTATTTTCCGTCCTGGGAATAACCCATGTTTTTGAACCTGTCGCCTTCTTCGGTGGGTTTTTCCCAGATCGTCGTTCCGTCACGGAGGCTCACGAGCCTGAGGCGTGATAAAACGATGTCCTCCTCCCGCGGATTGTCGGGCATTCCTCTTTGTTCATTGAGGACAATTGAAGCGCCGTCGGGGGAGATTGCCAGATGGTCGGTCCATTTGCCTTCTTCGTAGATCGCTCTTCCCGATCTTGTGTCCAGGTCATGGAGAGTTATAAGGTACGTAAGATAGTATGCCCCACTTCCCATCATGCCGCCGGCCCCTTCGGCGATGTACCGGGAGGCGGGACTGATTGCAAGGGATGTTCCCGTTCCCGATTTTCCCTCGTACACTACCCTCCAGTCGCCCGTGCCCAACACCGTGATCTTTTCGGTTCGCCTGTCGGCGGACCGGTCGAGATAGACGAAGTATTTCCCGTCTTCACTGAAGAAACAGGGTAAACCGGTCCGGGTGACCGGAAGGGTCGTCACGAGCGACATGTCTGATGTGTGGCGCACCTCGAGGGAGGTCCCGGCCGGTTTTCCTCCCGTACCGTCCTGCCGGAGCACTATAAGACTGCCGTCGCCGCTGAGGGCCAGGGCATTCCAGCCCGATGCCCCTTTCCCGCCGGCATCGAAGGGCCGCGACCGGACGAGCGAACCCTTACCGGTGTTGTACAACTCAAGAGAGTACGCCTTTGATGACCTGTGAAAACAGGCGATGACGCCGCCGGAGGGAGACAGCAGAACATCGCCTGCTCTTGCGCACGTGAGGAAGCCTGTCGCGATTCCCTTCCTGACATCCCAGATGCTGACTTTGACCGGATCATTGCCGGGACTCATGGTTGAATCCCACGCGGCGAGCACGGTGCCGCTCGAACTTAGCCTGAACTCGGCGTCGCCGTCGAAGGGCAATTGTGTTTTTTCCGCCTGTTTACCGGTTTCGGGGTCCCAGCGAGTCAGGATATTCCTGGCGATCGCGACGAGCCGGCCTTCATCGTCAAAGGCGATAACCGTTGAGGCTTCGAGCCCGTCCGTTCCTTTCCCCGGGTTCGTTTTCCATGAGTTCAGAAGGCGCCCTTGAGGCAACTGCCACACCCGGATCCGGCCGAAGCTGTCGACGGAGGCGAAGATCTTCTCATCCCGGGCGAAGGCGACGGACACAACGTCGATGTTGTGTCCGGCCTGAACCACAGTTCTGACCGGGGTGCCGGGAGCCGCGGCATCGAGGCGGCCGCACGGGACTGCCAGGATGTAAAGAAGAAGACCAAAAAGAATAGACCCGCACACGCCGATCGCCGGGAGCCTCTCCAGTTGCCGATACATACTATTTCCCTCCTCGTCTCGCGAACTATTATAATACTTTCCCGGCTTTCTGTATAACACAATCCCCTTCTTGTGAGGACCGCAGCGGCAGGTATCTTTCGGTTACCGGTTGGGAGATCGTGTGATAGAATTGTCTCTGAAAAGGGGTAGCGGCGGGGATGGATCAGCTCGAAGATGTCACGAGACAGCGAACCCTGGGTGACAGGTTAAAGAGACAGCGGGATGTTTTTTTGTCCGTCCTGCGGAAGGCCCCGTACGGGGCGGTCATTATTGATAAGAAAGGTAAGTATACCTTTGTAAATAAGGAGTTCACGAGGATCACGGGGTATACCTTGAAGGATGTACCCGACGGCACTGCCTGGTTCCGCAAGGCATATCCGTCAAAGGAATACCGGATGAAGGTCATAGAAGCGTGGAAGAACGATCTTGTCCTGAAGGGCGTCAAGCAGACCTTTACCATAAAATGCAAAGACAGGAAGGAAAAGGACGTCGAGTTCAGACCCACACCACTGGGTAAGGGCAGCTGGATTGTCATGCTCTCCGATATCACCGAGCGGAAGAGGGCGGAAAAGGCCCTTCAACATGCCAGGCAGGAGCTGGAGGATCGCGTCCGGGCACGCACCGCCGAACTCAGCGACATGAACAGGGCGCTTCAAACCGAGATCGCGGAGAGAAAAGAGTTCGAGGCGTCCCTTCGCGAGAGGGAACTGCAACTGAGCGCCATCATCGAGGCCACAGACCTCAATATCTACATATGTTCCCAGGATTACACGGTGGAGTTCATGAATGAAAAACTCGTCCGGCGGACCGGCTACGACGGGACGGGTATGCCCTGCTACCAGGTGATCCATGACAGGACATCCATATGTCCATGGTGCGTGAACGCGAGGGTTTTCAAAGGCGAAACGGTCCGCTGGGAGATCCGGAGTCCGAAGGATGACCGCTGGTACTACGCCGTCAACACACCGATCCAGAATGCCGATGGTACCGTGTCCAAGTACGCGATGCTCCTCGATATCACGGCGCGCAAGGAGACCGAGGAAAAGATCGGGAAATTGAATGAAGAATTGAAACAGCGCGTCGCGGAACTCAACTTTGCCAACAAGGAGCTTGAGGCGTTCAGCTATTCAATATCCCATGACCTCGCGACGCCGCTTGTAGCGATAGAAGGGTTTTCGCATATGTTGATAAAAAGATATTCTGAAAAACTTGACGAAAAGGGGTTGCGCCTTCTGAGTATTATCGCCAGGAGCACCCAGCAGATGAAAAAACTGATAGACGACCTGCTTGCCTTCTCCCATCTGGGTCGTCAGAAGATGAGATTATCAGAGACCAACATGAGCCGGCTTGTCGCGGAGGTTTGTGAACAACTGCGATCGATTCACCCGGGAGCCGGTCCGGAGATTATCGTGAAAGACATTCCCGGGGCAAAGTGTGACAGGGCCATGATACGGCAGGTCCTCGCGAATCTTATCGGCAACGCGATCAAATACGGCAGGAAGCAGCATGCCGTCGTCATTGAGATCGGAGGGGCGCGAAGCGGCAAGGACAACGTCTACTACGTAAAGGACAACGGCATCGGCTTCGCCATGGAAGACGCGAAAAGGATTTTCGAGGTATTTGAAAGAGTCCATGGTTCCGATGAGTTTGAAGGCACCGGCATAGGACTGTCAATCGTAAAAAGGGTGGTAGAGAGGCACGGGGGGAAAGTGTGGGCCCGGAGCGGGGTTGAGGAAGGAGCCACGTTTTACTTTTCCATTCCAGCTGGTTGACCGGAAAAGACACCGAGCACTTTACTGTGCGTCTTTAAGCCTTCCCTTTTTCTTGTAGAGATCTTCCAGGGGTTCTACGTGTTCGGCGTCTATTGTCAGATCCTTCGCCTGCATCGGGATAAGCTTGACCGCAAGTGTCAGGATGGCGACGTTGTGCTGGGATTGGCTCTGCTCACGTGAGAAAAAGTATTTCAGCAGAGGGATCTTTGACAAAAAAGGCAAACCGACCTGACTCTTGTACTGGGCGTCATTCACGAAGGTGCCCACGACGTAGCGTTTGTTGTTTGCCTTGAGCACCCGCGTGGTCGCGAATGTCTTCGTCGCATATTGCGGAGCCGTAGTTGTGGAATTGTAGGTTTGCTCGCCGGTGACCACGCTGATCTTCACAAGCACGTCGACCCGGACCTGACTTTCCTCAGGGGTGCTTTTCCTGTAATCGATGGTGGTGGGTATGACGTCTACGCTTGTCTCCAGTTGCTGATAGGATGTCATGACGTTCCCGTTGCGATCGGTGCTGAAAATGGGGATCTGCTACATGTTCGTCAAAAGGGCCTTGGTTCCGTTGCGGGTATAGACTTCGCTGGCGACAAGGACCTTGCCCCTGTTAAAAGCTTCATTCAGCTGGGCGATCTTGGAGAAGTCCGTCGTAGGAAGACCGGCCACGACCTGGGCCGTGTATTGGTCCGACTGATCCGTGCCAAAGGTCGCCTGGGCAGTCCCGCCAAGGGTAAGCCCGATTATATCCGGGCTCAGTGTGAGCCCTATGCTATACGCGTCCTGGTCGGCGAGCTCTCGAAGACTGGCTGATATTACGACGATATGCGCCTGATTCTGGTCGGGTATGAACTG
This sequence comes from Deltaproteobacteria bacterium UBA5756, assembly GCA_002418985.1. Classification (GTDB taxonomy): domain Bacteria; phylum Desulfobacterota; class Syntrophorhabdia; order Syntrophorhabdales; family Syntrophorhabdaceae; genus Delta-02. The sequence goes on from DIFE01000166.1 coordinate 20,978, forward strand.
TTTGAGGATGCTGACTTTTTGAAGCAGTTCTTCTTTCGGTCCCAGCAGAATGAGCATCGGGGTAATGCCGGAAGCGGAATATACGACACCCTTGACCTTTCCCATGGTGCCGTTCTGTTCCAGTTGTGTCATGAGAGTGCGCATTGCTTCAACGCTTTCGCGGTCGAAAAGTATGGTGGCGACGGTACCGTCGGAGCTGAGCTTGAAATTCAACGGGCTGGCTTCGGCCACCAGCGGCGGCTCGGAATCCGGTGCGCCGCCGACGAGACCGGCAGTCGTTTTTTCCGGCGGCTGCGTCAGTTTCGAGTCCGTCGTTACGTCAGCAGGCAGTCGTCCCGTTGCGGTTGTCTCGATAGTGACCGCAGGTTTTCGGGGAGTGGTATTGTTTGTGCCGGCAGGCTGGTTTGCGGGCGGAGTTGTCTGGCTATTACCTTCAATGACTGCCACCGGCATTACCAAAAAGGCTGCCAGAATTATGAAGACTATCTGGCATGTTCGCACGGGTCGGCTACCTCCAAAAGTAACCACGAAACAACGAACCGGCATAGTCGATGCCGGTTTCTCTTACTCTTCAGTGCGTGCAGAAGGCGATCTCGCATGCAGGAGAAAGATGACATCCTGATGGACCACTCAACATTCTTATGTGATGCGGGTAAATTAAAAATGGTAGGCGCTAGGGGTCTTGAACCCCTGACCTCTACCGTGTCAAGGTAGCGCTCTCCCACTGAGCTAAGCGCCTACGGCACTCCTTTTATATCAGCTATAGGAAAAAAAAGTCAAGAGAAACTTCGAAGGGGGGGAGGGCCGGGATTCCATTGTGTCAGAGTCCCGGCCCATGTGTGTGAAGCCTATTTCTTGAAGACTACGTTGCCTTTTCCATCGACTTCGACCGTCACCCTGTCACCGTCTTTTACCTCGCCCTTGAGGATCATGAGAGCAAGGGCATCCTGGATCTTTTTCTGGATAAGACGTTTCAGGGGTCGCGCTCCGTAAGCCGGGTCGTAGCCTTCTTTAGAGATCAGTTCCCTGAGCTTGTCGGTAAAGACGAGCTCGATGTCGCGCTGCCCGGCCCTTTTTGCCATGATGTCGAGCTGGAGTCTCACGATCTCTTTTATGTTGTCCGCCGACAGACTTCTGAATATGATGATATCGTCGATGCGGTTGACGAATTCCGGCTTGAAATGCGTCTTCACCGCTTCAGTTACGCGGTCTTTCATTTCATCGTAGTCTTTGTCGGTGAGGTCCGTTATCCACTGGCTTCCGATGTTGGATGTCATGATGATAACGGAGTTTTTGAAGTCCACGGTGCGTCCCTGGCCATCGGTGAGCCGGCCGTCATCGAGGACCTGGAGGAGTACATTGAAGACCTCCGGGTGGGCCTTCTCGACCTCGTCGAGGAGAATGATGGAGTAGGGGCGCCTGCGGACGGCCTCCGTGAGATAGCCGCCCTCCTCGTATCCCACGTATCCGGGAGGGGCGCCGATAAGGCGCGATACCGAGTGTTTTTCCATAAATTCGCTCATGTCAATACGGACGATGGCCTGCTCGTCGTCAAAGAGGAACTCAGCCAGCGCCCGTGCCAGTTCGGTCTTGCCGACGCCGGTGGGACCCAGGAAAAGAAATGACCCCAGCGGCCGGTTGGGGTCCTGAAGGCCTGCCCGCGCACGCCGTATGGTGTTCGCGACGGCGCCGATGGCCTCGTCCTGGCCGATGACGCGACGATGGATATTCTCTTCCATGTGTACGAGTTTGTCCATCTCCCCCTCGAGCATTTTCGATACGGGGATGCCCGTCCATTTGGAGACTACCCTTGCTATGTCTTCCTCGTCGACCTCCTCTTTCAGCATTTTCTTGTCTTTCTGGAGTGCGGCAAGGTCGTCATTCTTCTGCTTCAATTCCTGTTCCAGGGTGGTAATCGTGCCGTAGCGGATCTCCGCCACCCTTCCGAAATCGCCCTTGCGTTCCAGCTCATCCGCCTGGGTCCTAGCCTGGTCGATCTTCTCTTTTATCTCGGAGCTCCCCGTGATGAGGGCCTTTTCCTGTTCCCAGTGCTTGCGCCTGGCTTCGACGTCTTTCTTGAATTCCGTCAGTTCATCCTGGAGCTTCTTCCTGCGTTCCTTCGATGCATCGTCCTTTTCTTTCTTGAGCGCCTCGATCTCGATCTCGGACTGGATGATCTTCCGCTCGATCTCGTCGATCTCGGTGGGCACACTGTCGATCTCCATGCGGAGTCTCGATGAGGCCTCGTCAACGAGGTCGATTGCCTTGTCCGGGAGAAACCTGTCGGTAATATAGCGATGCGACAGCGTTGCCGCTGCAATGAGCGCCGGATCCTTGATGACCACGCGGTGATGGAGTTCGTACCTTTCCTTGAGGCCCCTGAGGATGGCGATAGTCTCTTCGACGGATGGTTCACCCACGTAGACGGGCTGAAAACGCCTTTCCAGTGCGGCGTCCTTTTCTATGTACTTGCGGTATTCATCGAGGGTGGTGGCCCCGATGCAGCGCAGTTCCCCCCGGGCCAGGGCCGGTTTGAGCATGTTCGACGCGTCGACGGCCCCCTGGGCTCCCCCGGCGCCGACTATGGTATGGAGTTCATCGATGAAAAGAATGACCGTACCCGCCGCTTCGTCGATCTCCTTGAGGACCGCCTTGAGCCTGTCCTCAAACTCGCCCCGGTATTTCGCTCCTGCGAGCAGGGAGCCGAGGTCGAGGGAAAGGACGCGCTTGTTTTTAAGGGTCTCGGGGATGTCGCCTGAGATGATACGCTGCGCAAGACCTTCCACGATGGCGGTCTTGCCCACACCGGGCTCGCCTATGATAACGGGGTTGTTCTTCGTTCTGCGCGAAAGGACCTGCATTACCCTGCGGACCTCTTCGTCACGGCCGATCACCGGATCGAGCTTGCCTTTGCGGGCTTCTTCCGTCAAATCGCGGCAATAACGCTGAAGGGCCTGGTATTTCTCCTCGGGCGCCTGGTCGGTCACGCGCTGGGTCCCCCTGAGGTCCTTGAGGACGGTATATATGTTGTCTTTTGTTATTCCGTATATCCTTAACGTTGCCGCGGCCGGCCCGTCTTTTCCATCAGCTATGCCGATGAGCAGGTGTTCGGTGCTCACGAATTCGTCCTTGAGCCTTTCCGCCTCGGCAAAAGCCGTATCAAGGGTTTGTTTAAAACGGGAAGAGATGTAGGTCTGAGCGCCGCCTTCAACGCGGGGTATCTTTGCAAGCTCCCGCTCCAGGTCGCGGGCGATGATATCAGCCTTTGCGCCCAGTTTGTCCAGTATGGGTCTTATGATCCCTTCCTTCTGGGAGACAAGCGCAAAGAGAAGATGTTCGTTTTCGATACTCTGCTGACCCAGGGATTCAGCTTTCTTTTGAGCTTCCTGAATGGCTTCCTGGGCCTTGATGGTCAGTTTTTCCCAGTTCATTGCGTCCACCTCGTTAAAATATTGTCAATTCGTCCTCAGCGGTGCGGCCGCCTTGGATACAACCGTGTTGATATACTTCAAAGGGCGAAAATCCGAAATCTTAGCTGAAATATAAGCACGATATTTCGAGAATCAACGGTTTGGTTCTGCCGGGGAAGGGGACATTTCCGAGGCGTCCGGGCAATACCGACAGAACACAGGAGCGAGGGATCATCCGCCCGGGAAGATACACGGCGCCTTTTGACATCACCCCCCCCGTTATGCTAAAGAAATAGCCATGAATGTCAACTGGGAGGGGAAAGAGTATGTCTTCGAGAAGCCGATGCTCGTTTCCCGGCTCCTGGAGAAACTCGAGGTCAGCAAAGAGGGACATCTCGTGGTCGCCAACAACCGGCTCGTCACAGAGGACCACCGACTCGGCGCCGATGATATCGTAAGGGTCATACGGGTCGTATCGGGCGGATGAAGTGCAAGATCTGCGGACAGACGGCGAGCATCAACTTGCGGTCCCACAAGACCGCTTTCTGCGACACACATTTTCTTACTTTTTTCGAAAAGAGGGTAAACACCACCATCCGGCGGTACAAGCTCATCGGCGACGGTGATCGTCCGGTGGTGGCCGTTTCGGGCGGCAAGGACTCGCTTTCCCTCTGGGTTTTTCTGACAAGGATGGGTTACGCTGCCGACGGCGTCTATGTCAATCTCGGCATCGGCGACTATTCACGGGTATCTTTGGAGAAGATCAAGGCTGTTGCCGACAGGATCGGAAGAAAGGTCTTTATCTTTCACGTCACCGATATCTTTGGCAGGGGCATCAGCGAGGTGGCGAAGGCGCTGCGCCGGGTACCCTGTTCCGCCTGCGGGATGATAAAACGGTATGTCATGAACAGGGTCTGCATGGACAGGGGCTACAACCTTTTACTGACGGGACATAACCTTGACGATGAGGCTGCGGCCCTCTTTGGAAATGTGCTTTACTGGAAGAAGGAATACCTCTGGAGAAAAGACATATCCCTTGATGAAAGGGAAGGCCACCTGTCGAGAAAGGCCAAGCCGTTCTTTCTCTGCTCGGAGAGAGAAGTGGCCGCATACGCCATCATCTCCGGCATCGATTACATATATGAAGAATGCCCCTACTCGAAGGGGGCCAAAACCATCTTATATAAAGGGATCCTGGGCAAGCTCGAGGAGATCTCACCGGGGACGAAGCTCATGTTCGTCAAGGGATACCTGAAAGAGCTCAGGGAAATGAAGGCGCTTAATCGAAAGGACGACGAGGCGTCAGGGGAAATGCAGTACTGTGCCACCTGCGGGTATCCGTCCGGCGGCGAAGAATGCGGTTACTGCCGGACCCTTCAGAAATTTGAGCTTCCATACTCTGCCGGGTTCGAGGAATATGGTTGATATCAATTGACAGGGGCGGGTCCGGGTGACATAATTCGGGTATAAAAATGATAGACAGGTTGTCGCAGCTTATCTTCAATATCTACGAGGCGTTTACAGTAGCGTTCTACATGCGGGAAAAGGACACTCTTAATTGTCTCTCTTCCGTTACCTTTGCGAAGAGTTTTGATGAAAAGAAGAGTATTCCCGTGGAGGGGACTCTTCCGGGCTGGGTGATCAAACACAACGCTCCGCTCATCATACCTAACTTCGACAGGGACGAGGACGCTCTTGGCTATTATGGCGCCAGTGAAGGAATAAAGTCTTTCATGGGATATCCCATGGACACAAAGGGCGTCATCATCGTTGACAGCAAGAAAAAATATGTCTTTACTGATAAGGAGAAAAAGATACTCGGATCTTTCGCGTCCCTCATTCACCAGGAAATCGAGCAGGAAAGAAAAGCGCTTCATGCCGAGGAAACGATGGAGGAGTTATACGCGGAGAGACGAATTCTGAACCTCCTGTCCGCCCTGAACACATCGAAAGTATCCACCCCTGACGTCCTTACGGAGATACTGGGTCTTTCGGGAGGGACATTCTGCTTCATCGGCATGGAGAAAAAGGGTCGTCTCGTCATCCAGGACGTGGTGGGTATCGAAAAGGACGATGCGGTAAAAAAAGAATGTCACCCCGGCGAGAGCATCGCTTCGGTGGTTTTCGAGGGTGGCAGGGAACTTCTTCTTCCCCACGGCAGCGCCTATCTTCGAGAAAAATCCCTCTTATTTCCCAATGAACCGTTCAAGGCACGCCAGTTTTTCGGTTTTCCCCTGATCACGGAAGACACGACCTTCGGGGTCATAGGCTTCGTTTCACTTGACGAGAACGAACTCAAGCAGAGCGCCATCGGCGCATTGAGAAATCTTTCCTGCCTTCTGTCACTCTATTTCACCGCCCAGTGGATGCGCGAGCACCTGGACAGGATACGGGACTTCGATCCCGTGACGGGCGCAGTACAGTTTCCCGTGTTTCTAAGCGCCGTGGAGACGATGGCCAGAAAGAATGAACGGTTTTCCATCCTCTGCGTCAAGCTGGGGAACATCGTCCTCTATAACAGAAAAATGGGTTCCGAAGGGACGAACGATCTCTTGAGGAGAATCTGCCAGGTCATCCGTTATTGTGCCGGGGGCAAGGCCTTCGTGGCCCGCAAGAACGGGGGCCGCTTCTTTGTTCTTCTGAAGGGCGGGGAGACCTTCGAAACGAGAAACATGATGAAGCTTCTCTACCATGCCGTGGGTAAAAGCCTGTCAGAGGAAGGGCTGTCTGCGGGAGCCGGAATGATAGAACTCGGCACGGTCAGCTATCCCGACGATTCGCCCGACCTGTGGGAGCTTTTTGACAGGATAGAAGAAAAGAAAATACGCAAATTCATTGAATAAGGAGGAAGGGGGCATGGGTTTCTTCAGACAATTGTTCGGAATGTTTTCAACGCACCTTGCAATGGACCTTGGTACGGCGAACACTCTGATCTATATGAAGGGGGAGGGTATTGTTCTCAATCAGCCGTCCGTTGTCGCCATTGACAACAATTCCGGAAAGGTCATCGCCGTCGGCAAGGAGGCGAAGGAATATATCGGCAGAACGCCCCCCAACATCAGCGCCATACGTCCTCTGAAGGATGGGGTCATCGCCGACTTCGACGTGGCCAAGGCGATGATTAAGTATTTTCTTAAGGTCGTCAGCAACGAGCGGAAGATATCGAAACCCAGGATGGTCGTCGGCGTGCCTTCGGGCATAACCCAGGTGGAGAAGAAGGCCGTCATCGATGCCTGCTTCCAGGTCGGCATACGCGACGTACATCTTATCGAGGAACCCATGGCCGCGTCCATCGGCGCAGGTATGCCCATTGAGCTGCCGAGGGGCAACATGATCATAGATATCGGCGGCGGTACCACGGAGGTTGCCATCATCAGCCTTTCGGCCGTGGCATACAGCGAGTCTCTGAGGGTTGCCGGCGATGAACTCGACGAGGCCATTGTCCGGTATCTTCAGAAAAAGCACCAGCTTGCCATAGGTGTGATCGCGGCTGAGAAGATCAAGATAGAGGGTGCGTCGGCCTACCCCATCGACTCCTTGAGCGACTCCATTAATGTCGTCGGAAAGGACTTGCTCACGAGCATACCAAGGAGTCTCAAGATATCGAAAGAAGAGGTTCGCGAGGCCATTGAAGAACCCGTCTCGGCCATCCTCGATTCAGTGAGGAGGGCCCTCGAGAAGCTTCCGGCAGAGTTCGTTTCCGACCTCAATGAGACAGGCATAGTCCTGACAGGCGGAGGAGCGCTCCTCAAAGGGCTTGACCAGCGGATCGAGAACGAAACAGGTATAAGTGTGACGGTGGCCGATGACCCCCTCGTATCGGTAACCATGGGTTGCGGTAGGGCCCTCGAAGAACTGCCGAAATATAAGAAGGTGTTTATCAACTAAAGAGAAAGGTCAACGGGTAAAAGAAAAGGGCAGACGGGCATACGGGAAATTTCTTCCGCGTGCCCGTCTGCGTTTTTAGTATTCGGATATGGCCCACTCTTCATACCGGGCCCCGTCAAGTTCCGCGAGGAAGCGGGAAGGGCGCATGATGATGTGGCCGGCCTGACGGTCGAAGGCCAGTATGGGGTAGCACAGGTAAAGCTCGTCCATGGCCCGGGTTGATGCGACGTAGAAAAGGCGTCTCTCTTCTTCAACGGCTCCTTCCTCCACTGCCCTGGGATTCGGGAACCTTCCCTCGGCGCACCAGATCATGAATACGACCTGCCATTCGAGGCCCTTCGCCTGGTGGATGGTGCTCAGGACCACCCGCTCGTCGTTGGGCTCGCCGGCCTCAGCGGCCTCTTCGCCGGAGAGGCCGCTCATGAGCGAAAGCTCGCTCAGAAACGTCTCCAGCGAATGATACCTGGTGGAAAAGTTGATAAGCTGGCCCAGGTCTTCAAGACGCGCCTCGTAGTTGGGGTAGGTGAACTTGAGATATTCGATGTAGCCGTGCTTGAGGACGGCGGAGATCATGTCCCCCGGGGCCTCATCGCTCCGCAGGTTTTTCAACTCACTGAAGAGCTCCGACCAGACCTCGACGTTCTCCTTCTTGATGCTCTTGAAGGTGTCTGCGATCGTCTTCGAGATAAGGGTTTCAAAGGGGTCTTCGCATGCCTTAATGTAGGAATAGATATGGTCTGCGGTCTTCTTTCCGATGCGCGGGAATATCCTGAACATTCGCTTCCACGATATCTCGTCATCGGGGTTCGCCATGACCCTGAGGAAGGAGACGACGTCCTTTATATGGGCCTGCTCGAAGAATCTGAGCCCGCTGCGGATCTCGAAAGGGATACCCCGCCGGGTAAATTCCATCTGCACTTCCATTGAATGGTAATGGGCTCGATATAAAACGGATATACGGTCAAGGGGCACACCCTCGTCGGACAGTTCCAGTATCCGCTGGGCCACGAATTCTGCCTGCTGGATCACGTCCCGGGACGGCGCGACGACGGGGACGATCCCGCTCTTCTTAACGCTGTGCAGGGTCTTTTCAAACTGGTTCATGTTGAACGAGATGGAATTATTGGCGAGATCCAGGATTTCAGGTGTGCTCCGGTAATTCGTCTCCAGTTTGTATACCTTTGCTTCCCCATATTTTTTGGGAAAATCGAGGATATTCTGGAAGTTGGCCCCCCGGAAGGAGTAAATGCTCTGGGCGTCGTCGCCGACGACCATGACGTTGCGGTTGATGAGGCCCATGAAATCTATAATCTCCGACTGGATGCGGTTTGTGTCCTGGTATTCGTCGACAAGGATATGGCGAAAGGTCATCGCATAGAGCTTGCGAAGTTCCTCATCCTCGGCGAGTATCCTGTGCCAGTAAATGAGCAGGTCGTCGAAGTCCATGGCGTTTGTTTCCCGTTTCTTGTCGCTGTATAGCTTGTGGATCGCCGTCATCTCGTCGGCAAGGTCATAGAAGAAAGGGTTTCTTTCCCGTATGGCCTGGTCGATCGTCTGCATGGTATTGGCGGCATAGCTGAAGAGCTCTTTCAAGACGCCGCCCTTGGGGAACATCCTGTTCTTCGTGTCGATGCCCGATTGCTTTATGGCAAGTTCCACAACGTCCTTTGCATCCTCGTTGTCGAGAATCGTAAAACTCCTGCGGTAACCGACGCGCTCGGCATGCTGGCGGAGGATCAGGTTGCCGATGTGATGGAACGTTCCGCCCCAGATGTAGCGGGTATCCATCTTCACGAGGTGCTCGACCCGGTGGAGCATCTCCCGGGCCGCCTTGTTGGTAAAGGTAAGGAGCAGTATGCCTCCCGGCGGAACACCCCTCTCGAGAAGACGCGCCACCCTGTATGTCACGACTCGTGTCTTGCCGCTTCCTGCCCCCGCGATAACGAGGATCGGCCCGTCATCGCTGAGGACCACGTTGAGCTGTTCCTCGTTAAGCTCGCGCCCATAGTCGATAACCGCCTTCACGGGTGAGACATCGCGATGGATGGTATATTTTTTCATAGGGCTACATTATGCCCCTGCCGAACGCGCCATGTCAAGCCGCTCCCGGGCGGTGCCGTGACGGGCGGCAGAGTTTTTGTCCGTGATTTTTTTAGTTTTTTTTGGTAGACTCAGGGAAATTTCGTGTCCGATCACTAATCACGCAAAGGAGGATCTATCATGCGTATCGTATTATTGGGAGCGCCGGGAGCCGGCAAAGGTACAGTTGCGAAGTCATTGACGGAATTTGACGGGTCGGTACAGATCTCCACCGGGGACATTCTGCGCAACGCCGTCAAGGCGGGGTCCGAATTGGGCAAGAAGGCGAAAGGCTACATGGAACGGGGAGAGCTTGTACCCGATGACCTGATCATGGACATCATGGAAGTACGTATGAAGGAACCTGACTGCCAGAAGGGGTTTCTCCTCGACGGTTTCCCCAGGACGATCCCCCAGGCGGAGGCATTGAAGAAACTTCTCGAAAAGATCGGCATAAAGCTCGATGCCGCCATCAACCTCGACGTGCCGACGGATGTCATCCTCGACAGGCTGACGACGAGACGGACCTGTTCTAACCCTGACTGCCAGGAGATCTATAACATCAAGAGCAAGCCGCCAAAAGCAGACGGGACCTGCTTCAAGTGCGGTTCACCCGCGGTCCAGCGCGCCGACGAAACAGAAGAAGCAATCAAGCAGAGGCTTGCCACATACAACGAAAAGACCGCCCCTCTCATCGACTTTTATAAGAAGGAAGGCCTCCTCAAAATCATCAGCTCCTTGAGCAGCCAGGAGATCGTGGAAGAAGTCAAGGCAGCGGTGAAGAAGTAATACTACAGGTTATGCGTGATAGGTAATAGGTAATGGGAAAGAACGCCGGCAGCCGGGTGTCTTCTTGCTTTTCCTATTACCCATAACCTATTACCCATAACCCCGTTTTTCTATGCACTTCGGATTTTCCACATATTTTCTTACCAACGAGACCCTGGAAGGTGTGATCGACCATATTCTGGCCGCGGGGATCAGAGTCGTCGAGCTTTCCTATGAACCTCCTCACCTTTTCTCCCTGGATGACAGGCTGATCGAAAAGCTGCGCAGCCTCAAGGACCGGGGCGTGAGTTTTTCGATGCACGGGCCGTTCCTCGAGATCAATCTGGGGAGTTATCTCGATGAGATACGACAGGTGTCCAGGGAAAGGGTACTGGCCGCCCTGGAGCTTTCCGCGAAAATCGGGGCCGACCCGGTCGTCGTCCATCCGGGATACTCTTTTTTCCGGAAACTGAAGGGGTATGATAGAGAGCTTCAGACCCGGTTCCTGGAAGACCTGAAGGTTGTCGCGGAGGAAGCGCGAAGACTTGGTGTGAGGGTTGCCCTGGAAAACATCTTCATGTCTTACTTCTACTTTCAGGAGCTAACGGAGTTCGCTGCGATCCGGGAGGCTGTCCCTGGAATAGGGGTAACTCTCGACATCGGCCACGCTTACATCTCAAAACGTACGGCAAAGCAGCCTGAACCGGAAGAAACGATCCTCGACGACGTCCGCCGCATGGGCATAGAGAATCTCTTCCATGTCCATCTCCATAATAATGACGGTACCCGAGACGATCATGATTTCGTAAAGGGGTCCATCGACATGGCCAAGGTCCTTCACGGCCTTAAAGAACTCGGCTATGAAGGCAAGGTCATCATCGAAACCCTGGACATCGACCGCTCGGGCTTTCCGGCCGTTCTGGAAAAACTCCGGACGATAATGCCCTTAAGGGCGGGTTCGGGCGGTTCAAAAAGTCTCCAACATCCATATCCAGAGTAAATAGGTCACGGGCGACACGAGCGTAGTCAGCGTGATCGTCCCGGAGGCGATCAGAGTATCTCCGCCCAGTTCGCGGGCCATGATGTAGGTGGTGATGGCCGTGGGGGTCGCAAGAAGGATGATTGCGGGCAGGGCCGCGCGAAAATCGATGGACAGGACATGGCAAAGGAGAACCGCCAGGCCCGGAAGGACGATGACCTTGAGAAGCGCGGCGATGATCGCGGGGCGGAGGGTTTTCGTGAGCGTCGAAAGGGAAATGGAACCGCCGATGATAATGAGCGCCATGGGCAGGGCGATGTTGGCGACGATCCCTATGCTCTTCATCAGTACCGAGGGTATCCTGACCTGAAAAAGAACGAGGACCATGCCCGCGAAAGTCGCGATGATGACCGGAGTCGTAATAATCGAAATGGCCGTCCTCACGAGACTGCGATGCTTCCCCGATGCCAGTGAAAGTATCAGCACTGCCAGGGCGTTATTGAAAAGTATGAGAATACCGACGAGGAGGCTTCCCCGCTCGAGACCCTTCTCGCCGAGAAGATAGAAGATGACTGCAAGCCCCACATATGTGACGTTTCCGTGAAAGGTGCTCTGAACGAAGCTACCTAATTTGGCCGTGCGATATCCACCCACGGCGGCGGCGACAAGGGCGATGCCGATAACAGCGAGCGTCGGCAGAGTTATCGAAAGAACGGACAGCCATCCGATGTCCCTCGCGTCTGCCCGAACGATTCCCGTGAAGATAAGAAAGGGTAGGGGGAAGAGGTAAACGAACCGGTTTGCTTCAGATATAAAGCCGTCGGAAAGAAGCTTCCTGTTCTTGAGAAAATACCCGAAGGCGATGATGACAAAGATGGGTGAGATGGTCTTGAGAATCTCCATCACCGGTCCCAAGAAGGGGTAATTCGGGGTCTATTTCGGCCCTCATTGTTCACTATAGTAAACATACGATTCTTTACCATTTTTTTCATTAGCGTGCAAGGCTTTAACTGTAGCGAAATACTTGATATCAGGGAGGTTTTGCCCTCGTGATTTTTATTGACAAAGGAAAGGAGAAAAAGATATAAGAAAGTGAAATTAGTAACAATATCAAAACAGGGGGTACAGGGATGTTAAAAGAGTCGTTGATCAGTGAATTACAAAAGATTGTCGGTAAAGACAATGTCCTCACTGCACCTGAGGCGATGAAAGCGTATTCCTACGATGGGACGACAAGCTGGATCCATGAACCGGATGTCGTTGTCTTTCCTACGACTACAGACGAAGTATCCCGGATAATGAAACTGGCGAATGCAGAAAAGGTACCCGTTACCCCCCGGGGCGGCGGCACAAATGTCAGCGGCGGATCCGTTCCCTGGCATGGCGGCATCGTTATGGTCATGACGCGGTTTAATAAGATTGTCAAGGTCGACAAGGAAAACCTGACCGCCACGGTGGAACCAGGCGTTGTCCTTCAGGACCTTACCCTCCGGCTCATGAAGGACGGTCTTTTCTTCCCGCCCGATCCCCAGAGCTTTTTGGGCGCCACCATGGGTGGGATCATATCCGAGAATGCCGGTGGTCCCGCCTGCGTAAAGTATGGAGTGACCAAACAATATATCCTGGGTATCGAAGCGGTTTTGCCCACCGGCGAAGTCATCCACCTCGGCGGCAGGACATTGAAGAACGTTGTCGGCTACGACCTGCTTCATATCTTCATCAGCGCTGAAGGAACACTCGGTGTCATCACCTCGGCCGAGTTGAAATTGAACCCCCTGCCCCAGGCAAGACAGACGCTTTGCGTTGTCTATGACGATGTCGCGGTCGCCGGCGAAGGCGTGTTCCGCGTGCTCGAGAACGGTGTTATCCCCTGCAAGATCGAAATGGTCGATAACTGGGTTATTAACAGGATCGAAGAGATGATGCCCATCGGTCTGCCGAAGGATGCCGATGCATGTCTGTTCTTTGAGGTTGATGGGATTCCTGAGGTTGTTGAGAAAGAAGCACAGAAGATCGCAGAGATCACCAAGAAATATGGCGCAAAGGAAGCCCGCATCGCAAAAGATGCCGACGACGCCAACAAGTATTGGATGGCCCGCCGCGCCGGTTTTGCCGCTGTCTTCGGAAAAGCCAAACAGGTATTCGCGGAAGATGTCACAGTGCCGCGCGGAAATATCCCCAAGTTTGTCAACAGGATAAAAGAACTCGCCAAGAAATATGATGTCGAGATAGTCGTCCTCGGCCATGCCGGTGACGGAAACCTCCATCCGGCCGCCCTGACAGATCCTGCCAACAAGGACCATTATGAGCGCGCCTTAAAGGCAGTGGACGAGATCATCGAAAGCGCCGTTGAGTTTGGTGGCGTACTTTCCGGAGAACACGGAATCGGTCTCGAAAAGCAGAAATTCATGAAGAAGGTCACAGAGCCGGCCGTGATAAACATGATGAAGAACATAAAGGCTCTCATTGACCCGAACAACATCATGAACCCGGGTAAGATCTGGGAGTAGTCCATAATAGGGGGTTGCGAGTGAAAGACCTGAAAGAACTTAAAAAAATAGAAGAATTCTCCAACCAGTGCACGAAGTGCGGCTTCTGCAGCTTCTTCTGCCCGGTTTACCAGGAAGAAAAAATGGAGACATCTGTGGCACGGGGCAAGAACTTCCTCGTGAAGCAGATACTTGCGGGACAACAGGAGTTTACCCCGGAGATGGCGGACATCATCGGGAAGTGCCTTCTGTGCAAACGTTGTGCGGCGAACTGTCCGGCAAAGACGCAGATAGACCGCGTCGTTGTTGGGGCTCGTGCGCAGATGGTAAAAAACCAGGGCCTTGGATTCATCAAGAACTTTGTCTTTCGTAAGGTCATGGCCAACAGGAAGTCCTTTGGGCGCTACGCCAAGCTCATGCAGAAATTTCAGTGGATGATGCCCAGGACGGAGGGAAAGATCCGTCACCTTCCCGATTTCGTGAAAGGCCTTGGGAAAAGGAACTTCCCCGAGCTTGCAAAAACATTCCTGAGAGATCAGGTCAAGCCGGTCTACAAACCCCAGAACGGCGAGAAACCGAAGATGCGGGTGGGTTTCTTCACAGGATGTGCCACAGACTTTGTCTACCCTGATTTCGGTCTCAAGTTCATCGATTTTCTTACCCGGCATGGCGTGGAAGTGGTAGTTCCCGATACTCAGAATTGCTGTGGTGCGGCCATTTATTTCAGTGGAGATTTAGAGACAGGCAGGATGTTGGCGGACCTGAACGTGAAGGCCTTCAAGGACCTGAACGTGGATTATATCGTTACGACATGCGCGACCTGCAGCTCGACGCTGAAAGACTATCAGAAGTATCTTCCCGATAATGAAGAACAGAAGCAGCGTTATGAAGAGTTCGAAAAGAAGATCAAGGATAGCATGGAGTTCATTATAGATATCCTTAAGATTAAACCGGAAGATTTTAAGCTGAAAAAGGAGTTCGAAGGCAAGACAGTAACATGGCATGACCCCTGCCACCTTGTCAGGTATCAAAACATCAAGGATCAGCCGAGGGCGATTCTCAAGGCCCTCAAGGGTATTAAGTATGTAGAAATGCCCAATGCGGACCTCTGTTGTGGAATGGGCGGCTCGTTCAGCGTCTATCATTACGATCTGACGAAGAAAATAGCGGGCAAGAAAATGGACGGCATCAAAGCGACCGGAGCGGATATCGTCGTAACCGCTTGCCCAGGCTGTATGATTAACCTCGAGGACAATGTTCTACTGAATAAAATGCCACAGAAGGTGCATCATCTCCTGGAGCTGGTAGAGTAGCAGATCGATATCCCTAGGACAACCGTACATCTACATCTCAAACTCACAGGAGGAGTACACACATGAAGAACGGCCACTGGATGACAGCGAAGGATGTTCTAAGGATTCAAGCATTTAAGTACCCCGACAAGATCGGCGCAAAAGATTTGTACAAGGCATTTACCTTCAAGCAGTGGAATGAGAGGACCTGCCGGCTGGCGAATGCTCTTGCCGATCTCGGTCTCAAAAAAGGCGATCGTTTTGCGGTTCTCGCCTACAACTGCGTTGAGTGGATGGATTTCTACGGCGCTGCAGCAAAGGGCGGCTTTCTGTGCGTTCCGCTCATGTTCAGGCTTGCGGCACCGGAGATGGAATACATCATCAATCACTGTGAAGCAAAGGTTCTTATAGTCCAGAGCGGAAAAGATCCCGCGGACGGCAAAGAATTCCCCTGGATCGATCAGGTTAATGGTATGAAGAAGAACCTGAAGACCGTCGAGCACTATATCAACTTTGCCGTAGACAGCCCCAGCTATGACGGCTACATCAATTACGAGCAGATGCTTGCGAAGGCAAGCCCCGAGGAACCAGCCGTGGAAGTTACCCCGGACGATATATGGGTTATCATGTATACCGGCGGAACGACAGGTCTGCCCAAGGGCGTCATGAAGAGCCATGCAAACCTCTTCTCCCAGTATTTCATCATGATCTATGACCACGAATTCAATTTCGACGATACTATCCTGTTGGTCATGCCCTGTTGCCACGTCAACTCACTCTTCTATTCATTCGTCGTGACCTGGGTAGGCGGCACCGTCATGGCGTACAACATGGTTTCTTTCAACCCCGAAAGCCTCATCAAAACCTTCTCGGATCACGGAGTTACCTTTACATCTCTCGTTCCGACGCACTACATCATGATGCTGGCACTCCCGGACGAAGTAAAGGCCAAATACAACCTGGGCGCGATCAAGAAACTGCTCTGCTCTTCGGCCCCCGCAAGGCGCGACACGAAGCAGGGTATCCTCGCAATGTTCCCCAACTCAAGACTGTTTGAGGCATATGGATCCACCGAGGCAGGCTGCGTGACCATCCTGAAACCGGAAGAACAGATGAAGAAGCTCGGTTCCATAGGGCGCGAGGCGATTGGAACGGACATCATCCAGATCTACGACGAAGACGGCAAACTCATAACCGAGCCGAACAAGATCGGTGAACTCTACTCCCGCAGCCCGATGATCTTCGAGAGCTACTGGAAAGACCCGGAAAGGACGAAGAATGCAATGAAGGGTCAGTACTTCAGCGCAGGCGACATGGGCTACCGCGATGAGGAAGGCTATTACTATCTCGTCGACAGAAAGGCCAACATGATCATCTCCGGCGGCGAGAACATCTTCCCGTCGGAAGTCGAAAACTGCGTGGGCGGACACCCTGACGTCAAAGACGTAGCCGTCATCGGCATTCCCCATGAGAAGTGGGGCGAACAGGTAACGGCAGTCGTCGTTCTCCACGAAGGCAAGAAGATGGAGCCCAAGGACGTCACCGCATGGTGCAAGGGGAAGATCGCTGGCTTCAAGGTTCCCAAGAACGTCTATATCATCCCCGATGAAGAGATGCCGAGATCGGGCGCCGGCAAGATTCTCCATAGGATCCTTCGCGACCGTTATGGCAAATGGGGAGACCAGCAGTAGAATCTTTATCTTTCAATGAACAAATAGCGGGGACTTCGGTCCCCGTTTTTTTGTTTTGAGGTGGGGCGGGGATTGTGGGATGTGAATTATTGGCCCGGCGCGATGCAGAAGGCATTTTAGTATTGAAAAAAAAAGTCCCGTAAGGTAAAAGTAAGCTATAAGGTTTGGGTTAAGGGGTTACGTGAGAAGCTGTAAAGGTACGCACTCATTACTGGCCGTCTCTCTGACGGTGCAATTTCATATTTATTTCCGGATATCATGTTTCTGCAGCGCTTCAGGTATTGCCTGGTGTTGAGCACGACGCCCCGCTGATCCTTTTAGGGGGCGACATAACGGGATTTTCATCAATCACATTAAGGAGGGTTTTGTTATGAAGAACGGTCATTGGTTGACGGCTAAGGATGTGCTGAGAGTGAATGCTTTTAAGTGGCCTGACAAGGTGGGCATCAAGGATCTTTACAAGGCCTTTACATTCAAGCAGTGGAATGAAAGGGCCTGCAGGCTTGCGAATGCCCTCGCTGACCTGGGGATGAAGAAAGGCGACCGTTTCGCGGTTCTCGGATACAACTGTGTCGAGTGGCTGGATTTCTACGCGGCTGCCGCTAAGGGCGGATTCCTGTGCGTGCCCCTCATGTTCAGGCTTGCGGCCCCGGAAATGGAATACATCATCAATCACTGCGAAGCAAAGGTCTTTATCGTTCAGAGCGGCGTCGACAAGGCGGACGGCAAGGAATTTCCCTGGATCGACCAGGTCAACGGAATGAAGAAGAACCTGAAAACCGTTGAACACTACATCAACTACGCCGTAGACAGCCCCAGCTATGACGGCTTTATCAACTACGAGCAGATGCTCGCCAAGGCCAGCCCCGCAGAGCCCGATGTTGTCGTCGATCCCGATGATATCTGGGTCATCATGTACACGGGCGGGACCACAGGTCTTCCGAAGGGCGTTATGAAGAGCCACGCCAACCTCTTCTCCCAGTATTACATTATGATTTACGATCACAATTTCAACTTCGATGACTGCAACCTGCTCGTCATGCCCTGTTGCCACGTCAACTCTCTTTTCTATTCATTCGTTGTGACCTGGGTAGGCGGCACCGTCATGGCCTACAACATGGTCTCCTTCAACCCTGAAGGGCTCATCAAGACCTTCGCGGACTTTGGGGTTACCTTCACGTCTCTGGTGCCGACACACTATATCATGATGCTGGCCCTTCCCGAGGAAGTAAGGGCGAAATATGACCTCAGCGCCATAAAGAAGTTGCTCATCTCCTCAGCACCCGCACGGCGCGACACGAAGCAGGGCATCCTCAAGATGTTCCCCAACTCCGAGCTTTATGAGGCATACGGTTCGACGGAGGCGGGTATTGTTACCGTTCTGAAACCGCACGAACAGATGACGAAGCTCGGTTCCTGCGGACGGGAGGTTATGGGCAGCGATGTCCTGAGACTCTATGATGAAGACGGAAACCTTGTTGACAAACCGAATGTAGTCGGGGAGCTTTATTCCAGGAGCCCGCAGATCTTCGAGCAGTACTGGAAGGATCCTGAAAAGACCAAGGCAGCCATGAAGGGCGAGTACTTCAGCGCCGGCGATATGGCGATGCGGGATGAGGAAGGCTACTACACCCTCGTCGACAGAAAGGCCAACATGATCATTTCCGGTGGTGAGAACATCTTCCCGTCGGAAGTCGAGAACTGCGTAGGCGGCCATCCGGACATCAAAGACGTAGCCGTCATCGGTGTCCCTCATGAAAAGTGGGGCGAACAGGTAACGGCGGTTGTCGTCCTTCATGAAGGAAAGACCCTGGAAGCTAAAGATGTTTCAGAGTGGTGCAAGGGCAAGATTGCCGGTT
This sequence comes from Deltaproteobacteria bacterium UBA5756, assembly GCA_002418985.1. Classification (GTDB taxonomy): domain Bacteria; phylum Desulfobacterota; class Syntrophorhabdia; order Syntrophorhabdales; family Syntrophorhabdaceae; genus Delta-02. Next base: position 39,433 of record DIFE01000166.1, read on the forward strand.
TCAAGGTCCCGAAGAACATCGTCTTCATCAAAGATGAAGAGATGCCGAGATCGGGCGCCGGCAAGATCCTCCACAGGATCCTCCGCGAGCGTTACGGTAAATGGGCCGATCATCAGTAAGATAACGAGACTAGAAAAACGGGGACTTCGGTCCCCGTTTTTTTTTACAGGCTATGGGTGATAGGTAACAGGAAGAAAGGAGAAGCCTTTTGCAGAGGTTTTCCCATCACCCATCACCCATCACCCATCACCCATCACCCATCACCCATCACCCATCACCCATCACGGTCTTCTTGTCCCTCCCTCTATTTTATGATATGCTTACCCGATGATAGCCGATTATTCCTTGTATTTGCAGGTTGGCGATCATGTGTATCATAGGCGGTACGCGCGATGGGGCATGGGGATCGTCGTTGAGGAACGCAGGTCCGAATTGCCCGGTGGGTTCTGCTATGTCCGTATCGACTTTCAGGATGGAAAGATACGCGTTTTCGACAATAACTGCAAGAGCGTGAATTGCTGTTATTACGCGGGGATTGAAAAGATAGAGGAGAGACATGTCTGTCTGGAAGAGGCCCCGCGAACCAGGAAAAAATCGAAGAAGATGCTTCCTCTCTGAGGGAACGGACGTGTTGGGATAATGACCGGAGGACGGATGGACACCGAACTGACAAAATTTGTCCGCGGCGGCGGGTGAGCGTCGAAGATAGGTCCGGGTGACCTGGCGAACATCCTTTGCGGGATAGACATCCCTGCGGATGAACATGTGATTGTAGGCATTGAAGGCTTTGAAGACGCAGGCGTCTACAAGGTGACGGACGAGATTGCCCTTGTTCAGACGGTGGACTTCTTTACTCCCGTTGTCGACGACCCTTACTGGTTTGGCCAGATAGCAGCCGCCAACGCTTTAAGCGACATATACGCAATGGGAGCCATACCGAAGACCGCCCTCAATCTTGTCTGCTTCTCGCCGAAGAGATTTGACATATCGATCCTGAAGGAGATCATCCGGGGTGGTGCGGACAAGATCCGTGAAGCCGGGGCGAGCCTTCTTGGAGGCCACAGCGTGGATGACGAAGAGATTAAGTACGGGCTCTCCGTTACAGGAATAGTCCATCCCGACAAGGTCCTGCTCAACGAGGGGGCCAGGCCTTCGGACATTCTTATCCTGACGAAGCCTCTCGGGACGGGAATCATGAATACTGCCATCAAAGGCAAGCTTCTTAATGACGATCGGGCAATGGGTCTGGCAAGGGTCATGGCCACCCTCAACAAGACGGCGGCCGAGGCGATGCTTTCGGTGAATACACACGCCTGTACCGATGTGACCGGTTTTGGCCTGGCGGGACACCTTAAGGAGATGATCCGGGAAACACTGGGTGTTGAACTCTACACCGGGAAGCTTCCCTATTTTCAGGAAGCTGTCGAATTTGCCGCATCAGGTTTGGTTCCCGGCGGCCTTTATCGCAACAGGGATTTTTACAAAGAACACATAGTGACCTCTCGGTCCGACTTTTTCTTTGATATCATCTTCGATCCGCAGACATCGGGCGGTCTTCTTATAGCCCTCGACCCCGCCGACAGGACAAAATTCGAAGAGACGGCCGTCCGGCTGGGCGTGGAGTATCACATCATCGGAACCTTTCTGGAAGAACCGAAGGGAAAGATACTACTGGCTTGATCCCGGAGAGCCGCAGATGATCAGCCCGCCTTTGCAAAAGAACAAAAACCAAATTATAGGTCCTATAAGTCGTATAAGACCTATAAAATTCTTCTAAGAACCGGCACAGTCATTACCTGATCCCGGTTGGATGTTCTAACGAGGGTTCCTCATTTTCTTTGTCGCCCGCTTGAGAGGCGGGATGGCGCGAGGCGATCTTCTAATCTTTCGATTCTCAAGCCATCTTTATGAGCGGGTAATTGCGGTCCTGCCAGCCGTGGATGCCGTATTCCAGGTTTCTGGCGTTTCGGTAGCCGAAAGCGCGCAGGTAGACGGCGGCGTGGGCGGAGCGGGCGCCGCTTGCGCAGTATACTGCTAATGGAGTGTCGAGATCTTGCGGGAATTCCCCTATTCTTGCCGCGACCTCTCTTACGGGGATGTGTACGGCACCTTCGATGATGCCGGTAGCTTCAAGCTCCTTCCGTTCGCGAACGTCGACGATGAAGATCTCTTCCTTCCGATTAATCGTGCGAAAGAGTCCTTCCGGCTGGATGGCGGTTTCTTCATGAGGGGCCGCGAGGAAGCTTTCCATGGAAATGCAAAAGCTCTTCAGAAGGGGTCCGATCTCGGCGGATTGCTCGGACGGATCCATGGTGAGGCCGCATTGGAGTTTTCCCGTCTGTGCGTTAAGAGGCGGGAAGAGGCCCTTGAGAAATTGTTCGAATTCTTGAGGGGTCCTCGGGGTTTTCAGGCAGACGTTGTTGATCTTTTCGTAGCCCAGGGATGAATTGATGTTCCCCCTGTAATCGTGGGCAGGATAGATGATAAGGTCATCGGATAGGGGCATCAGCCTTGCGAACAGACTCTCGTACATGTCATAGGAGCTTCCGCCGGGCAGGTCGGTCCTGCCGCACTGACCGATTATGAGGGTGTCCCCGGTAAATATCCTGTCACCGGCGAGGATAGACATATGGTCCACGGTATGTCCCTTCATCTCGATCATCCTGAGCGTGATATCTCCGATGGTCAGTTCATCGTTGTCGCCAACATAGAGATCGGCCCTCTTTTGTGCATTCTCGGCAAGGATCTTCTCGATCCCGAAGAGGTCCGTAACCGTTGCCCCGATCTGTCTTTGCCTCGGGGTATTCCTGTTCATGACCGTCCTTGCCCCAAGCCGGTCGGCAAACTCCGGCGCAAGCGATATATGATCTACGTGCGTGTGCGTGTCGATGACATAATCGATAGTCAGCTCCCGTGATGTGATGACGTCCAGGAACGGTTCGATGTCATGCGACGGGTCTATAATCACCCCTTTCTTTTGTCTCTCGCAGGCAATGATATAAGCGAGGCATCCGTCAAAATTGAATTGTCTGAATATCATGCTACACCTCTTCCGCGAAGTTCTTCATCGCCGTCTTCAATATTCTTCCGGCGGCAAGCTTTGAGATGACAACTATGTCCTCAAGCGGCAGATAGCCCGTGATGGAAGGATCGAAAAGCGCTTTTGCCGATGGAGGGAATTCCGCGTCTCCCTCCCAGAGGACGAATGTGATGGGAACTTTGGGGAAGGCGAAAAGCGTCAGTGACGCATCGCCGAACTGTTCTTCTTTTGACCCGAGGCCCCGGCCTGCATCGAGAAAGGCATACCTGTCGTAGCCGAAGGCCCTGACAAGGGGTTTCAGCACCCGTTTTTCGAAGACGGGGTCGTAGTGCATGCAGGCGGGAATGTCCCCATATGCCACCTTCTCACCGGTTAAGGGGATTCCGGACGCGGTATTGATATAATGGAGGATGATGATCCTGGCGACAAGGGTGATGTTTGCGCCCCGGGAACTGGAAAAGCTGAATGACGGTATGTCAAGGGTGATCGTTTCGTCGAAATAGGGTACATAAACCCGCAGGCTGTCGCCCCTTTGTTCATGCCTCAGGCCCGCGAGAAAGAACTTTTCTTCCATGGTGCTTTCCATGAGTTCGTCACGGGCCCTGTCGAACACGTCTTTGTATGTCTTTTGTCGTTTCAGTTCCATGGTCACTGACCGATCTTGCTTCTGACCTCTTCGATCTTTTTCCGATAGTCCCCGCTGTGGAATATTTCCGTTCCCATGACGAGCACGTTACCCCCTGCCCTGACGACCTCGGCGGCATTAACGGCCTTTATGCCGCCGTCGACCTCGAGATCTATATAGCGTCCGGCTTTCTCGATCATTCTATGCGCCTCGGTGATCTTCGGTGCCATGGTGGGGATATATTTCTGTCCGCCGAATCCGGGATTGACGGTCATGATGAGGACGAGATCGACGATATGGATGACGTGCTCAAGCAGGTTAAGGGGTGTAGCGGGGTTGAACGATATGCCCGCCCGCGCCCCCGACTCCTTGATGACATCGAGGGTTCTGAAGAGATGGTTGTCTGTCTCGGCGTGTATGGTGATAATGTCCGACCCGGCACGCGCAAATTCATGTACGTATTGCGCCGGGTTGGCTATCATCAGGTGGACATCGAGAGGTTTCTTGTTGATCCTGCGCAGGGCCTCGACGAACATAGGGCCAATGGTAATGTTGGGGACAAAACTGCCGTCCATGACGTCTATGTGGATAAGGTCCGCGCCGGCTTCCTCCACGTCCTCAATCTCGGCCCCGAGACGCAGGAAGTCACAGGAGAGAATGGACGGCGCGATGAGGATATCTTTCATAAAGCCTCCATAGTTAATAGATATTGATCACAATCTCCTCGGTGGTACTGAATATCGTTCTGGGGAGTATGGAATAGTCCACGCCGTTTCGGGGTGCCGTTTGGTCGCCCCTGGCATAATTGATCCTGTACCTGATCCCCTTGGATTCCAGTTCGTCGGCCAGTTCATTGTAATTGATGTTCCTCGTATCGGCCATGAGGTAATAAGACCGCGGCGCGGAACCGACGAAAAGGGTGACCCTGCCATATTCCAGTATGTCGCTCCCCGAGGCGGGCACCTGGGCGATGACCTTGCCCACCCTGGAATGGGGGACCATAACCGTCTTCTCGAGGACGAGATGCTTCTCACTGAAGACCGCCCGCGCCTCTTCGGGGGTGAGCCCCACGAACCCCGGGGTTTTCAGGAGCTCCGGTCCTTCCGAGACGATGACATAGACGACCCTGCCTTTCTTCGTTGAGATGTTTGCATCGGGTTTCTGGACGGTGATGTGGTTGTAGGGCACATCGTTTCGCCGTTCATATCTCAGCACGACTAAGGCAAGGCCCTGCTTCTTTACCAGTTCCCGGGCATCCTCGACGGTTTTCCCCCGTACATCGGGGCAGACGGTGGTTTGCTGGAACTTGAGGAGGAGACTTATCGTCAGGTATGTGGACAGGCCGAAGACGAGGATAGGGGCGACAACATAAAATACGATCTTTATCAGCTTCATAGCTTTCTTATTCGTGCTATAAAGAAACCGTCCATAGCCGTTTCGTGTGGTAGCGATAGGAAATTATCCTTATTAAACAGGAACGGGAGCGGATTTTCAAGTACAAACTTCTTTTCTTTTGCCAGGTTGTGAATGACGTCCATGGTCTCTTCGGGTTCGAAGGAGCAAACGCTGTAGACAATCCGCCCCCCCTCGCGCAAGAGGTCCCACAGGGATAGCAGCAATGAAAGCTGGAGGGTACCGAACCGGGAGATATCGCTTTCCTCGCGCCGCCATTTGATCTCCGGGTGCTTGCGGATGATGCCGAGCGACGAGCACGGCGCGTCAACCAATATGGTATCGAAGGTGCCCACCCTGAAGGGCGGCCTGAGGGCGTCCGCGCAGACGATGTTGCCGGTCGGCGATGACAGGTCGAGGCGTTTTCTGTAGTTGTCCATGGAAATGATGCGCGTCCCGGGACACAACTCCCCGATCTGCTTCGTTTTGGTTCCCGAACCGGCACAGGCATCCAGGATCAACGGGCCGCCCGCTGCCTCGACCGCCATACCCGCTAGCTGGGACGCCTCACCCTGAACGCGCAAAAACCCTTCCTGAAAAAGCGTACTTGCGATAACGGGCGCGAGTCTCTCGACTATGAGTGCCGAGGGCGAAAGGCGACCGGCCCGTGCCTCAATCCCGGCAGCCGCAAGGTCGTGCATCGCCTTATCGACGCTGATCCTCGGTGTGTTCACCCTGAGCGTGAAGTCGGGCTCGCTGTTGAGTATCGCAAGTAGCCTGTCCGCCGCCTCTTTGCCCAACCTTCGGGTCCAGCGGTCGACGAGCCACTCTGGAAAGGCGTGTCTTGATGCATCCCCGGGAAGAAGGTCCCTCAGTTCCGCATCGTTGACGAATCTTCTCAGGACAGCGTTCAGGAATCCTGCAACGAATTTGCCTTTTTCATTCTTGGCGTATTCGACAGCTTCCTTGATGACATGATAGTGGACCTTCTTCATGAAACCCACCTGGTAGAGTGTTATCCAGAGAAGGTAGCGGATGTCCCTGTCGATCGGTTTTGTGGCATACCGGGAGAGGATAAAATCAAGGTATCCCCGCCAGCGTATCACCCCGGAGGTTATCTGGTATATGAGCGAACGCTGGCCGTCGTTCAACCGCGAGCGTGAAAAGGCCGCATCGATGGTCTCATCGAGAAACCTGCCGGATTCAACATCGCGAATGATGCGGATTGAAATGGCCCTGAGGAGATGTCCGAAATTATCGCCGATAGGCCATATCCTCCAGCCTCTTGATTCTCTCTTCGATCGGCGGATGGGTGCTGAACAGGGACCGAACGCCGCCTGCACTGAAAGGGTTCACTATGAACAAGGGTGCCGTTGAAGGGTTTGCGTCATTCATCGGATTGCGCGCCACACCGGCGTTGAGTTTCCGAAGAGCCCCCGCCAGATAAAGAGGGTTCCCCGAGAGGCCCGCGCCGCCGTCATCGGCCAGGTATTCCCTGGAACGGGAGATGGCGAGCTGAATCAACATTGCGGCGAAGGCCGCGATGATGGAAAAGATTATGACAGTGAAAATATTGCCGCCGCCGTCATCGTCATCTGAACTGCCCCCGAAAAAGGCCGCGAAACGGGCCCAGTTGGCGATCATGGTGATCGCGCCTGCCAGCGTTGCCGCCACGCTCTGTATAAGGATATCGCGGTGTTTGATATGGGAAAGTTCGTGGGCGAGAACGCCCTCAAGCTCATCCCGCGAAAGGATGCGCTTGATACCCGTCGTGACGGCCACCACCCCGTGCTCCGGATTGCGTCCCGTCGCGAAGGCGTTTGGACTGTCATCATCGATGATAAAGACTCGCGGCATGGGTATGCCGGCTCGCTGGGCAAGGGAAGCCACCGAACCGTAGAGTTGCGGCTCCTCCTGCTGGGATACCTCCCGCGCACCGTACATTCTCAGAACGATCTTGTCACAGAACCAGTAGCTTACGAAATTCATGACAAGGGCCACGGCAAAGGCGATCATCCCTCCGGACCGGCCACCTATAACGCTTCCAAGACCAACGAGGATTATGGTCAGAACGGTCATTAAAACAAAGGTTTTGAATCTGTTCATGTAACCCCCAAAGGTAATTAATCCTATACAGTATAAACCTTTTCCGGCTTTTATCAAGGGCGGGCATCATTCGAAAATCTTGCCTTTTGACCCAAAAGATTTATAGAATAAGAACGGTTGCAATCGTCTGAATCGCCGAAGGTCGAGAAACCGGAGAAATTTGGAGAAAAGCGAGCCCGAGAGTCGACCCCGGTCAGGCGACAAACCGGTTATCCGGTTTCTGGTGTTCAAACCGTTTAGACCGTTTTGCCCTGTGTGTTTCTTCGAATAAAATAGGAAAGTCTGCAGGGAATATAAAATGAGAGGGACGAACCCGGTATTTGCGTGCCCTGTCGGGTTGGGGCACGGTACCCCTGTTGAGAGACCGCTTATGAATAACGAGGAACCGTAAAACATGGAGGAAGTATTGCCTACCCGAGAAAATCAGACGGGCATTCTTTTCGATACGCCGCCGGATGCGGCATTTGTTGTCGACAAAGAAGGAACGCTCATCACTCTTAACGAAAACCTTGCCCGCCGTTTCGACAGGGACATCGATGAAATGGTGGGCAATAGCATTTTCGATTATTTCACCCCCGAAGTCGCCCGCAGCAGGAAGGCCCTCGTCGAGAGGACCGTCGATAGCGGAAAGCCTGTCGCCTGTACCGATTTTCGCGACGGCATGTGGCTTGAGAGCTGCTACTATCCTGTTTTTGACGGAGGCGGTGCAGTCGCAAAAATCGCCGTCTACAGTCGTGATGTTACCGAAATCCGCCGTGCTCAGGAGGCCCTCAGGGAATCGGAGGAGCGCTACCGGACGGCCATCGAGAACTCGAATGACGGGGTGGCTATCCTGAGGGGCAACATCCACCTCTACGTCAACGGAAAGTTCGTGGAGATCTTCGGGTATGACAGCCCGGCCGATATGATCGGAAAACCGCAGTCCCTCACCGTCCATCCCGACGATCACGACAGGGTTGCCGACTTTACCCAGCGCAGGCAGCGCGGCGAGGCAATCCCGGAACGGTATGAGTTCAAAGGAATAAAACGCAACGGCGACGTTGTCTATATCGAGGTCTCTGCAACGGGCACAACCTACAAGGGTGACCAGGTCGCGCTCGTTTACATGAGGGACGTGACGGCCCGAAAAATAAGGGAAGAGGAACTCTGGCTGACCCGTTTTTCCATCGAGCATGCCTCTGAGTCGGTCTTCTGGATCAGGCCGAGCGGACGCTTCGTCTATGTAAACGAAGCCGCCTCACGGAAACTGGGATACACAAAAGAGGAACTCCTTACACTCTCTGTAGTGAATATCGATCCTGACCACACCTCACGAGAGCTCTCCGTCATAGGCAGATTGATGGCGAAGCAAGGCTCGGTTACTTTCAGGTCCCACCACCAGACGAAACCGGGCCATGTTTTTCCCGTGGAAGTGATCGCAAATCACGTTACGTACAATGGCGAGGATTTTATTTTTTTCTTCGCCCGGGATGTCGCAGACAGCGAACTGGCTGAGGAAAAGCTCAATGCCGAGCGTAAGAAATTCCAGATCCTCATAGAACACGCGCCCTTCGGCATGGCCATGTTCGACAAGACGGGTCGGTTCCTTTATCTGAACCCTAAATTCACCGACATCTTCGGATATACACTCGCCGACATACCGGACCGCAGGGCATGGTTCGAGAGAGCCTACCGCGATGAGTCCATTCGCTCCATGGCCGGCGATGTCTGGAGACAGGATGACCGCCTGAAGGCATCGGGCGAAAAGATGCCGAGAACATTTCCGGTAGTGTGCGGGGACGGGGCGATAAAATTCATCAACTTCATCACTGTGCGCCTTGAGAATGGTGATTACATCGTGTCGTACGAGGACATAACAGAGCGCCGTCTCGCCAGGGAGGCCCTTGCCGACGAAAAGGAGCGTCTGGCTGTGACGCTGCGTTCCATCGGCGACGGCGTCATCGCGACGGACCGGGCCGGCAGGATAGTCCTCATAAATACGGTGGCGGAAGAACTGACGGGCTGGAAACAGGAGGAGGCCATCGGCAGGGACCTTGACGAAGTCTTTCACATCATCGATGAGAGGAGCCGCCAGAGGTCCGAGAACCCCGTCGAAAAGGTGCTGCGGGTGGGGACGGTTGTCGGCCTTGCGAATCATACCGCCCTCATATCCAAAAATGGCCGCGAGCTTGTTATCGCCGACAGCGGTGCCCCTATAAAAGACAGGGACGGAGGCATTACGGGTGTAGTGCTGGTGTTTCGTGACGTGACGGAAAAGAAGAAAATGGACGAAGAACTCCAGAAAATGAGCAAACTGGAGTCAGTAGGTATCCTTGCCGGAGGAATTGCCCATGATTTCAACAACATCCTGGCGGCCATCCTTGGAAATGTTTCTCTGGCCCGTATTCATGCGCGACCCGGTGATGAGGAATTGTCGAAACGTCTCATCGATGCGGAACAGGCGATCCTGAGGGCAAAAGACCTGACGCATCAACTCCTCACATTTTCAAAAGGCGGTTCGCCTATAAAGAAGACGACGTCCATCGGGAATGTGCTCAGGGAAACAGCCAATTTTGCCCTTACCGGTTCGCGTGTCAAGTGCGAGTTTTTCTTTGCCGAAGATCTCTTTGCCGTCGATATCGATGAAGGACAGATAAGCCAGGTGATAAACAACCTCGTCATCAATTCCCAGCAGGCCATGCCGGGAGGCGGGATAATCACCATCGAAGCAACAAATCTCGTCATTACCAGGAGCACCGTCGAGCACAGTGTATTCCTTCAACCGGGCAGGTACATCCGGATATCAGTGAGGGACCGTGGGGTTGGAATAGCGCCGGAGTTTATCGACAAGGTATTCGATCCCTACTTTACCACCAAGCAGAAAGGCAGCGGCCTCGGCCTTGCAACCTCTTACTCGATCGTGAAGAACCATGACGGCAACATCACCCTCACGTCCGAACTCGGTTCGGGAACGGCATTCCATGTTTATCTGAAGGCATCACGGCACCATATAAGGCATGCCGAAAGGGATGTCCGCACTGATCGGGCGGCGGTGACAAAGGCAAGGGTTCTCCACATGGACGATGAAGAAATGATCCTCCACACGACGAAGAAAATGCTTGAAAGCCTCGGCTGCGAGGTCGTCAGTGTGAGAAACGGCGATGACGCGATTGAGAAATACGTCCATGCGCGTGATACCGGCACCCCCTTCGACGTTGTCTTCCTTGATATCACGATCCCCGGCGGATTGGGAGGAAAGGAGACGATGAAGAAGCTTCTTGCCATCGATCCCAGGATAAGAGGCATCGTATCCAGCGGATATTCCAACGACCCCGTAATGGCGAGGTTCCGCAGGTACGGTTTCAAGGGCGTCATCGCGAAACCCTATCTCATCGAGGAACTGGATGAGATAATGCGGCAGGTGCTGGGCGGGAACCCCGACTAACAGACCTGACAGAGTGCAGTTTTCAAATCTTCTTTCCGGCGAACACTTCCACCGCCGAGCGGCCTTCCAGGGGGCATTTGTTTTCGCAGATGCCGCATCCGTTGCAGAGGTCATCCACGATGTAGGGTCTTTTCAGTGTGACAATCTTGCCCTGATAGTCGATGTCGTTCACGGTCTCGAATCGAATTGCCTTGTCAGGGATGGGGCAGTGTTCTTCGCAGACAATGCAGTTGAGTTTTTTTGCATAAGGCAGGCAGATGTTCTTGTCTATGGCGGCCGTTCCGATGACCTGCTTTTTCTTTTCCTCGACGGGAAGCCTGGGTATAGCGCCGGTGGGACAGACCTGACCGCAGAGAGTACAGTTATATTCACAATAGCCCAGCCTGGGGATGACGACGGGCATGAACATTCCCGTAATGCCCGCTCGTGTAAGATCCGGATAGAGGGCGCTGCGAAGGCAGACCTTCATGCACTCCCCGCACCGCACGCATTTCCTCAGGAAATCCCCTTCGTTTGCCACTCCCGGCGGGCGAAGGAGGCGATGGTCCCTTTCCGGATTCCGGAAAGGGAATGTCTTTGAAAGGAAGAAACCCGCCACGACGCTGCCGAGAAGTATCCTTTTCGACATAACGGGCTGTTCTTGCGACCGCGTCGCCGGTAGAAAACCCTTTTTCCCTTTGAATGGAAATCCTACCCTTTCAAGGCGGCACTTTGCCCTGCACTGCATGCAGCGGATGCAGCCCTCAGCCTGAAGTACTTCCTCATCAAAGGCTGTCGCGCAATGTTGGCGGCACTCGCCGCAATCCTTGCAGATCCTTCCCGGGATTCTCCGGAAGAGTGAAAAACGCCCGAAAAGGCCGAGGAGCGTGCCTAGAGGGCAGAGATTCCTGCACCAGTTCCTCTTTTCAAACCTTTCGAGGACGAAAACGAAGAGGAAGATGGCCAGGGATAGAAAGGCCAGCGGATAGAAGGTTTCCCGAAAAGGCAGGATATAGTCACGCAGGAAATCATAGATAAACGCCACGTGGTCCCGCCCTTCCCCTGCCACACCATACAAGCCCGACCACCCGGCCCGGGTGCTGTGACCCAGAAGCGGGTAAAAGAAAAAAGTGAGCGCCCTGATGAGGATGGCTATAGGGTCGAAGATACCTGACACGTTTACGGAGAAGACTGCCATGACGAGTAGCGTAAGAAGGAGATAATATTTGAAAGAGCCTCTCAAAAAACGGATAGGGGCCGTCTTCGGTATCCACCCTGTCACGAGGTCGATCAAAGTCCCCAGGGGGCATATCCAGCCGCAGAAGAACCTTCCCAGGACCAGCGTGAAGGCAGTCATGAGAAGGGCCGGCAGGAGAAGCAGGGTAAAACCCTTTACCGCGAAAACGTAACTTGCCAGGACGAGAGGGTTGGCCCTGAAGAAACTATTGACGGCCACGGTGATCTCGTCCTTCCCTCTGTAGTCGGTGATGACGAAAAGGAAGAGAAAGAGAGCGAGAAAGAACAACTGGGAGATGCGGGCAGACGTAATCCTCATCGGCTGGTTTCCATCAAACCATGATAACCGATGACCCGATTACCATAGTAAGATATATCGATTGCCAAATGCCCAAACCAATGTATCATATGCAATATCCGCATTAAAAAGTACAGCCGATTCAATGATTTAAAGGCCGACCATTATGTCATCAAATAGTCGGTCACGCGTTTTACTGGTAATTATTACCCTATGAAAAGAACTTTCACGTTTCGAGCCTCTTCGAACTTCATTCCCGGTCTGTCCCACTTTTGCCCGAAACCCGAAACCGCAAACCTTGAACCGCTTTTTCAGACCTTTACTATCTTTATCTTATTCAGGTTCATTTCCCCCATGCCTCGCTTGTACGCGGTGACCGTAGTGGAGACGTCCTCCGGCTTCATCCCGAAGAGGGTTGTCGTGTATGCGTCGATAGCGACGATCTCCCGGGATGCGATTACCTTGTTGAGCACCTTCACGTCCTTGAGGTTTCCGCCCTGCGGGCCATGGGCCGTGAGGATCCGCGTGGCGTCGACAATGACAAGATGGCTTTTGACCGCGCCGCTGATATCACACAGGGCGTCTTCAATGCTGCGGTGGATGTATCCCCGGTTGTCACCCATGATGCCCATCATGTTCTTGAGACCCATCGTGAGCCCCGTCAACCCGTGATGTTTGGCGATGGGGACATTGATGAAGACATCGGCTGCGAGGGCATCATCGTAGAGGGACCATTCCTTCAGAAAACGCCCGTTGATGGCGGTCTTTTTGAAACGGTCGTTCTCGACGATCCTGACGTCGACGTTTTTCATGCCTTTCAATATCGCCTGGATGCCGCTGTTCTCGTAACAGCGGCGCGGGTCATTGCAGGTATTGTCGAAGACTTTGACCCTCCTGGCCCCGGCGGCAAGAACCTCTTCGACGATGGTTTTCACAACGACGGGATGGGTATTCGCCGCATATTCCGGTTTTCTGTCCCAACCCATGTTCGGCTTGACTACTACGGTGTTGCCCGGTTTCACGAATGTCTTCATCCCGCCCATGGCGCCTATCACTTTCCGGGTGATGGCGGCGTAATCCATCCCTTCGGCAACGGCGACCGTCGGGCCCTGGGTTTGGGCAAAGACGCGGGCAGGCAACTGGCTCGCGACGAGGGATGATAACGTGATCTTTAAAAAATCTCTGCGTCTCACGGTTTTTCCTTACATGGTGTCTCTGTTGCTCGTATCGATGGTACGGTCTATCTCCTCCTTCAAAAGGCCGGGAAGTCCCTTTATATCCACGTTGAGAAAGCCGCGGACGATGGTGGAGGTCGCCTGTTCCTGGCTTATACCCCTCGACATAAGGTAGTTGATCTCTTCCTCCGCCAGTTTTCCAACGGCGGCCTCATGGGACATATCGACCCCTTCGACATGACCTTCGAGCTGCGGAATGGAATCGATGATCCCGCCGCCGATAAGGAGCCCCTTGCACTCCAGGTGAGCTTTGATGTCAGGGGCCTCGCCGATAAGGTGGCCCCGGTTGATGATATGCGCGCCGTTGCTGATGGACCGCTGCACGATCTCCGCGCGGCAGCCGCTGTTCTTTAGAAATATCCTTCCGCCGATGTCGAGATACGACCCGGGGGTCCCCACAATGACGCTGTAGAACATTGCCGTGGCATCATTCCCCACGAGATGCGTCGTGGGGTACATCTGGATGGACCTGACGGGTTTCATACAAATGTAATTATTGATGAAAACACCGCCTTCTTCCACACGCGCCACGGAACGGGGACGTACGCTCATTTCTTCTGCCCAGTTATGGATCATGGTGAAACTGAGTTTGGCGCCCTTCTTCACGAAAAATTCCGAAATACCGACATGTACGCCGCGCCTCATATGAGGGGACGTGGCACATCCGGTGATTATATGGAGTTCCGACCCTTCCTCGGCGATGATGAGGTTATGGACGTTTTGCTGAAGGTTCTCCTTGTCGAGGTAGAGACACGCCTGGATGGGATAGATGCTCTTGCTTCCGGGCAGGGCCCTTATAACGTATCCGTCGTGGAGCTCGAGGAAAGCTGAAGCGGTATATTTGTCCTGATCCACAGGGACGAGTTGCCAGAAATACTCTTTGACCCAGTCGTGCTTTTTCAAAGCCTCCGTCACCGGCATGACCTCGATGCCTTCCTCGTCGCTATGACAATGGATGACGGCGGTGTCCTTCTGAAAATATGTTCCACCCCTTCCTTTGTCGGTCACATCGAGTCCCGACATGATGAGGCGTTTCTGTTCGTCTTCGGGAAGGGCACAGATCTCTTCTTCGGCGAGGTATTTATGGGGAACAAAAGTCCTGTCAAAGGAGTCAAGGTCAATATCGTCGCCGAAGGTCGCTTTCTTGTCGAGGGCTCGGCGGGCCTTTTCTTCAAGCTCCGTTACAGTGTACATTTCACACACTCCTCGTAACCCAGCTGACCTATACACTGAAAGATCTCCCGGGGATTGCCTGCGCATGCGAGTACACCGTTAAAAAGCACCTGACCCTTGTCGGCCGGTACGTAATCAAGGATATACCCGGTGTGGGTGATGATGAGCCCCATCTTGGTCCTCTCCTTCCATTGCTGGGCGACAGGTTTTGTGTTCCCAGCCCTGGGGGATTCCTTTTCAAGTATCTGGGCTATCGTCGTGCCGATAAGGGCCATATTCTCAATGTCTACCCCGGATTCAGGCTCGTCGAAGAGCATGAGATCGGGGTTCTGGGCCTTGAGCTGGAGCAGTTCGGAGCGTTTGATCTCGCCCCCGGAGAAACCGGCATTGACATCTCTGTCGAGGAAATCCTCAAAGTTGAGAGACCGTGCCATTTCCCCCGCGTCAATCGTTCTTTTTGCACAGATATCGAGCATCTGCCTCGTCTTCAGGCCGTTTATCGTGGGCGGGCGCTGGTAGGACATGCCTATGCCGAGGGCTGCGCGTTCATCGATGGGGGCATGGGTGATGTCCGTCCCTCCAAAGGTGATCCTTCCTTTCTTGACAACATACTGAGGGTAACCCATGATCGTCATGAGAAGGGACGTCTTACCGGACCCGTTGGGACCGAAGAGTATATGAGTCTCCCCCGGCCTGATCTGAAGATCGATGTCTTTGAGAAGGGTCCTGCCTGCCAGTTCTACCTGGAGATCTTCAATGATTAACATGACCTACTCCTTTTAAGGGCTCTAAAATCTTACTCAATCTAATTATTCTATTCTGTTTGTCAATGGTCGAGGCTATACTTTTCCTATGGACATGTTCAAGGAAATGGACAGACGGGATGTTATGCGTTTTATCTATGTCCTCGGTGTCTCCTTTCTTATCCCGCATTCAGCGGACCCTAAAGAGATCGAAAAGCTTCTCGATAATGAGGACCGCGAAGGGTTTTACATCCGGTTCATCAAACCCACAACACCCGTTGACCCGAATACGTGGTCTCTCAAAGTGGGCGGCCTGTGCGGGGAGCCGCAAAACTTCAGTCTGGCTGCCATCAGGAGATTTCCGAAAGAGACCCAGGTATCGCGTATGAAGTGCGTCGAGTCCTGGTCCAGCAAGGCAAAATGGGCGGGATTCAGGCCAAAGGCCCTCTTCGATGTGGTCCGGCCCCTGGCAAAGGCCAGGCACCTCTTCTTCTATTCAGCGGACGATTATTACGAGTATATTTCATTGGAGGAGCTTCTCAAACCCCGCGTTCTTTTTGCCTACGATATGAATGACGGTCCGCTTCCTGCCGACTACGGCGGTCCGCTGCGTCTCCTGATGCCGTCGAAGTATGGTTATAAGAGCGTCAAGACGATCCTGAGACTCGAATTCCTCGAGGCCGGGGGCACGGGATACTGGTCAAAATACGGCTATTCCATGGATGCCACGATAGAGCCCGGAACGGACCATGCCCTGGATCTTAAGGATTATAAACAGATTAGAAAGCCAGGGGAAACGGACTACTGAAAAGATCCCGTGAATCGTTTGAACCTGAAATGACCGTCGCAACCGCTTGAGCCACGTGAATTTTAGAAAAAGACGTCATCCCGGCGGAGGCCGGGATCCAGGAGATACGTCGGGATAGAAGAAACTCGGATCTACGAGCTTGCCGTCTAGATCTGATCGGCTGGAAGATCTTGCAGCTTCATGGATTCACGCTCGCCTTTGGGTAGATCTCGAATGTCCATTTCAGGGAGAAACAATGAGTGATGGCGGGAACAGGGAAAGGTTCGACGGGCAGATGCAGCATTGGGAAGGGTACCTGTCCTCAACACCTGATATGTTCGGCGAAGCGCCCAGTGAATCGGCCCGTTTTGCCCTTGATGTTTTTCGTGATGACGGCGCGAGAGACCTTCTGGAGTTGGGCGGGGGACAGGGGAGGGACACCTTCCTTTTTGCCGGCGCCGGCATGAACGTCCATGTTCTCGATTACTCGGAAAGCGCCGTCGCGACTATCAGTGAAAAAGCCCGGAAACGAGGACTGTCGGGAGGGGTTACCACGCGGCTTTTTGACCTGAGAAGGCCTGTCCCCTATCCCGACGGTTCCTTCGACGCCTGCTATGCCCACATGCTCTTGTGCATGGCCCTGATTGAGGAGGAGATAGCGTCTTTGTGCCGCGAGGTCCATCGGGTGCTGCGGCCCGGAGGGATATTTATCTACACAGTCCGCAACACCGAAGACCCCCATTACGGGCAGGGAACCTATTTAGGAGAGGGTATTTATGAGACAAAAGGCGGTTTCATCGTCCATTTTTTCGACAGGGAAAAGGTAGAAAGACTGGCCGAGGGTTTTGAGATCGTCGGAATAGACCGGTGCGAAGAAACAAGACTGCCGAAGAGGCTATTCAGAGTAATATTGAAGAAAAGATAAAGACAGTTTCGCGTTTCGCTTCTTTTAGATTTTTGCCATTCTTCTGAAGGCGTCCATCTTGTCGCGGTCGCCCATTTTCGACTTGTCTATGCAGGTTTTGAGGAAATCGATGGAATGTTCGTAGGTCGGCCTGTCGACGGGGAAGGGGTATCCGTCCTTTCCGCCGTGGGCGAAGCTGAAGCGGGCCGGATCCTTGAAACTCGGCGGCGTGTTGTAGACCAGTTCCGACACAAGGGCGAGGGCGCCCATCGTCCTTGGACCGACGCCGCGTATTTCGATGAGGTCCCTAAAAGATTGAGGATGTGCCTCATGGATTGTTTTAAAGGTCTTTACGAGGCGCCCCGTGTTGACATCACCGGCCGATATGTAATGGCGCTTCGGCATGGAAAGGGCGATGTCGTGCCATGTCTCGGTCATCTTGTCGGGTTCTTCCGCGGCAAATTCAACGATCGCGTTTCTTGCGTCCCGGCTCTGACCGGCAACGAAATTAAGGACCTCCTGCGTGCGGTCGCAGGTGATGCCCGTGTGAGGATCTGACATGATATCGAGATTGTCACGCCAGAGCCATTGGTAGCGCCGGGCATCTTTCTTTTCACCCGACATTCCCTGCTGGATGATGGCCCAGGAGCCGTCGGGTGTGAAGATGAATGTGTGGTGATAGAGGCTGTAGCCGTCCTGGACGGCGGTGTTGTCTATTTTGGCGCAAAGCCTGCTCATTGTTATCATATCGGAGACGTCTATGCCCCACTTTTCACCGTAATGCCGGATATCATCGGGCGTTTTTATGGCGCGTTTTGCCTTACCTCCGCATACGGCCAGCGGCACGTCATCGCCAAGTGTGGTCAGGCCTTCCTTCAGAGCACCGCAGAGCGTCGTTGTCAGGCCGCTCGAATGCCAGTCGAAACCGACGACGCACCCCAATGCCTGGAACCAAAGGGGGTCGGCAAGCCGGGTAAGAAGCTCGCGGGTCCCGTACTCCATGACGATGATCTCGGTGAGCGCACCGCAGAGGCGCTTCATTTTATCAAAAAGCCACGCAGGTGCCCTTCCGGTGTGCAGCGGTAACGATGTAACGGAACGTTTCATTATATAGAGGGATTAGAGACTAGAGATCAGGGATCAGAAAGAACTAACCCCTGTCCAGCACTCTTTCCCACCCCCTTCACCTCCGCCGATCGCTTCCCCCATTCCCTGTCTTCTTTCTTTTTAAAAATCTCCTGGCAAACTTCAGAGCCCCATCTCGGTCCGTTATTTCGCCCGCTATCTGCTTGTCACGAACGGTATCAAGGCACCTGCCGAGAAGCGGTCCCTCTTCAAAGCCGGCCGCGAGAAGATCGTTGCCCGACAGAAGGCGGGGGAGCGGTTCTTCTTTCGATTCATGCCAGGCCGCCATGATGGCGTCGCAATTTTGAACGACCTGCCGCGTGGAAGGATTTTCCTCTCCTCCGGAACTGCCGTACATGTCGCACAGGGTGAGTGCAATGAGCTGCGGTGTGAGATCACCCATTTTGTAGATGAGTCTTCTGACGGCCTTTTCCGTGGCGTCAGAAGAACTGATGAGGAAGATGCGCATGTGATTTTCTATGAGGGCGGTTATCCGTTTCATCTCCTGCGTGCTGAAACGGAGCCGTTCCATGACGATGACGGCTATTTCCTTCGACAGTCGTTCGTGATGGAAAAAATGGACGAGTCCTCTATCGTGATCGTAAGAATAGGTATGCGCCTTTCCCAGGTCGTGAAACAGGAGGGCATAACCCACGTCCTTGACCGACAGCGGATCGGATAGATAGCGGGCGGCGCGGGTGTGCAGAAAAGAAAACCCCTGCATGGTGTGCCCGAAGGTCTCCAGGGAGAATTTCTTTTCCACGTCCATGACGCGAAGGGCCTCAAGTTCCGGAAAAAGCTCGAAGGCAAGCCCCGTTTTCGTCAGGATGTCCATGCCTCGATCGACGCCGTCTGAAAGCATGATGAGGTCCAGTTCGTACTTGACCCTCTCCGGCGCCGTTATTTTGATGAGCGCCCTCGACGATGTCATGGCCTCGATCAACTCCGGATCGAGGACAAATCCCTCGAGAGCGGTGAAATGCCGGACTGCCTTGAGCATCCGCAGCGGGTCGCTTACGATGGTGTCACGGTGGGGATACCGGATGAGCCGTCGTTCGATGTCCTCGAGGCCGCCAAGGGGATCGATGATTGAGCCCCGTCGTACATCAAAGGCGATGGCGTTCATTGTAAAATCCCTTCTGGCGAGGTCTCTTTGGATGGTCCCTTCCAGGATGGTGACGTCAAGGACCGTTTCTTCCGTGACGATCCGGTGTGTCTGGATGGGTTTTTTACCGAGAAGGAATGACCGCCTGCCGAGAAACTGCTCAAGACGCCTCAAGTCATCGGCATCGGACAGGGCAAGATCGTAATCCCGCGGCTGTCCGCCAAGGGCGAGTTCCCGTATCGCTCCTCCCACGAGAAAAACCTCTCCCGTGAAGGGAAAAACAGCCAGTCTGTTTAAGATGTCGCCGCCGCTGATTAACCGGGCGAGGGCCTGACGAGAAATCCCCAACCACTAAACCTTGTCGGTAAAATCGACGAGCCCCCTGGAGATCCTCTTTAATGAATCGGTGATATCAAGATAGAGATATGACGCCTGAGGCATACATATTCCGGTAATGAGTCGGTTCTGGTGAACGATGGCCAGCTCTTCGATGGCCTTGAACATCCTTTCCATATGCTGCCTTATGGAATCTCTGAGGCCGGGGTTTTTCGTGATGACATAATCCTTCGTGTCGCGAAACTGTTCCTGCATGATGGTGTACAGGTCACGTATCTCTGAAAGCGCCTTTTCGCTGAAAAGGATATTGGACGCAACCTTCGCTTCCATCTTGTACATGAGGTTTTCGATGGCGAGAGCAATCGTTTGCAGCGCGGGGAGAAGCCTTACGTATTTCTTGTCAGCCTCGCTCTTCTCCTTTTCCCCGATGATCTTCTCGACGTAGGGAACGCGCGAAATGAGGAGGTCTCCGAATTTCTTCTCGCACTCCTGTATAAGACCCGCCTGCTGGGCGAAAAATCCTTTTTTAAGGTCATCAAGAATGGGGGTTGCCGTTTCGAACACATCCAGGAAACGCTGCATCAATTCTTTATCTTCCATCATTCCTCCATTTTCCGTAGAATCTTTACCGTATTTTATAGCATAGAAGGGCCTGCCTGTCAGCTCTGAACGACAAAAAGATACATGCGTGCCGGTGAAACGGTCGAGCGGCAGGCCTCGTTCTTATATTGGAAGCAGCGTCCGTTATGTCAGGAGATATATGACGTCGTTTTCCCGGACCCTTTCTTTTACTTTGATGCCCACGTCCGTTCCCGCGCCGGCCTTCGGGACATTCTCGTGCTCGACCTGCATCGATTCGATGTCTTCCTCAAGGTCGGTCGAGTGCCCCTTTATTCTAATGCGGTCACCCACCTTGAGCTCTCCCTCGGTGATCCTGATGGCTGCCACCCCGATCTTGGCAAAATACCGGACAACAACACCAATGGCCTTCTCTTCCATGGATATACCTCCTTATTTCCATCCTATCATGAAGATCGAAACAATTGAACAATAATAATAAAAGGATATGGATGAAGCGGCTGGAAAAGATGCTCGATTCCTGCTACAATATACGGCTTTCGGACGAGCACGAATGGACACTTTCGACATCATAATCATAGGGGCGGGTCATGCTGGTTGCGAGGCGGCGCTTGCAGCGACCCGCATGGGTGCCAGCACGCTTCTTCTGACCATTAACCTCGATCACATCGCCTTCATGTCCTGCAACCCGGCTGTCGGTGGTCTCGGCAAGGGCCACCTTGTCAGGGAGATCGATGCACTCGACGGTGAAATGGGTCTCAACGCGGATGCCGCGGGCATCCAGTTTAAGGTCCTGAACATGAAAAAGGGCCCCGCCGTTCGCGCCACGAGGATACAGACAGACATGGCCCGGTATGCGCGGCGGATGAAAAGACGGCTGGAAGAGACCGGGAACCTCTCGATACGCCAGGGTGTCGTACAGAGGCTGATGACTCAGAAAGGGGCCGTGGCGGGGGTGGAGACGCTCTTCGGCGAGCGGTTTTGGGCCCCGGCGGTCATCGTCACCACGGGCACCTTTCTTAAAGGGCTCGTGCATGTCGGTCTTGAACACTTCGAAGCGGGAAGACTGGGCGATATTCCCTCCGTGGGCCTGTCGGATAATCTTCGCGAGCTTGGTTTCCAACTGGGCAGATTGAAGACGGGAACCTGTCCCAGGCTGGACGGCAGGACCATCGACTTTTCGAAAATGACTCCTCAGCCGAGCGACGATCGGCCGGTTCCGTTCTCCTTCATGACGAAGAAGGTAGAGAACCGATTGATACCCTGCTATCTCGCCTATACGAATGAAAGGACGCACGATGTGATCCGCACGGGTTTTGACCGTTCCCCCCTGTTCACGGGGGTCATCAAGGGCACGGGTGTCCGGTATTGCCCGTCGATCGAAGACAAGATCGTGCGGTTTGACGAGAGGCCGAGGCACCGGATATTCATCGAGCCCGAGGGGCTCGATACCGTGGAGTATTATCCCAACGGTCTTTCGACAAGCCTGCCGCTCGATATCCAGGTGGCCATGGTAAGGACCGTCGAGGGCCTTGAAAAGGCGCGGATAACCCGGCCGGGTTACGGGATAGAATACGATTTTGTCTATCCCACGCAGCTCTATCCGACCCTTGAGACGAAACTCGTGAAAAACCTCTACTTCGCGGGACAGATAAACGGGACCACGGGATACGAAGAGGCCGCCGCGCAGGGGCTCATGGCAGGGATCAACGCCGCGCTCAGAATAGGGGATGCCGGCGATTTTATCCTCGGGCGTCATGAGGCATATATTGGCGTCCTCATCGATGATCTGGTGACAAAAGGTGTTGACGAACCATACCGGATGTTTACTTCACGGGCCGAACACAGACTTCTCCTGCGGGAAGACAACGCGGATCTGAGACTGACCGAAAAAGGCCGTGAGATAGGGGTTGTCGGCGAGGCGCGATACACAATGGTCGTTGAAAAGCGAAGAAGAATCGATGAGGTTTTTGCGCTCCTTCGAACCGTGCGCTTGCGGCCCACAAAGGAGACCTTGAAGATGCTTCGGAAGAATGGCATCGAGGGCATAATTAACCCTGTGACTCTCGAGGACCTCCTCAGGAAGTCCGGTGTCACCTTCGAAGATCTCAGGCACATACATGACGGTTTGCAGGATGTTGACGCCGACGTTGCATATCAGATTGAGGTCGATGTAAAATATCGCGGCTACACCGACCGTCAGCTTGAAATGGTTGCCAGGACTAAAAAGCTGGATGAGCGCGCGATACCGCGGAATATCAATTACACGGAAGTGTCCGGACTTTCCCGGGAAGTCGTCGAGCGGTTCTCCAGGATACAGCCGTCCACCCTCGGCCAGGCTTCGCGCATCCCCGGTGTGACCCCTGCGTCGATTACCGCATTACTGGTCCATTTCAAGAAAACGGGAACGTCTTGAACGCGTCTGAAGAGGAAATAATGCAGCACAATGAGAAGATTGAAAAATGGCTTCACGATCTTGAGGTTGACACCTCGGGCGTTGCCGATATGTCGGTCTATGGTGAGGAGACCACCGGTATTGGCGACCTTACGGCCAGGGAGTTACCATTTGCCGTGTCTTTCGGTATTGTACTATCCGGAGGAGTCCTGGAAACCTTGAGGGACGGTCCGACCCAGTTGTACCTCCATCATTACCGCCAGCTGAACTACAGGCTTGACATGATCGGATATTTTCTCGGCAGATCTATAGAAAGGGAAGGCTTCAGGGCAATTCCTTTCGCGGCGTCTCAGGTGGTGGACTGGCAGCGCCAAAGAGGCCATATCAACCACAAGAAGATAGGGGTCATGGCGGGTCAGGGCTGGATAGGGCGGAACAACCTTCTCGTCCACCCCGTTTTCGGGGCCCGGGTCAGATACAATACGGTTCTTACGGACATGCCTCTTCACGCCAGCCCGGTGCTTGATCAGGACTGCGGCGGGTGCGAAGCCTGCATAAGCGCCTGCCCCGCAGGCGCCATAAAGACGGAGCCATCCGGCTTCGACCACCTTGGATGTTATGACATGTTGAACAAATTCAGAAAAGAACGCAACATCGGCCATCACATATGCGGTGTCTGCGTGAAGGTCTGCAGAGGGAAACGATGAAGGCTTTCGTGGCATTGGAGGACGGAACGGTCTTCGAAGGAAAGGGTTTTGGCCTCGAAGGAGAGAAAGAGGGCGAGATTGTCTTCAATACCAGCATGACCGGCTATCAGGAGATCATGACCGACCCCTCNNCCGGTTATCAGGAAGTCATTACCGATCCTTCCTATAAAGGCCAGATCGTGACCATGACCTATCCGCTCATCGGCAATTACGGTATCAATGATAATGACGTTGAATCCGACTCGCCCAAAGTGGAGGGTTTTATCGTCCGGGAATTCTCGCGGATCACCAGCAACTGGCGGGCAACGGGGGACCTGGAGGATTACTTCCGCAGGCACAATATCATTGCCGTGGAAGAGATAGACACCAGGGCGCTCACCCGCCACCTCAGGGTGCGCGGTGTCATGCGGGGCATTATATCCACGGCTGACCATGACCGGGACAATCTGGTGAAAAAAGCGAAGGGATCCCGGGGAATCGTCGGAATCGACCTCATTCAGGAGGTGACCTGCCGGGCCCCTTACGAATTTGACGGTGAAGAAGGGGACGACAGGGGCAATGCCGCGCTTCATTGCGTGGTTATGGACTTCGGGGTCAAGAGGAACATCCTCAGGATACTGCGCCGGAAAGGCTGCCGGGTCACCGTGGTACCTTCGTACGCTAAGGCGGAGGAGATCATGGCCATGAGACCCGACGGTGTTCTCCTTTCCAACGGGCCGGGGGATCCCGAGGCGGTTCCCTATGCCATCACCGAGATAAGAAAGCTCTTCGGCCGGATGCCGATCTTCGGCATCTGTCTCGGTCAGCAGCTTCTGGGACTCACCCTGGGGGGCAGGACGTACAAGCTCAAATTCGGCCACCGCGGCGCCAATCAGCCCATCAAGGAGATATCGACCGGCAAGGTATACATAACTTCGGAGAATCACGGTTTTGCCGTCGATGTCGAATCCATAAAGGGGCAGGCCGTCCGGGTCACCCATGTGAACTTAAATGACGGCACCGCCGAGGGCATGGAACATGAGACGTATCCCCTCTTCTCGGTCCAGTACCATCCCGAGGCATCGCCGGGTCCTCACGATTCCTATGGTCTCTTCGAAAAGTTCAGGAAGATGATGGAGACTTATAAAAAGGAAGGCAATGCCTAAAAGGACAGATATAAAAAGCGTGCTCATCATCGGATCGGGCCCCATCGTCATAGGCCAGGCCTGTGAATTCGATTACTCCGGAAGCCAGGCCTGCAAAGCGATCCGGGAGGAGGGCTACAGGGTCATCCTGGTCAACTCCAATCCGGCCACGATCATGACGGACCCCGATATGGCCGACAGGGTTTACGTCGAGCCCCTCATACCCGGGGTGATCGAAGAGATCATCAAGAAGGAAAAGCCCGACGTCATTCTCCCGACCCTCGGCGGACAGACGGGGCTTAACCTTGCGACGATCCTTGCCGAGAGT
Source organism: Deltaproteobacteria bacterium UBA5756 (assembly GCA_002418985.1). Classification (GTDB taxonomy): domain Bacteria; phylum Desulfobacterota; class Syntrophorhabdia; order Syntrophorhabdales; family Syntrophorhabdaceae; genus Delta-02. The sequence goes on from DIFE01000166.1 coordinate 64,074, forward strand.
GGTGTCCTGGAAAAGTACGGCGTCGAACTCATCGGAGCCGATTACCGCGCCATCAAAAAAGCGGAGGACAGGGAGGAATTCAAGGCGGCCATCGAGAGGATCGGCCTCGAGGTCCCGAAAAGCGGCCTTGCCCACAGCATGGTGGACGCCCGCGCGGTCGCCTCGCAGATCGGTTTCCCACTTATTATTCGCCCGAGCTACACGCTCGGCGGTACCGGGGCGTCGGTTGCGTACAACGTGGAAGAATTCGAGGCACTTGCCATGAGGGGTCTCGAAAGCTCCCTCATAACGGAGATACTCATCGAGGAGTCCGTCATCGGCTGGAAAGAGTTCGAGTTGGAGGTGATGCGCGACCGCAACGACAACGTGGTCATCATCTGTTCCATCGAGAACGTGGACCCCATGGGCGTCCATACCGGAGACAGCATCACCGTCGCACCCGCACAGACCCTCACCGACAAGGAATACCAGGTCATGCGCGACGCCTCGATCAAGATCATCCGTGAGATCGGCGTGGAAACGGGCGGTTCCAACATCCAGTTCGCTGTTGATCCCGACGACGGCAGGATGGTCGTTATCGAGATGAACCCCCGGGTGTCGAGAAGCTCCGCGCTTGCCTCGAAGGCGACGGGTTTCCCCATCGCCAAGATAGCGGCGAAACTCGCACTCGGCTACACCCTTGACGAGATACCCAACGACATAACGAAACAGACCCCGGCGTCTTTCGAACCTACAATAGATTACTGTGTCGTCAAGATACCCCGTTTCACCTTTGAAAAATTCCGCGGGGCGGACGAGACGCTCACCGTATCAATGAAGTCCGTAGGGGAGGCCATGTCCATTGGAAGGACCTTCAAGGAGGCCCTGCAAAAAGGATTGAGGTCTATGGAAATAGGCAGATCGGGTCTTGTCCACGAACGTCTTCCCGGCAAGGACGACATGGAATACGTGCGGCAAAAGCTTATCACACCGAACGCGGAGAGGATTTTTTACATAAGGCACGCCCTTCGACTCGGCATCGGAATAGAGGAGATCTATGCCATCTCAAAGATCGACCGGTGGTTTCTCAAGAACATCGAGGAATTAGTCCTGTTTGAAAGGGGGCTTGAGGCGCACCGGCGTGATCCGGCCCTTCCTGACAAGAGTCCTTCCCTCGGCGCCGGACTCCTGAAACAGGCCAAAAGGCTCGGTTTTTCCGACAGGCAGATCGCTGAGATCGTCGGCCTCGATGAGGGCGCAATCAGGTCCCTGAGGAACCAGACCGGGCTGAAGAGCGTCTTCAAGCTTGTCGATACCTGCGCCGCGGAATTTGAGGCCTATACACCCTACTTCTATTCGACATACGAAGAAGAAGACGAATCGCGCATCTCCGACAGGAAGAAGATCATGATCCTGGGGGGCGGTCCCAACCGGATAGGGCAGGGGATAGAATTCGACTATTGCTGCGTCCATGCCGCCTTCGCCCTCGAGGAACTGGGCTATGAGACGATCATGGTCAACAGCAATCCCGAGACGGTGAGCACCGATTATGATACCTCGGACAAACTCTACTTCGAGCCCCTGACCTTCGAGAACGTTCTCGACATAGCCGAGAGAGAGAAACCTGACGGGGTCATCGTGCAGTTTGGCGGGCAGACCCCTTTGAACCTTGCAACGGCGTTGAAAAAGGCCGGCGTAAAGATCATCGGAACGACGCCCGAAAGCATCGACGTCGCCGAGGACAGGGACAAGTTCAAGACGCTCCTCAAGAAACTGGGACTCACTCAGCCCGACAACGGTATCGCCACGTCCTTTGAAGAGGCCCGGGAGATTGCGGCATCAATCGGATTTCCCGTGGTTGTGAGGCCGTCCTACGTACTGGGCGGCAGGGCGATGGAGATCGTCTATAACGATGAGGATCTGGCGTCCTTCATGATAAAAGCGGCGGAGGCTTCACCTGAAAAACCCATTCTTATCGACAAGTTCCTCGAAGATGCCATAGAGATCGATGTGGATGCCGTCGCTGACGGAACGTTATGCGTTGTGGCCGGCATCATGGAACACATCGAGGAGGCGGGCATCCATTCCGGTGACAGTGCGTCGGCGCTGCCGCCATACTCCCTCAACGACGATGTCATAGAACGAATACGGACATATACCTACCGGCTGGCGGAAGGCCTGAACGTGGTAGGTCTCATGAACATACAGTACGCCGTGAAGGACGACATGATCTATGTCCTTGAGGTCAACCCGCGGGCAAGCCGCACGGTTCCCTTCGTCAGCAAGGCGACGGGGGTTCAGTGGGCCAAGGTGGCGGCGAAACTGATGGCCGGCAAGACCTTGAAGGAACTGGGCATCGAAAAGGAGATCGTGCTGAACCACAGCGCCGTCAAGGAATCGGTCTTTCCCTTTAACAAGTTTGCGGGGGTGGATACCATACTGGGCCCGGAGATGAAGTCTACAGGCGAGGTCATGGGGATCGATTCCAGTTTCGGCGCTGCCTTTTTGAAATCCCAACTTTCCGCCGGTCAGGACCTTCCTTCACAGGGGAACGTCTTCCTGAGCGTGAAGAACAGGGACAAACGGAACGTCGTCTTCATCGCAAAAAAGCTCTCCGACCTAGGTTTCACGATCTGCGCCACAAAGGGGACGGGCAAGGTGCTCGCGAACAACGGTATCGAGGTCGCATTCGTCAACAAAGTCTCCGAGGGAAGGCCCCACGTGGTGGACATGATCAAAAACGGCGGGATACAATTCATCATCAACACGCCAAGCGGAAGAAACCCAAAAGTGGACGAGGTGGCCATCCGTTCCGGTGCCGTCCAGTACAAGATCCCTTACACCACAACCCTATCCGGCGCCCAGGCGGTAGTCAATGCCATAGAGGTCATGAAAAACGGGAAACTTCGGGTAAGGGCACTGCAGGATTACTACTAGAGGCCGGACTCAAGGGCGAGGACTCAAAAAAACCCTACTGATTAAGAAATAATAAAGGCGAAGGACAGAAAATCCCTTGCCTTTATTATTTCGCTGAAGCCTGCCCTATTTCACATCTTTTATCTTTCTCTTCACAATCTTTCCCTTGTCTTTCGGGAAATCGGCCTTTATGTAGACGGTCTTCTGAAAGACCTGTTCTACGGTACCTTCCATGTTTTTCTTTGCGAAAGAGAATGCTACCTTGTCACCTTTGGTCATGCTGCGCCTCCTGTCGATGTTGTAGGTGTGCTTTCCGATTTGGTCTCCGCTTTTGTCTCGGTTACAGGTTCAGGCGCGCTTTCCGTCTTTTCGACGTGCTTACCGCCATTCTTCCCGCCGCCGGAATCGACGGGTTTCTTGTAATCCGTGACATACCACCCGGTGCCTTTGAGATGGAAAGCACAATTAGAGATGAGCTTGGTGAGCCTTCCCCTGCATACCTTGCACTGCGTGAGTGGTTCGTCACTGATCTTTTGAAATATTTCAAAGGTTTTTCCACACTCTGTACATTGGTATTCGTAGATAGGCATCTGTTCCTCCAACTCAAAAAATGTTTCTAAGTGTCAGTAATATAATGCTTTAGGCATGTTCCGTCAAGTTATTAATGAGAAAGGGATGGAGCGCTCCCCGTTGTGCAAGGAGGCTTAAGGCAAGGAGGCTTAAGGGGAAAATCCCTGGTTTCAGACAGTCGGATCCTCTACCGTTTGACGTGTTCTTGAGGGTTGTCTTTTTCCTTAACTTTTCCTTGCCAAGAAAATCTATATGGGTTAATAAAGCTTAACACCCAATTGTCGAGAATCATGCATCGGGGGTTTGTTAATGAAACGAATACTCGGGTTATCCCTGTTCGCCCTGTGTTTGACGGTTTCCATGATTTCTCCTGCCGGTGGTCAGACTTTGTTTGATCAGGGGTTTAAGGAGTACGGGCAGGAAAACTACGAAGAAGCCCTGACCTATTTTCTGGAGGCGTATTCGGCCGACAAGGGGTCGGCCCGGACAGCTTATTACGTGGGTCTTACGTATAAGACCATGGAAAAATACAAGGAGGCCACACCCTACTTCAAGGATGCTGCCACGTTGACGCCCCGGGTCGACGAGGCGCTCGTCGAACTCATCGATGTCCTCTATCACACCAACAACATCATGGAAGCGGAAAAATGGATCGCCGTCGCTGAGAAAGATGGGCTGGATCCGGCTCGCCTGTATTTGCTGAAAGGTTTGGTACTTACCAAAAGAGGCAAGCCGGATGAAGCCATCAAAGCCTTTGAGAAAGCCAAAGACCGCGATCCCCGCCTATCGCAGCAGGCGGAGCTTCAGATAGCCGGCATCTATACCCAGCAGGGAAAATATAAGGATGCAAAGGAGCGCCTGCGGACCACTATCACCCTGGATCCCGCGAGCGACCTGGCGCTTTATGCGAGGGATTACGAAAAGATAGTCGCCGACAAGGCCGAGCGTGAAAGGCCGTGGCGGTTCGGTATAGGTATGGGTTATAAGTACGATACGAACGTCGTTACGAAGGGCGACGGCCCGATGACGGAATCGATCTCGGGGCAGGAGGACAGCGCCCTCAATTTCGGCGCCCGCATTGGTTACACAGCGCCGTTTTCTTTCAGAACGCCCTTCAGTCTCTCGGCGTATTATTCATTCTATACAGACAGGTATTTCGGGAAGACCTACACACGCTCCGACGGTTCCGTCGGCAATCTGACGGAATACAACAATATGACGAACACATTCAGCATCGTTCCGGGCTATGCCTTCGGCCGTTTTGCCGTGAGCCTTCCGCTTACCTATTCTTATGTCAGTCTGCAGGGTGTCAAGGGCAATAGTTTTTATAACGAGTTGAACTGGTGGAACCAGACGCGCTACCTCGAAACAAAGTCGGCAACCCCGACGCTGCGCTTTATCACGACGCCCAACAGTTTCGGCGAGGTGTTTTTCAGTTATATGCGTAAGAAGTATTTCGACACCGAACTTCACCCCGAACCTCCCGATGGAGAAGAAAGAAGCGGCGAGAGAATGACGGGGGGTGCCGGGTGGACCTACACCTTCAAGGAGAACAAGGCGTTCTTCACCCTGCGCTACTCCTATGCCCAGGATAACACCATAGGGCGGAATTGGGTGAATAACGAGAACCGTTTCGGGGCCGATCTGTTTTATCCGATCATCGGACCGCTAAGAGCCCAGGTATCGGCTGATGCGATCTATGTCAAATATACATATGACAACACCTATTTCGAGCAAAAGAGACGGGACGACATTTATAGTGTCTCCTGCGCCCTGCTCTACGGTATCGTCAAGAATACCGATCTTATCCTGCAGTACAATCATTACAGGAACCAATCCAATATAGCACTTTACGATTACACGAGGGAGGTTTACGGTCTGGGCGTGGAATACAGGTTCTAAGTACCGGCGGGTTTAGGCAGGCTTAAAACAGTAATTTTAGTCACGTAAGAACGGGTGACGATCATGAAAAGAATATCTCTGGCATTTCTCCTTATCGTATTTTCCTTTTTATTTATTTCGACTATTGTCGCCGAGGCTGCTCCCGTCGGGAAGATCACCAGGATAGAAGGAAGGGTGGATGTCCTCAAGGCCGGGCAGAGGTTGGTGCTGAACGTATCCCTCGGTGACAGTGTAGATGTCGGCGACATCTACCGGGCAAAGACGAACAGCAGGGCCGAGATAACATTTTTCAACAAGAACATCCTCAGGATCGCACCGGCGACACGGGTCCAGGTCAGCCAGTATTCCGATGAAGGAAACAGAAGCAACCAGGTCATAAAACTGGACCGCGGCAAGGTCCAGGCCGTATCCGGCGAGGAATTTGTCAAAAAAGTCTCTTCATTCGCCGAGGGCAACAAGTTCGAGGTCCATACCCCGAACGCGGTGGCCGGCATCCGCGGTTCCGGAATGACCGTGGGCTTTGCCCAGATGGTAACAGGCCTTTTCTTCGAGACAGGCAAGGGTTACTTTTACAACCCGAGCGCACCGGGCAGGGTGGTCAACGTGACCGCCGGTTTTGTTTCCTTCGTAGTAGGCACGGGCGGTATCCCGTCCCGTCCCGTTCAGGGAAACGTATCATACGTCGGAGGCTCCGGCAGTAGCTCACCCCAGGCAGAAAACACAACGGCCTCGACGGGTACAGGCAACGGCAATCTCAATGTTCAGCTCACCAGTCTTACCTCCCCGGTCACTACGACAAGTCTCTTCACTCCACCGCCGGTCATTCCCAATGTGTTTGTAGGTGCGGTTCCAAGCCTCAGCGGCACGTATAACGACCCATTTGAAACCGTGAATCTTTCGCTTAACAATGTTAAATTCTACGGGCCCACCGCAACGGGAACACCCCAATCCTGGAAGGCGGATTCAGTGACGGGGACATATGAGTCGATCTGGAACTCGCCGGGTACGAATTTCAAGGGTATGGCCCTCTCGGGCGGCGGCATGACCGCTAATCTGATCATTACGAGTGATCTGGATACGGGACTCATGTCGGGGAATTGGACCGCAAATATAGCCAGCGGCAATGCTCCAACCGGCGTGGGCACCTGTACCACACCATTTACTTTCAGCGGTACGGCGGCGGGAACATGGAATGGGACGATCGTTGGAAACACCGAAACGGGAGTAATAAACGGCAGCGCTTCGGGAGTGGCGCCCAGCGTCCTTACCCAGGACCCGATCGCAGCCCCCGGCATCCTTGTGGGGAGCCTGCCGGTGCTGTCGGGCAGTTTGGGCGCGCCCTCTATGTTCATAGAACTCAGTAATGTGAAATTCTACGGCCCCTCTGCTACCGCCGTCCCGCAGGTCTGGCTTGGTTCAGTCTCCGGAAGTTTCGACCCGGCTTCCCCGCTGTCGGCACGTGTCAATACGCCTGTTGCCCTCATCAGCGGTTCAAATGTTGCGACCTTTACCCTTAATAGCGTAAACGGTACGGCCTGGACGGGATCGGTCACCTCCGGCAGCGCTCCGGACGGAGTGGGGACATATCCGAACCCTGTAGTATTTTCCGGTTCCTCCACGGGTACAGTCGGGGCCTCGTCGATCTCCGGGACCGCTTCGGGAACGGCAAAATAGAAAATTTTCGAATTATTTTTCCAGGATTACGGTTGCCTCTTTTTCTTCGCATTCAATTACCTGACAATCGGAGCCTTCGCTGAGGGAGGCAACCTCGTAAATGCGGACCGGTTCCGCCTTCCCTTTTACCGCCACGATGTCGAGCCCCCGTATCAGAAGGTGACCGAACCGGTTTGCGGCGACGAGGTCCCGCACCTTGTCGAGTGTCGCTTCGGTGATAATGATCTGTGCGCCGTACTTGCGGGTAAGCCCCTCGACGCGAGATCCCAGGTTCACGTTGTCGCCGATGACGGTGTAGTCCATCTTCTTGCCCTCGGCACCGATATTCCCCACCACGACCTCGCCCGTGTTAAGACCGAAACCTGCATCCAGGGGGACGCGGCCTTCCCTGAGCCAGACTTCCCTTAATTCGGCCAGGCGTTGTTTCATGTGGAGGGTGCATTTAATGGCCAGTTCGGCGTGGTTGGGCTGGCGCAGAGGGGCTCCCCAGAAGGCAACTATCATGTCGCCGACGAACTTGTCGAGGGTTCCGTCCCACCGGATGATGATATTCGTCATTTCCGTCAGGTATTCATTGAGGATGGCCACCACCTGTTCCGGGGAGTGGTGTTCGGAGAAGGTGGTGAAACCCTTTACGTCAGAGAAGAGGACTGTGACTTCACGGCGTTCCCCGCCGAGTTTTGCCAGTTCGGGGTTTCTGATCAACTCGTTGACGATCTTCTCCGTCACGTAGCTGGAGAACATGCTCCTGATCTGTCTGGCGTAGCGTTCTTCCGTTGCGTAACGGAAGGCGGTGGAGACGAAATAGATGACGATAACGGCGTTTCCCGCGTAGCCGATATCGATCCACAACCTCCAGGTAAAGAACAGGACGTAGCCGGCGGTGAAGAGGACGCTTATGCAAAGGGCGGCACAAAAGGCGCCCGCAACGGCCCTCATGCGTACGATGAGCAACGTGAAGATCGCACCCATAAGGATAATGATGAGAATGTTGGCCATACGCCCGACGAAGCGGATGTTCTGGTTTTCAAGGATTGCCCCGATCATGTTGGCGTGCTTTTCAACACCGAACATGATCGCCGATGCGGGAGTGACGATCTTGTCATGGATACCTACCGCCGTGGGACCGATGAGGACGATCCTGTCCCGGATCGACGAAGGGTTCGCCTTTCCTTCCAGCACGTCGAGAGCGGAAATCACGGGAAAGGTATTGTGGGGACCGTAGTAGGGGATGAGCATTTTTCCGAAGGGATCCGTGGCAAGAACTGTTTTGCCCAGTGCAACGGAATTCGTAGCCTCCACGCTCATATCCGCCGGGGAAAGACCACGGTAAAGTCTTGCAACCTGGAGGTCGATAGAGGGATAAAGCTGGTCCATATAGGAGACTACAAGGGCTTCCCAACGGAGTTTGCCGTCCTGGTCGGGAAGCATATTGATGTAGCCCATGGCTGCTGAATTTGCAGAAAAAGCCGGTATCGGCAGGAGAGCGCCCTTTGCGGTTATGGGCTTGTGGATGGTGAAGAGATTTTCCTTTCTGATGACCATGAAGGCGTTATCGAGAAGGGCGTCATCGACCTTCTGAGGCGCGTTCCCTTCAAAATCAAAAACGAAAGGCAGGACGACATTTCCCTTCGCCTTCATTGCGGCCGCCAGTTTATCGTCATAGGGCGACGACTCGCTGAAGATGAAATCAAGCATGATGACCCGTGCCCCCATGGAGTTCATCCGGTCGACGAGATCGGCCATTTTGTCCCGGTTCCACGGCCACCTGCCGATCGCCTGGAGGCTCCTGTCGTCGATGCCGACAACAACGATCTGGCCCGGTGCCTGTGCCATGCCCCGAAGCTGATAGCGAAGGTCGTAGAGAAGCATCTCGAGCCGTTCCAGGGGAACGAACCTGACGAGGGCCAGAAGAACGAAGATAACAGTTATGCCGGCACCGATAAGATAAGTGATATGCCTTCTTTTCTGTCTCATGGATGGTCTTGTGTGTTCGTGGAGAGAAGCATATCACGGGCAACACAAAAAAGGGAAGAGCCCACCCGCGTATTCGGCGAAAAACTCTTGGCACCAGTCCTTTATATGGTATAATGTAACCCTTCCAAGCGCCCGTAGCTCAGTTGGATAGAGCGTTGGCCTCCGGAGCCAAAGG